>DATGXY010000174.1:0-13637 GCA_035298525.1 Holophaga sp.
GTGACCCCCGGCCGGCCCGAGACCCGGCCTGATGCCCGTCCGGATAACCGGCCTGAAACCCACCGGGATCCTGTGACCCCCGGCCGGCCTGATGCCCGTCCAGATAACCGCCCGGAAACCCGCCGGGATCCCGTGACCCCCGGCCGGCCCGAGACCCGGCCTGATGCTCGCCCGGATAATCGTCCGGAGACCCGCCGCGATCCCGCGACGCCGAACCGCCCCGATGCCCGGCCCGATAACAGGCCTGATAACCGGCCGGAGGCTGGCCGTCCCGGCAATTGGCATGACCGCCGCGAGCCCGGCCGCCCCGAGGCGGGCCGCCCGGATCGGCGTCTGCCTCAGCGCGAAGTGATCCGGACCCCCAGGGGCGGGGAGATCCACCGGACGCCCACCGGGGCCATCCGGGAGGTGCGCACCCCCAACGGCGCCCTGATCCACCACTCCCCCAACGGGGTCCGCCGGGTGGAGGTCGTCCGCCCCGGCGGCGGCGTCATCGTGGCCAACGCCACGGGCCGCGCGGGCTACCTGCAGCGTCAGGTGACCTGGCACAACCGCCCCGTGATCCAGCGCACCTACGTCTTCAACGGCGTGGTGCGGCCCCGGGTGTTCCGCCCCTGGGCCCACGGCGGCCGGGTCTACCCCATCTACGTGCCCGTGCGCCACTACCGGCCGGCCTTCTACCACTGGTGCTACACCCCCTGGCGCCGCCCCGTCGTCTACCACTGGGGCTGGCGCACCCGGCCCTGGTATGGCTACTACGGCGGCTACTGGACCCCCTATCCCACGTACGTGAGCCCCTACTTCTGGCTGGCCGACTTCCTCGTCTCCACCACCCTGGAAGTGGCCTACCTGTCCCAGAACGCCAGCTTCAGCGAGCCGCCCGTGGTCTATGACGAGACCACGGCCATGAGCCCCGAGGCCAAGCAGGCCATCGCCGACGAGGTCCGCCGCCAGATGGAGGAGGCCCGGGCCAACCAGGCGGCGGACTACGACCTCCAGTCCTCCGAGCCGCCCCCGCTCTTCAGCCGCAATGGTCCCAAGGTCTTCCTCGTGAACGCGGAAGTGATGGGCTACGACGGGGAACGGGAATGCCCCCTGTCGGAAGGGGACGTGCTCCAGCTGGTGAACCCGCCCGCCCCCGGTTCCGAGTGGGCCGAGGTGAGCATCCTCTCCACCCGGGGCCGCTGCCCCCGCGGCAGCATCGTCTCCGTGCGGACCCTGGACCTGCAGGAGATGCAGAACCACATGCGGGCCATCGTGGACCAGGGCCTGGAAAAGCTCCAGTCCGAGAAGGGCGGCGGCCTGGCGCCCCTGCCTCCCCAGGCCTTCGGCAGCACCGCGGCCCCCTTCTCCGATGAACTCCAGGCGGAAAACGACGCCCTCGACCAGCTCACCCTGGCCGTCAAGGACGCCAATCGCTCCGAGCAGGAGATCATCCAGGAGGGCGTTCCCGCCCCCGCCGCCGGCACCACCACCCTCTCCCTGGGCATGTCCCGGGCCGAGGTAGAGCGCCTGCTGGGCCCGCCCCAGACCAAGGTGGAACTGGGCGCGAAGGTCATCTACACCTACCCGGACAAGGACCTGAAGATCACCTTCCTCAAAGGCAAGGTCAGCGACGTCCAATAGCGGACGGCGGCGCCCCGCTCCCCGGCGGGGCGCCCCGTCCGATCCATTCGAAGGCCACCGGCAGGGCCAGGGCCACCCCCTCCACATGGCCGATGCCGGAGCCCTCCCGGGCCAGGGCCTGGAAGCGCAGGAGCCGGGCGGGATCCCTCCCGGCCCGGCGCGCCGCCTCGCCCAGGGAGGCCATGGCGTTCCGGGCGATGATCGGGGGCACCTCCCGGTCGTCCAGGCTCTGGGCGAAGAGGATGGGCCGGGAGGGAGCCCAGCCCTCGGCCACGTCGTTCTCCTCCAGGAGGCGCTTCAGGGGGCTCGCCTCGAAGCCCGGCGGGTCGAGGTTGCGTTCGGCCCAGACCGGATTGAGCAGGGAGCGGAGCACCACCTGCCCCGGGCGCGCTCCCATGCGGCGGGTGATGGCCCCGTCCGCCGCGACCCCGTCCATGGTGCCGTCCAGCCACTGCAGGATGCTGCCGTCGTTCCGGGTCTCCAGGAGCCTGGGGTGGAGGACCTCGTGGGGATCCATCAAGGGCCCGTAGATGGCGTGCCAGGCCGCCACCAGGTAGGGAAGGAAGAAGGGATGCTGGAAGGACAGGTCCCGGTCCGCCACCTGCCTGCGCACGGCGCCCGAAAGGTCCACGGGGGCTGCGAGGCAGGCGGTCCCGGCCAGCTGGAATTCCGCCTCGCCCCCGAATTCGGCCTTCCGCTCCTCCATTTCCCGGGCCGCGGCCAGGGCCGCGAAGCCCCCCTCCGAATAGCCCACGAGGAACACCCGCCCATCCCAGCCATAGCCGTTCGCGGTGGCATAGGGATCCGTGGCCAGGGCCTCCCGCGCGGGCCCCAGGGCGTCCACCACCGCGTGGGCCAGGGAGGCCCGGTGGAGGTAGGGGTGGACCGTGCCCCCGTCCCCGCCCATGCCGGGCTGGTCGGGCATGACGACGGCGAAGCCGAAGTAGGCGGCGGCGGCCGCCCCGAAGACCCATTCGTGGCCCTGGAAGGTGGAGGGCACCTGGCTCTTGGCGAGGGTGGTGGCGTGGCTGTAGACGACCAAGGGCAGGGGGGCGCCCTGGCCCGCGCGCCAGGCGGGGGGCAGGAAGATGCGTCCGCTCTGATGGCTCGGTTCCGTGGCCTGGCGGCCTTCCCCGTCCAGGCGCGGGCGCCCGTCCTGGTCATACAGGGGGCGCCGGGAGGTGTAGCAGAAGGGGAAAGTCCGGACGACCCATTCGGGGAGGCGGGGGCCCACGAAGCGCTCGATGGCGTCCACGCAGCTGATGAAGGAGTCCCAGAAGATGGGGTCCAGGCCCCGGGTGGGCAGCAGCAGGGGGCGGACCTGGGCGGTGAGGGGCGGGCCGGACAGCAAGGCCCAGAGACCGGCCGTGGCCAGCCAGCGGTTGATGCGGAGCATGGGTACCTCGATGAGGGGATCGGAAGGGAATCTGAAAAGGCCCCCGGGGGGGCGGCGGAAAGGATCCAGCCCTGGAAGCCTCCTGTCGAGGGGGGGGGCATGATAAATTGAATTTTTGGTTAATAATCTGGCTTCGATGGCCATGGGGGGATGTTCCCATGGCTTTTTTCCTGGAGCCGGATGGGAGACCGGGGTAGGCTGGCCAGACTTTCCGGAGGCGACCATGCGTGCCGTGAACCTTTCCCTCGCCCTTGCCGTCCTGCCCGTCGCCGCCGCGGACCTCCCCTACGCGGAAGGGAAGACCCGCTTGGTCGGTTACTTCGCCGTGCCCAAGGCGGCCAAGCACAAGGTGCCCGGCGTGGTGGTGATCCACCAGTGGATGGGCCTTACGGCCCACGAGCGGGCCTCCGCCGACCGGCTGGCGGGCCTGGGCTACGCGGCCCTGGCGGCCGATATCTACGGGGAGGGCAAGGCCCCCAAGGACGTGAAGGAGGCGGGCGCAGCAGCGGGCGCTTACAAGGGGGACCGGGCCCTGTACCAGGCCCGCGTCCGGGCGGCTGTCGAGGCCCTGAAGGCCCAGCCGGGGGTGGATCCCTCCCGCATCGCCGTCATCGGCTACTGCTTCGGCGGCACCGGGGCCCTGGAGGCGGCCCGGGGCGGCCTGCCCGTTAGGGCGGTGGTCAGCTTCCACGGGGGACTGGACACGCCTCCCGATCGGCCGGTGACCTCCCTTTCCGCCAAGGTCCTCGTCTGCCATGGGGCCGATGATCCCTTCGTGCCCGCCAAGGAGGTGGCTGCCTTCCACGACGAGATGCGCAAGGCCGGGGCCGACTACACCTTCATCGCCTACGGGGGGGCCGTGCACGCCTTCACCCAGCGGGAGGCGGGGAACGATCCCTCCAGGGGGGCCGCGTACCAGGAAGCGGCGGACCGAAGGAGCTGGGGCCACATGACCGCCTTCCTCCAGGAGGTCTTCGCCAAGCCTTGATGGCCGGCGGAGATCCAGCGCCGCTTTTCCACCCCTTGGCGCCCGATCCTCCACGGGGGCGGGGCGCCTGGGGCGCAGGTGGAAGGGGCAAGGATAAAGGACAACGGCGTCGTTAAATGTGTCGGCTGGTCATCCAAGATCACTCATATCATTTATTTCTGAATCTTTTTGAAGCCCGATGCATCTTGCGGGCTCCCGGGATGCTCCTAGATTGGCGTCAACGTCTTCACGCCGTCCGGGGTCCTGCCCATGTCTGTCCTTTCGATCGTCATGCTTCTCCTCCTGGGGGCCTGGGTCCTCGCCCTGCGCCGGGCCCCCCTGGGGGCCTGGACCATCCTGGCGGCCCTGGGCCTGGCCGCCTTCCAGGCCCGGCATGGGTGGGGGGGGCTCCCCCACCCGCCCTTCGCCGGGGCCCCGCTCCTGCCCTGGGCCGTCCTGGGGGCCGTGGCCGCGGTCCTCCACGTGCCCCCCCTCCGCAGGGCCCTCCTCACGGGGCCGGCCCTGGCCGCCTTCCGGCGCCGGCTGCCCCCCCTCTCCCCCACGGAGCGGGAGGCCCTGGAGGCCGGGACCGTCGCCTGGGACGGCCAGCTCTTCGGGGGGAACCCGGACTGGGCGGGCCTCCTGGCCACCCCTTCCCCGGTGCTCACGGCGGAGGAACAGGCCTTCCTGGACGGTCCGGTGGAGGAGCTGTGCGCCATGCTGGACGACTGGCGCATCGTCCACGAACTGCGCGACCTCCCCCCCCAGGTGTGGGCCTTCCTCAAGGAGAAGGGCTTTTTCGGGATGATCATCCCCAAGGCCTACGGGGGCCTGGGGTTCTCGGCCCTGGCCCACTCCCAGGTGGTGCTCAAGCTGGCCAGCCGGTGCAGCGCGGCGGTGACGACCGTCATGGTGCCCAATTCCCTGGGGCCCGCCGAACTCCTGAACCATTACGGCACCGAGGCCCAGAAGGCCCACTACCTCCCGCGGCTGGCCCGGGGGGAGGAGATCCCCTGCTTCGCCCTCACCTCCCCCGAGGCCGGCAGTGACGCGGCCTCCATCCCCGACACGGGCCGGGTGTGCCGGGGGCGCTTCGAGGGGCGGGACATCGTGGGCATCCGCCTGGACTGGGAGAAGCGGTACATCACCCTGGGCCCCGTGGCCACCCTCCTGGGCCTCGCCTTCCGCCTGGAGGATCCGGGCGGCCTCCTCCCCGCGGGCTCCGAGGGCATCACCCTCGCCCTCATCCCCACCGCCACCCCGGGCATCAGCATCGGGACCCGCCACGACCCCATGGGCATCCCCTTCCAGGTGGGGCCCAACCGGGGGCGGGACGTGTTCATCCCCCTGGACTGGATCATCGGGGGCGCCGCCCAGGCGGGCCGCGGCTGGCGCATGCTCATGGAATGCCTGGCCGCGGGCCGCGCCCTCTCCCTGCCGGCCATGGCCACGGGCGCCGTCAAGGCCGTGGCCCTGGTGGCGGGGGCCTATGCCCGGGTGCGCCGCCAGTTCAAGCTGCCCATCGGCCGGTTCGAGGGCGTGGAGGAGCCCCTGGCCCGCATCGCCGCCAACGCCTACGCCATGGACGCGGCCCGGACCCTCACCTGCGGCATCGTCGACCGGGGGGGGCGCCCCAGCGTCGTGTCCGCCATCGTGAAGTACCAGTGCACGGAGCGCATGCGCCGCGCCGTCAACGACGGCATGGACATCCTGGGCGGGGCGGGCATCTGCCAGGGCCCCCGGAACCCCCTGGCCCACGCCCACCAGTCCCTGCCCATCGGCATCACGGTGGAGGGGGCCAATATCCTCACCCGCACCCTCATCATCTTCGGCCAGGGGGTCATCCGCTGCCATCCCCACGTGCTGGACGAACTGCGCAGCCTGGACCGCCTGGAGACCTTCGAGCGGCACCTGGGGGCGCACGTGGCCTTCAGTCTCTCCAGCGCGGCCCGGACCCTCCTCCTGGGCCTCACGGGGGGCAGGGCCGCCCGGGTCCCGGGGGGGCCCTCCCGGCGCCTCTTCCAGCGGGCCTCCCGGTACGCGGCGGCCTTCGCCCTGGCCGCCGACGCGGCCCTTCTCACCCTGGGGGGCGGCCTGAAACGCCGGGAAAAGCTGTCGGGGCGCCTGGCGGATATCCTCGGCCATCTGTACCTCGCATCCGCCTGCCTCAAGCAGTTCGAGGACCGGGGCCGGCCCGCGGGGGAGGCCCCCCTCCTGCGGTGGTCCTGCGAGGAGGCCTTCCTCCGGGTGGAGGAGGGCATGGAGGGCTTCCTCCGGAACCTGCCCAACCGCCCCGTCGCGTGGGTGCTCCGGGCCCTCATCTTCCCCTGGGGACGCACGGCCCAGGGCCCCCGGGACGACCTGGGCCACCGGGTTGCCGGCCTTCTGCTGGAACCCTCCCCCGTGCGGGAACGGCTGGCGGCCGGGGCCTTCGTGCCCATGGATCCCCGGGAACCCCTGGGGCGGCTGGAGGACGCCCTGCGCAAGGTCATCGCCGCCGAGCCCCTGGAGCGGAAGCTCCAGTTGGCCGTGACCGCCGGTCGCCTCCGGCCCGGGCCGGAGCCCTGGATGGCCCAGGAGGCCGTTTCCGCGGGCGTCCTCAGCGGGCCCGAGGCCGAAGCCCTCCGGCTGGCCTCGGAGGCCAGGCGGGAGGCCATCCGTGTGGACGACTTCCCCCAGGTGGGTCTCCCCCAGGCGTAATGGGCCCCGCCATGCTCAAGCGGTTCGTGATGGGCGGCCCTTCCGCCCAGCCTCAATCCCATGGCCGTGCTGCCCCTGCACGGCGCCGCCAGCGGCCGCCTGGAGAACCCGGACGATGAGGTCTACCAGCTGGTGGTGGGGGCCTTCCTTCGCACCCGGCGCTTCGAACGGGTGGAGCGCAAGCGCCTGGACGATGGGCTCGCGGAGGCCAGAAAGCCGCCCGCGCAAGGCGGGCGCCTGGGAGACGATCATGGACAGGTGATCAAGGAGCCTACTGGCGGGAGGCCGAAGTGAAGTGGAGGCGCCCCCGCAGATCCCGGAAGACGACGAACTGGCAATTGAATGGGCCCTCCTCCCCCACCACGGGGCAGGTGAAGCGGATGTTCAGGCCCGCCACCACCTGGGTGAAGGCCTCCGTCGCGGGGAGGAGCTCGAAGCCCGCCAGGTGGCTTTGCATGTAGGCGTGGGCCTCCTTCACCAGGTCCAGTTCCGGGGAGACCTGGGCGTAGGCGCCCACCCGGTGGTGGCGGGCATGGTTGGCGGGCCCAGGGGCGCAGGCGGCCCCCTCCTCCCCTTCCTCCGCGAAGGCCGGGAGGGCGAGGAGGGAACATAGGATCACGGGCAGGGGGGAAAGGCGCATGGGAACCTCCAGGGGAAGGGGACCGGGGCCTCCTGGCTTGTAGGAAACCGGCCCTGTCTGAAGCCTAGGGGCAGGACTCGATGAGGTCAATAGGCTGTAAAAACACTACTTATCGAACAGGCGGGCGGATTCGATGAGTGGTTTGGCCAAGTGGGGAAACAGCGAATTCCACCCCAGATCCGGGGGGTGGATGATCAGCAGCTCCCCCTCCACGGCGATGGCGTTCCGGAGTTTGGCCTCCAGGTGGCTGGGATCCACGAGGTTGGCCTGGATGCCGACCCGGTGGTTCACGAGATCCACGGTCAACTGCTTGGACGGCTTGTATTCGTTATAAATACAATATTCAACGTGGCGTCCCCCCCCATCCTGGAATATGAAATTCCGGGAAAACATGCCCTCCTCCCGCTGGAAGGTGAGGATGTAGCTGGTCCCTGGCCGGAGGTTGAACCGGTCCGATGCCTCCCGCAGCTTCTGGAGGGTCCGGCCGGAGAACTTCTCCTGCACCACCACCGTGCCCCGGCCCTCCCGGGTGCCCAGCACCACGGCCAGGGTCCAGGGATTCGGGGAGGCGTTGACCCACTCCATGCGGTCCTGGGCCAGGGCCCCGGTGGCCAGGAGAAGGACAAGGGCGGCGATGCGGGAGGGGCGGGAGCGGGGGACCATCAAGGGGCGGAGCGATGGAGGAGGCCGGTGTTTTCCATTCTGCTTCAAGTATTATTAATTAATACTTCCTGGCAAGGGCCGCCACCCCATCCCCTCAGGCCTTCTCCGCGGTCCTCCGGGTGAGGACGCCCAGGAAGGCCAGGGGCGCGTCCGAATCGTTGACGAGGCCGTGGCTCTGGCCGGCCTTCAGCACATAGAGGTCGCCCGGGCCCACGGGGAAGCGCTTTCCGTCCAGGATCCCCGTCCCATGGCCTTCCAGGATCAGGTAGAACTCCTCGGTGTCGGGGTGGGCGTGCTCGCCGATGCTGGAGCCGGGTTCCAGGACCGTCCTGCCAGCGCTCAGGATCCCGGCCATGTCGCCGAGCTTCAGGTAGTCGGCGCAGCGGGCGGGACCCTGGCCCCCCCGGATCCCCATGCGTTCCTGCCAGGCCAGGCTTTCCAGGGTGCGGATCATCGCGTCTCCTCCCGGGGATTATACCAAGGCCCCCCGGGCCCCTCAGGCGCCCTCCACCGTCAGGTCCACCTTGGTTTCGGGCAGGGTCACCTCCACCAGTTCGGGGGTCAGCACGATCATCAGCTCGCTGCGGGTGTGGCTGTTCTCCACCGATCCGAAGAGCCGGCCCAGGAGGGGAATGCGGCTGAGGAAGGGCAGGCCCGTGGAGGTGCGCTCCTTGGATTCCTGGAGGAGGCCGCCCAGGACCAGCACCTCGCCGCTGACGGCCCTGACCGTCGTCTGGACCTCCTCGGTCTTGATCTCGGGATACTGGCCGCCGTTGGGGGTGGAGAGGACCTCGCCCTTCTGGGACACCTGGGGATAGAGGGTGAGCACCATGTCGTTGTCCAGGCCCACCTGGACGCCCACCTGGAGGTACACGCCGATCTTCAGTTCCCCCACGTCATAGATGGACTGGCCGTTCTGGTCCTTGCCGGTGAACTTGGGATAGAGCACCCGGGAGCCGCTGAGCACGAAGCTGCGCTCCCCGTCCAGGAGGGTGAGGGTGGGCTTGGAGAGCACCCGGACCTTGCCCGCCGTCTCCAGCGCGTTGAGGGTGGCCTGCACGGCCAGGGGCGCGTGGGTGAACTTGCCCAGGCGGATGCCGTCCACGGAGGGCGCTCCCGAGGGGCCATTGGTGCCGTTGGAGAGCTCGTTGGCGTTGAAGGTGAGGCTGGGCATCCAGGCGATGCCCAGGTCCCGGGTGTTCTCGTTGCTCACCCGCAGGATCTTCACGGTGAGGCGCACCTGGGCCCGGGGCCGGTCGAACTTCTGGGCCAGGGCCAGGGCCCGGCGCACCATCCGGGCGGGTCCGGAGAAGACCACGTCGTGGGTCTTGAGGGCGCCGTCCGTGGCCCCCAGCACCTTGAGCTGGTCGTCCCCCGCGCCCGAACCGCCCGAACCGTCCATGGACGGCGTCAGGAAGGTGGGGCCGGCGGTGATCCTGAGATCGGGCAGGACCTTGGAGAGGGTGTCGGCCAGGGTGGAGGCCGCCACGCGCCGGCACCGGTAGGTGGCGTCCAGTTCCTTCTCGCCTTCCATGGGAAAGCGCACGTTCAGGTCCACCACCAGCCCCACGTTGTAGACCCCGTCCACGAGCCGGTAGTCCAGGTCCGCCGCGAGCAGGACCTGGGCGAGGGCCTTCTCCAGGGGCTGGGCCTTGAAGTCCAGGGTGATGAGCTGGGAGGGGGTCCCGGGGAGGAAAACGAGGGTGATGCCGGAGCGGCGCGCCAGTTCCTTCAGGACGACCTTCACGTCCTGGTCCTGCACGGCGAGGCTGTAGGCCGGACCCTGGGCGAGAAGGGCGGGGGCGGCGAGGAGGAGGATGGCAACGGGGACGGGCCTTGGGTTCAATGGACGGCCTCGGGGATGCGGAAGGCGCGGGGATCAGGATCGGGGCAACGGGGGAGGAGGGTGCAGAAAAGTCCGATGATCTGGATGCCCGGGGCGCGCAGGACCAGGGAACCTTCGGCCGGGCCCGGGGAAGGAACGAGGGTCCCGGGCCCCCGGGGAGTGAAGGGGAGGAGGCCCGCCGTCGCCAGGAGACGCGGATCCGCAGGGTCCTCCCAGGCGCCGTGGATCTGGAGGTTCCGGGCCAGGAGCAGGCCATCGATGCGCCAGGGCATGGGCCCGGGGGAAGGGGAGTCCGGCTGGCCCGAGGAAAGGAGGGGGAAGGGGGCCGATGGCCGCATCCGCCAGAATCCGCTGGTGAACAGGCCCAGGTCCATCCAGGGCCGGGCAAAGGTCACCCGCCTGATGTCCATGCCGATCGTGAGCGTGGCCAGGAAGGTGCCTGGGACCTCCGTGGACCGGCCCGAGGGGGAAGGGCCCTTGGAGGGAAAGGGGGGAGAAACGGGCAGGTCCTTGGCGGAGAACCTCCACGGGATCCATCCCTCCTGGGAGGACCATGCCTCCGGAGGCGGGGTCGCCACCACGGAAGGGGCGCCATCGGCCGAGGCGCCCTCCAGCTTCTGGTTGGCCCGGTAGAACCGGGCGGCCATATGCTCATCGTTGGCCCTGTCCAGGGCCCTTTCCAGGGGCTGGAACCGCTTGGCAGGCTCTTCCAGGAGCCGGGCCAGGCGCTGGACCTCCGCAGCCAGGCCGGCTGGAACGGGTGTTCCCGAGGCCGCCTCCTCCACCTGGGCCGTGAGGAGGGCATCCTCCGCTTCCACCTTCCGCTGCAGGAGGTCCTGGTAGGCCTGGTATTCGGGGGTCAGCCTGCCGGGTCTGCGCGCATCATACATGGCACGCGTGGCTTCCAGTGCCGATTGCCTGTCCCTCTGGAGGACGAATGCGCTGGGCTCCTGTCCCAGCATGAGGGCGTACGTGGTGGAGGCCCGGCTTCCCGAGGGGGCGTAGATGGAGGCGACCCTGGGGATCTGGTCCGCGAGGATATCCAAATCCCGCTGGGCGGCATCCGGATCCGGATCCAGGGCCATGGCCGGGCTCACGACCAGGAATCGCGTGCCTGGCCTTGAAAAGGAGGCGGCGATCTTGGCGTGGGCCCTATCCAGGAGGCTGGCCCCAGACGCCTGGCACCACGCCGGCGTCGTGGCCATGGCAAGCAGGAAGGCCGTCGCCAGGGCGGAGGTTCCCTCCCGCCTCCTTGCCGTGGAACCAGGGCTCCCTTGGTGGGTGGTTGTACTGGGCATGGGGCGGGCTTGGGTGGGGTCAGCGGCCGGCTATTTTCCTCGGGAGTCGTAGGGCGACCGGTCCAGGGCTTCGCCCACGAAGCCCAGGAGGGTGACCCCCTTGGAACTGAATTCCACCTTGTTCCTCTTCTTGTCGTGGTCCTCGCTGCCCGACTTTTTTTGGTGGTCGTAGGAGAAGCTGATGGGGCCCCAACTCGCGCTGACCGCGGTCGAGAGGGTGTCCTCTTCCTGACTGTTGAACGTGGTGGCCGACTTCACACTCAACGTGATGTTCCGGGCCAGGATGAAGGTGGTCGGCACAAGGGGGGCGAGGGGCAGGGGATTGGCGGCGCTGTCAATTCCATTGAGGATCACATCGCCCCAGGAAATGACCTTTCCATACAATGCGGTTCCATTGGTTGGCTGCCAGGCGGGGTTGTTCCAGACGTTGTCATCCAGCCAGGGACGCCAGATATCCACCCGCTTGATCTCCATGGACAGGGCGAAGCTGTTGTTCTTGGTGAGATCGCTTGCGTCCATGTGGGTCTTGGTGATGGACGCGTTGCCATCGAAACCGCCGTAGCTGATGGACGCGGAGGCCGATGTGCTGGAATTGTGGGATTCCTGGTGCTTGCTGTAGTCCTGGTCGGAGAAGCTGAACTTGGACCATCCGTCGCCCCCCGACGAGGAGCCATCACCCGCACTGTCATCACCGGAACCCCCATCGGACCGGTGGGGATTCCAATCCAGGACATCGGGGATGAACACGACGGGTTTCGCGCCGCCATAGCGGGCGTCCATGCGTGGGTAGTCGTTGTTGGTCTGGTTCAGGCTGTAGAACCAGACCGCTGGACTTCCGTTGTTCCAGGTCCGGATGGTCTCAAGCGCGGCCTGGTACATCGTGGTGTCCCCCTTCCGGGCGCTCCATTGATCCTGGGCCGTGTTCCATGCATTCGAGGCCTTGCCGAATCGATTGCTGGCGCCCTTGGACTTGTCCCGCAGGGCCATCTGGTAGTCCTGGGACTTGGCGTTATAGACTGCCTTGGCGTGAAGCCAAGCCTTGAACGCCTTCTTGTTGTTCGCTCGGTCATCATCCGTGGGGAGGGGGATTTTCTGCTCCTGGGGAAGCTTGGCGTTGAGGGCGGCGAGTTGTTCCTCGGTCATCCTCCTTCCGTCCGGATTCCTGGGAAGCTCCCCGTTCACCAGGATGCAGGCATTGATGTAATTGGCCAGTTCCGCGTCCGTGTAGGCGTTGCTGGCGGAACGAAGCGTGGAATGATTGAGAATGTTCTCGTAGATGGTGGCCGAGAGGGTGCTGTTCCCCCGGGGGTTGTACTGGGGCACCGCCTCCATCAGCCGATCCGCAATGATGTAGTAGGTGGACTGGTACTTGGCGATGGCGTCATCGGAGCCTCCTCCTGAACCTGAATCACCGTCGTCGTCACTGTCGCCCGAACTCGAGGCCGCCTGGGCCGGGGGAGCCTCGGAGATGCTCAGGGCCGGGTTGGCCAGGACGAGCATGGTCTTGACCTTCCCAGGCTTCCCGTTTCCGTCCTTTTCCGGCTTGGGGATCATGAGCGTGGCCAGGGTGTCGTACATGGCCTGGACCTGCTTCCTGGTGGTCTCCTTGTCCGCATGAAGGTAGACCTGGGGGGAGGCCAGAATGAGCCCGACCGTTAGGCGTGTCAGATAGGGGATTCTCATGGGCTTGCCCTCGGGAGTTGGGTTGACTGCATAAGCAAATCTAGGTGGGCATGAAAACCTGTCAATGATTAATTAATTGAACATGATGTGTGTGATATTGCCTGGGCGGTTGTTGCGGCCTATAGTGGGAAGTCCGTGATTTACCATTAATGAACCCTGGAATCCGAAGCGCCTTTCGAATCCTGCCCCTGATCCTTCTGGTATGCCTGGCGGGATGCTTCCCCTCCCGGGAGGAGCGGCCCCGGGCCGTGCTTTTCCTGGAAGGGCCGGCCCTGGGCATGCCGAGGATCGGATCCGGGGCCACCCTGCGGGTCCGCCAGGCGGGGGGGGGTGGAGAGGTTCCCCCCGGCTGGAGCTTCACCTGGTTCAAGGACGGAGTCCGCTTGCCCGCCTTCCAGGGCTCCATCCTCCATCTTCCGGCCGTGAAGCCTGGGGATGCGGGCGTCTATTCCGTGCGGGTCGGAACCCTGGACCGGGTGGAGGGGCCCGGGCCCATCCTCCTCCAACCCGTGGACCACCTGCGCCTCGTGGCGAGCCTGGAGGATGACGGCCCGGGGACCCTCCGGGAAGCCATGGACAGCCTGGCCGGCCTGGATGGAATCGGTGGCATCGCCTTCCATCTGGGGGAGAGGGCCGGTTCCCCCATCATCCGGCTGGAGCGGCCCCTGCCCCCCATCCGGGGCCATCTCCGCATCCTCGGCCCCGGGGACAGGACCCTCGTCCTGAGCGGGGAGGGGCGAATCCGACCCCTCTTCGTGAAGGGCGGACACCTGGTCCTGGCCCGGTTGACCGTTGCGGGAGGCCGGGCCCAGGGGGGG
>DATGXY010000175.1:0-4444 GCA_035298525.1 Holophaga sp.
GGGAGGGGCTGCAGGTGCCCAGGACGAGGGGGACGGGACCCGACAGGGCCGCGAGGCGTTCGGATTCGGCCACCACCGCGTGGCGCAGGCCCGATTCCCAGAGCCGGTCCTCGGCCAGGTACCCGCCCACCGCCATCTCCGCCGAGAGCACCAGGTCCGCGCCCCGTTCCACGGCCTCGCGGTACGCGGCCTCGAGGGCGCGGCCGTTGGCCTCGGGGTCGCCCAGGCGGGAGTTCAGCTGGAGGAGTGCGATGCGCATCCTTCCAGGTTACTCCTCCTCGGGCCAGGGCGAAGGTTCGCCGACCCTCCACCGGGCCTGGAACCACACCTCCTCCAGGCAGAGCCCGTGCGGGGGGGCCGTGATCCCGGCCCGCCGGCGGTCCTTCGCCTCCAGGATGGCGGGCATGTCGGAGGCCCGGAAGCGGCCCCGGCCCACCTCCACCAGGGTCCCGGCCATGATGCGCACCATGTGCATGAGGAAGCGGTTGCCCTCGAAGACCAGGTCCAGGGAGGGGCCCACGCCCTCCTGGCGGATGGCGTGGATGCGCTTCACCGTGGAGGTGGCGGCGCATTCGTGGTGCCGGAAGGTGGAGAAATCGTGCCGGCCCACCAGCGCCGCCGCGGCCTCGGCCATGGCGGCCCGGTCCAGCCGCTCCGCCCCGTGCACGTGCCACCGGAAGGGCCGAAGGAAGGGATCCTCGGCCGGCCCCTCCTGGACCCGGTACACGTAGCGCTTGGCCACGGCATGGGCCCGGGGGAAGAAGCCCTCCGGCGCGGGCCGGGCGTCCATGATTCTCACATCACGCTCCAGGTGCGCGTTGAAGGCAGCCAGGAGCCGGTAGGGGTCCCATTCCCGCGTCATGTGCACGAGCACCCCCTGGGCCCGGGCATGGACGCCCGCGTCCGTGCGGCCCGTGCCCTGGGGCATGGGGGCCCCGGGATCGAAGGTCCGGAGGGCGTCGCGGAGGTCCCCCTGGACGCTTCGAAGTGTTGACTGGACCTGAAATCCGGAAAACCCGGAGCCCACGTATGCGCATCTCAGCAGGTAGGGGAAGCTCATCCCGGCATTCTACCGCGCCCCCGTGCGGCCCTCCCTGCGATCCCTGGTACAGCGATTCCCGGCCCCCGCCCCCGTCCCGGAGGCGCTATTCCAGGGGATCTGCATTCCCCGTTGCGGTTATGAGCCCCTGTTGGAGCCGATCCGGATGGGGGGGATTCTCGTAGAAGGCCACCCCTGGCCAGTCTCCTAAAAAAAAATCTCGCAAAGGCTTGACACGGTTACATCCGAGGTCTACCTTGCTGGTAGTTTAGTTGAACACTAGAATCCACAAGGGTTTCAGCCCAGGCATCCCTTGAAAACCAAGCACCGGTGGGACCCCCCAATCCCCATTCCCACCGTTTTCACTTCACCGGGGAGACAACTCCCCATTTTGGAGGTTTCTCATGAACAAGGCTGAACTGATCAGCGCCGTCGCCGAGAAGGCCGACATCAACAAGTCCAAGGCCGCCGCCGCCCTGGATACCATCATCGCCAGCGTCTCCGCCGCCCTCCGCGCCGGCGACAAGGTCACCCTCGTGGGCTTCGGCACCTTCTCCGTCGCCACCCGTGGCCCCCGCACCGGCCGCAACCCCCGCGACGGCGCGAAGATCAAGATCGCCGCCAAGAAGGTCGCCAAGTTCAAGCCCGGCAAGAAGCTCGCTGACGACGTCAACGGCAAGGGCGGCAAGAAGAAGAAGTAGGACCAGCCCCACCCCCCGAGCGGCCCGGATTCCGGGCCGCTCGTTTTTTGTCCCCTGCACATTTTCGTGTGCAAAAGGGGACTTTTATCGTCTCCAAGCTGGACATATCCGGAAATTCCCCTCCCCAGGCCTTCTGGGGAAAAAGCCCCCCTGAAAACCCCGGGAATGCTGGCCGCCTACCCGGGGGGGACCGGGAAGGCGAGGTTTCCCATCCCGGATTCAGGCCGCGGGGCCGCCCTTCCGATAGAATCATGTCCAAAGACCGGGCCGATCCGGGAGGGAACCGCATATGAAGAAGCTGATCATCTTCGGAGGCATCGGGCTCGTCCTCGTCCTACTGCTGGGAGGCGGGGCCTTCTTCTTCCTCAAGTCCATGAACGCCAAGAAGGCCGCGGTGGCCGCCGAGACCGCCGAGGGCGCCAAGGCCGAGGGCAAGGAAGAGGGCAAGGACGGCAAGGAGGCCAAGCACGGCAAGGCCGGCGAGGACGACGACGAGGAGGAGGCCCACGGCGGCGGCGGTGAGCACGGCGGCGGGGGCGGCGGCGCCCCGGTCATGACCCTCAACCGGCTCATCGTGAACCTGGACGGGCGCAAGAACGCCTTCCTCAAGTGCGACATCCACATCCTGTTCCGCAGCGGGGACCTGGGCAAGGCCGCCGCCAGCGACAAACCCACCGCCGAGGGCAGCATCATCCGCGCCATCGTCCTGGAGTGCATCTCCGGCAAGACCGTGGAGGCCGCCATGGACCTGGAGACCCGGGAAAGCATCCGCACCGAGATCAAGGAGAAGCTCAACGAGAAGTTCGCCAACCGGCACTCGGAGGAGGAAAAGAAGGCCGCCAAGAAGAGCGGCAAGGCCCTCAAGCCCCCCGTCAAGGATGTGCTCATCGTGGACTGGGCCATCCAGCAGTAGCTGGCACAGCCCTTGCGAACCCCCTTCCGGCGTCCGTTTCTTGACGGAAGCCCCCCTTTCCGGACAATCACCCCATGGCCAAGCGCAGTGACCGGCTCGACACCGACCGCGTCGTCACGTTCGAGAACGTGATCGCGGAGCTCATGCCGTTCATCGACACGCGCTTCAAGCTGGAGATCCAGCTGGGCAACGCCACCATGACGATCCGGGACCTGCTGGACCTGGACGTGGGCTCCCTGGTGGAGCTCAAGAAGAGCGCCGGCGAGCCCATGGAGGTGCTGTGCAAGGGCCGGCCCGTGATGCGGGGGGAGGTCACCGTGCTGGAGGACACCCTGGGCCTGCGCATCGTGGAGATCATCGATCCCCACCGGAAAGTCTGAGTATCCTTAGCTGGTGAACGACGCCGCCGCAGCCGCCGCCCCTGCCGCCCTCTGCCTGGGCGGGCTGGATCCGTCCGGCGGGGCCGGGATCCTGCGGGATGTCATGACCTTGGCGGCCCTGGGCGTCCACCCCATGGCGGTGGAGGCGGCCGCCACCATCCAGAACGGGGAGGCCTGCCTGGCCATCCACGCCCCCGGGGACCCCCTGCCGGCCCTGGAGGCCCTTGCCCCCCATCTGGGCGGAACCTGGGGCGTCAAGGTGGGGCTTTGCGCCCTGCCCCCCTCCGCCCTGGCCCCCGTCGCGGCCTTCCTGGACCGCCACCGCCCCGCGGCCCGCATCTGGGACCCGGTGCAGGCCCCCACCTCGGGGGTGGGTCTCCACGGACCCGAGGGATTGCGCGGGATCGCCCGGGCCCTCCTGGGCTCCGGCGGCTGGGTGGTGGCCCCCAACCGCCCCGAGGCCGCGGCCCTCAGCGGCCTCGCGCCGGAATCGGACCCCGCGGCCCTGGCCCGGCCCCTGCTGGAGGCCGGCGCGGAGGCCGTGTGGCTCAAGGGCGGCCATGCCGGTGGCGGGGAGGTGGAGGACCTGTGGATCACCCTCGCCGGCGTGCGGGGCCTGGGCAAGAGCCCCCGCCTGCCCGGTGATGTGCGGGGCACGGGCTGCGCCCTGGCCTCGGCCTGGCTCGCCCTGCGCCTCCAGGGCCGCCCCCCCGTGGAAGCCGCCCGGGAGGCGGCCACCTGGTTGAGGGGCGCCTGGCCCCGGGCCATCCGCCCCGGCGGCTTCGGCCGCCCCTGCTTCGCCCCGGCCGGAGGCCTCCCGTGAGGCGCTCGGAAGGCCGCGGCTGGCTCCTCCTCACCGCCGAGGACGCCCCGTTCGCGGGCTGGGGGGGCGTGCGCGCCCTGGACCAGGCCTGGAGCCTCGCCTCCGCCCCCTGGGAGGGCATGGGGGCCCTGGTGCGCCTCGCTGGACTCCTGCCCGGAGGCTTCGGCCTGCTGTGGGACGCCCCCGTGGCCTGGCTCCAGGACCTGCCCCCCGATGTGCGGGCCGGGTGCTGGAAGATCCTCACCCAGACCCCCGGCCTCACCCTGCACGTGCGGGACGAGGCCTTCGCCCCCCTCGTGCGGGAACCGGGGCGCATCTCCTTCCAGGACCGCAGGGTCCCCGATGGGGAGCTGGGCCAGGCCTGGCGCAAGGGCTGGATCGCATGGACCCCCGCCCCCGCGGGGAGCGGGTGGGAACTGCCGGGCCTGGGCGCCGCCCAGGACGGGGAGCCCCCCTCCTGGCTCTGGGGCGAGCTGGTCCTCCCCCTGGGGGCCCTGGAGCACCTGGATCCCGCGGACCTGGCCCGCACCCTGGAGGAGGCCCAGGCCCGCTCCGAGAAGGCCATCAGCCTGCGCATGGAGGCGGGGG
>DATGXY010000176.1:0-5676 GCA_035298525.1 Holophaga sp.
GATTCCGAGGAAAAGAAAGCCCGAATGGCCATCGCCCACAAGCTGGCCCTGATCATCTACGGAAACCTGGCGGCCGGAACCGAATACAAGGAGCCGATCCCCAAGCCCATGTCCAAGAAAGTCCAGGCCAGGATCAAGAACAAGCGGGTCACGGACCTCGAACGACTCGGCTACAAGGTCACGCTCGAACCTTTCGAACCGGTTTCATAGCTGGTTACTTGCCAGCAGATACACCTATTTTCATGACAGAGCGACCGCAGGGAGCGGGCGGTCCCCCCACGGAATATCAAATGCCCGGGATGCGGGTGGTCTCCACCTTCACCACCTCGCCGTCCAGCACCAGGGTGCTGGTGGAGGTGGGGGCGTTGGCGGCGGCCAGGGTGCGCAGGGCGCCCAGGGGGGCCTGGTACTCCGCGGGCACGCTCTCGAAGTACATGACGCCGGCGCGCCACTGCTGGGCCTGCTCGATCTGGATCCGGAGCTCCTTCAGCTGGCGGGGATCCACCGGCGAGGGGGCGCTGGTCATGAGGCAGCGGGCCTGGGCCGTCTTGGGGAAGGCGATGACCTCGCGGATGTTGCTGGCGCCCACCAGGAGCATGACGAGCCGGTCCAGGCCCAGGGCGATGCCGCCGTGGGGCGGGGCGCCGTAGGAGAGGGCGTTGAGGAGGAAGCCGAACTGCTCGTTGGCGAGTTCCTCGGAGAAGCCGATGGCCTTGAACATGCGGGACTGGGTCTCGGCGTCGTGGATGCGGATGGAGCCGCCGCCCAGCTCGAAGCCGTTGAGGATGACGTCGTAGGCCTGGGCCCGGCACCGGCCGGGATCCGTCTCCAGCAGGTGGAGGTCCTCGGGATGGGGGCTGGTGAAGGGGTGGTGGCAGGCCACGAAGCGCTGGTGCTCCTCGCTCCACTCCAGCAGGGGGAAGTCCACCACCCAGAGGAACTCGAAGCGGGACTCGTCGATGAGCTCCAGGGCCCGGGCCAGGCGCAGGCGGATCTCGCCCAGCACCTTGGAGGTCTGGTCGTCGGGGCCCACGGCGAACACCGCCAGGCCCTCGCCGTCCACGCCCAGGGCCGCCTTCAGGGAGGCCTCGAGGCCGTCGTCGATGAACTTGCGGAAGCTGGAGGAGAGGCCGTCCTTGCCCCACTTCACGTAGGGGAGCCCGCCGGCGCCCAGGTGCTTGGCCACGTCCTGGAGCTCGTCGAGCTGCTTGCGGCTGTACGCCCCGGCCAGCTCGCTGCGGAAGAAGAGGGCCCGGACCCGGCGCTGGCCGCCGCTCTCGGCCGCGGAGCGGAAGAGGTTGAACCCGCTCTCGGCGAAGACCCCGGTCACGTCCTGGATGCGCACCTGGCAGCGGGTGTCGGGCTTGTCGGAGCCGTACCACTCCATGGCGTCCCGGTAGGGCAGGCGCGGGAAGGGCGCCTCCACCTTGCGGCCCACGAGGGCCGCCAGGTCCACGAGCAGGGGCTCGATCATGTCCTGCACGTCCTGGGCCCGCACGAAGCTCATCTCCACGTCCACCTGGGTGAACTCGGGCTGGCGGTCGGCGCGCAGGTCCTCGTCGCGGAAGCAGCGGCAGATCTGGATGTAGCGCTCGAAGCCGGCGACCTGCAGCAGCTGCTTGTAGAGCTGGGGGGACTGGGGCAGGGCGAAGAACTCGCCGTGGTGCACGCGGGAGGGCACCAGGTAGTCCCGGGCCCCCTCGGGGGTGGACTTGCCCAGGATGGGCGTCTCGAACTCGATGAAATCGTTCTTCTGGAAGTAGTTCCGGACGATCTGCGAGACCTGGCTGCGGAGCAGCATGCTGCGCTGCAGGCTCTCCCGGCGCAGGTCCAGGAAGCGCCACTTCAGGCGCAGGTCCTCGTTGGCCTCGGCCGAGTCGTCCACGGGGATGGGCGGGGTCTGGGCCGTGTTGAGGATGCGGAGATCCGTCAGGCGCACCTCGATGTCGCCGGTGGCCAGGTTGGGATTCTTCTGCTCACGCTCGGCCACCACGCCCTCGGCCCCCAGCACGAACTCGCCGCGCACGGCCTTGAGGCGGGCCAGGAGCTCGGGGGAGACCTCGGTCTCGTTGGCCACGAGCTGCACCACGCCCCAGCGGTCCCGGAGGTCCAGGAACACCAGGGAGCCCAGGTTGCGGATGCGCTTGCACCACCCCAGGAGGCGGACCCGCTTCCCGGCGTCCCCGATGCGGAGGTCGCCGTTGCGGTGGGTGCGTTGGAAGTCGCCGAAGGTATCGAGTTTCATAGCCTTCTAGGATCGCACCCGGAGGCCTTCCGCTCAAGGCTTGGGGTCCCTCCCCGGGCCCTGGCCGGTGGCCACGGCGAAGAGGTTCTCCCAGGAAACGAAGTTGGGCAGGGGCTTCCAGTCCGCCCAGGCCTCCCGGTCGAAGCCTGCGGCCAGGGCCTTGGGGTCCAGGCCCGGGCGGGCCTTGGCATGGGCCTGGACGGCCCGGAGGAAGTCCCGGTAGCGGAGAAGCTCCTTCCTGCCGCAGACGGGACCGTGGCCCGGGATCACCCGGGCGTCCTCGGGTAGCCAGGCGGTGACCTGGTTGATCTGTTCCACCAGCCCCTCGAAGCTGCCGCCGTTGGCGGTGTCGATGTAGGGCAGGATCCCGTTGAAGAACAGGTCCCCCATGTGGATGACCTTCTCCGCCGGGAAGCCGACCATGACATCTCCGTCCGTGTGCCCGGGCCCCACATGGAGCAGGTGGAATTCCGCCTTCCCCAGGTGGATATCCAGGCGGGCCCGCACCTTGGGATCCTCCTCCCCGAAGGCGAGTTCCGGGAGCCCCCCCTGCCGGGCGTGGTCCAGTCGGGCCTGGGCCAGCACCATGCGCCGGCGCACATTGGCGTGGGCCACGATGGCCATGACCTGCTTTTCCAGGACCAGGTTGGCCCCCACATGGTCCGGGTGGGCATGGGTGTTCACCAGGTAGCGGATGGGCTTGTCGGTGACCGAGCGGATGGCCTTGAGGAGGCCCGGGGCCAGGCGCTCGAACTGGTCGTCCACGAGCACCGCGTGGGTTTCCGTGAGGAAGAGCCCCACGTTGCCGCCCTGGCCGTAGATGGCGTAGGCGTGATCGGATAGCTTCTCCACCCGGTGGATGGCTTGCCCTTCCGCTTGGTTTGCCGGTTGGCGATGCCGGGGATGGGCCGGTAGGGGCAGGCCGGCCAGGAGGACCAGGATCGCCAGGGACCGGGAATGAATGAACATGGGGGCCTCGCGGAGGCCCCCATTATAGGCACGGTCGTCCGCTTTCTACCCCGCGGAGGAGAGGGAGCCGGGATCTTCGTCCTTGTGCTGGGCGCGGATGGGCATGCCGGGCAGATCGTTGGCGACCATCACGTCCAGGTTGCGCATGTACTTGGAAAGGAGGGTCCGGAGGGTGGCGGTCTCCTCCTCCGTCATCCCCTGCTCCGCCTGCAGGCGGAGTCCCTCGCCGATGCCCTCCAGGCGCTCGCAGAGGGCGACCCCTTCCGGGGTGAGGCGGATGCGGATGCGCCGGCCGTGATTGGGATCGGGGCCCACGGTCAGGTAGCCGCGCTGGGTCATCTGCTGGACCATGCGGGAGATGGTGGGATTGTCCATCCACATGGCCCGGGCCAGTTCCCCGAGGGAGAGGGGCGCGGCCCGCGCGATCACCAGCAGCATCCAGAAGTGGTGCGGGGTGAGGTCCAGGGGGACCACCTTGGCGGCCACGAGCTGGCGGATGGATCGGCGCGCAGCCACGATCAGCATGCCGACATTGGAGATGGCCAGACCAATTTCCGATGAGTGGGACATTTCCTTGACCTCCCGGCTGTGAGGGGACCGAACTATGGAATTATCATTCAAAGAGCAAGTCTGTCAATAAAACTTTCATTCAATTGTTTTCCTCATGCTCCCCCGGCCCCTCCCCGCTCCTGGTCCGCACGCCCCCCTCGATGGCCGCCGCTGGGCTTACGGCGATATTCAACTAAAATAAACAAACAAGATAGGTCAAAGACGGGCTTCCCCGCGCCAAGCCGCATCGAGGCCTAAAGAGAAGCGCCACAGGGCCTTCCATCGAAAATCCCTTCGAATTCATGGTCAAATTTTCTATATTATAAATTTCACCTTCAGCCCAATAATTATTTATTTTATTCATAACCCAACAAAAAACCCCGGGCGGTGGAAACCCGGGGTTCGCAATTATGAATTGCAATATTAATTTATTTTTTGACCGCCCGTTCCATGAGCCGAACGGGCACTTCCTCCAGACGCCACGCCTCCTGGGTGCCCGCGGCCAGGTCCTTCACCGCGATCTCTCCCCGCTCCAGCTCGCCGTCCCCCAGGATGAGGGCCAGGGGGGCGCCCACCCGGTTCGCCGTGGTCAGGGCCTTCTTCAGGGCCGCCCCCCGGGTCTCCAGGGTGAAGGCGGCGCCCTGGGCCCACCATTCCCGGGCCAGGCCCAGGGCCTTGAGGGTGGCGGCGGGCCCCAGGGGCACGAGGATGGGCAGGGCGCGGGATTCCCCGTCGCCGTGGAGCTGCTGCATGAGCATGGCCAGCCGGTCCAGGCCGATGGACCATCCGAAGGCGGCCACCTGGGGACCCCCCAGCTGCTTGACGAGGCCGTCGTACCGGCCCCCGCCCAGGAGGGCCGACTGGGCCCCCAGGTCGGAGGAGAGCACCTCGAAGGCGGTGCGGGTGTAGTAGTCCAGGCCCCGCACGAGCCGGGGGTTCTCCGTGAAGGGGAGCCCGAGCTCCACCAGGATCGCCTTCAGGCGCTCGTGGTGGTCCCGGGAGGCGGGGTCCAGGAAGTCCACCATCACGGGGTGGCCCTCGAGGGCGGCCTGGCAGGACTCGTTCTTGCAGTCCAGGACCCGCAGGGGGTTCTCGGCGATGCGGCGGTGGCAGTCGCCGCAGAAGCGCTCCTCCCGCGAGGCGAAGAAGGCCCGGAAGGCCTCGTGGAAGGCCGGGCGGCACTCGGGGGTGCCCACGGAGTTGATGCTGAAGGAGAGGTGCTCGAGCCCCAGTTCCCGCAGGAAGTCATAGAGCATGACAAGGCTCTCGGCTTCCGACTCGGGGGTGGAGACCTGGAAGCTCTCGGCCCCGATCTGCCAGAACTGCCGGTACCGGCCGGCCTGCATGCGCTCGTACCGGAACATGGGGCCGATGTAGTAGAGGAGCTGGGGATCGCTGGCGTCCAGGAACTTGTGCTGGATGGCGGCGCGCACGACCCCGGCCGTGTTCTCGGGCCGCATGGCCACGTGGCGCCCGCCCTTGTCCTTGAAGTCGTACATCTCCTTGTGGACGATGTCGCTGCTTTCCCCCACACTGCGCTTGAAAACCTCGATCTCCTCCAGGATGGGGGTCCGGATCTCGCGGTAGCCGTGCCGGTGGAAGGCCCGCCTTGCGGTATCCTCGATACGCTGGAACCACTCGAGTTCCTTGCCGAACAAATCGCGCGTGCCTTTGACGGATTGGGCCATCTTGAAACTCCACGGAATCATTCCGCTGCTTCTATCAAGCCTACTGGCTCCGGCCCAAACCCCCAAGGGGCCCGGGGAGGGCTCCCGTCCCGTCGTGTTCGTGGACCCCGGCCACGGCGGCGAGGACCTGGGCGCCCGGGGCCCCCGCGGGCTCCAGGAGAAGGACGCGGTCCTGGCCCTGGCCGCGGCCCTGGCCCGGGAACTGGAGGAGGAGGGCATGGACGC
>DATGXY010000177.1:0-4796 GCA_035298525.1 Holophaga sp.
GGAGGCGGGAACCAGGATCAGGGCGCCGGCGACGAGCCGTGCCAGGAGTGCGTTTCGCTGCATGGGGACTCCAGGTGGGGGGATACCTCGTGAGACATGGTATAGGCGTTGGGAAGGGTTGAACAGTCCAAAGGTCCCAGCGGCAAACATGACCTTTGCTGGCATAATTCATCAGCTTCTCATCCCAGCATGGCTCCTCCGGAGGCCTCCGTGGTCCGCGCCCGGCTCCAGCGCCTCATCCTGGTCCCCGCCCTGGCGGGAGCCTGGGCGAACGCCCAGCAGGCCCCTCCCGCCGAGGATCCCCTCGACGCCATCCTCAACACGAAGGTGGAGGGGGCCGCCCTGCGCCTCCAGAAGGCCTTCGTGAGCCCCCAGGCCGTGGAATCCGTGGAGCGCGACCGCATCGCCGCCACCGGGGCCTGGCGGATCGCGGACCTCCTCAAGTACTTCAACAACGTCCAGGTGTGGGAGGGGGACACCGCCTTCACCCGCGTGGGCATCCGGGGCGGGGTGGGGGCCACGGTGCCCCGCACGGCCCAGATCCTCCTGGACGGCGTGCCCCTGTTCAACTGGGTCCAGGGGGCCGCGGACCTGGGCGCCCTGCCCGTGCCCGTGGAGGCCGTGGAGAAGATCGAGGTGATCCGGGGACCCGCCTCCAGCCTCTACGGCGCCGACGCCCAGCAGGGGGTCATCCTCATCACCACCCGCAGGGCCCGGGAGGGCGTGAGGGCCTCGGCCCGGGCGGGGACCGCCGAGAACGGCACCTTCCGGTGCGAAGGCTTCGCCTCCGCCGGCCTGGGGGACCTGGACCTCACGGGGGGCTTCGGCGCCTGGTCCGTGCGGCCCTTGAAGGACCCCTACGTGGACATCCGGGGCGGGCACGCCTACGTTCCCGACAACCGCGCCCACGGCCAGTCCTTCTTCCTCCGGCCGGAATGGCGCGTGGTGGACGGCTCCCTGTGGGCCTACGCCGCCTGGGGCCGGCGCACCTTCGATCCCGAGACGGCGGAGGGGGGCGCTCCGGGCTTCCCGCCCCTGTACCGGGTCTCCTGGCAGTCCTCCACCCAGGGCCTGGCCCAGGCCGGCTGGAAGCGGGACTGGAGCGCCCAGGTGCGCACGGAGCTCAAGGTCCACCGGGTGGTGGAGACCCTGGGGGCCGGCGCGCCCACCCCCATCCCGGGCAGCGCCCTCTCCGCCGCCGCGGTGGCGGCCCTGAGGGCCCTGGACCCCGCCCTGGCCGGCCCCCACGACTACGTGGCCTACACGGGGACGGGCGCCTCGTTCCAGGCCTCCCTGGATCCCGACGAGGGCCTCCACCTGGTGCTGGGCGCGGACGGGTGCCGGATCCGGGCGGACCAGTCCCTGCTCCTGGGCTTCCAGGGCATCCAGCGCGAATCGGCCTCGGGGGTCTTCGCCTCCGTGGACTGGGACCGGGGGGCCCTGACCTGGTCCGCGAGCCTGCGCGCGGGGCACGACACCCTGGGCGGCTCCCGGCTGGCGCCCCGGCTGGCCTTGGCCTGGACCCTGGGCGACGGTTCCGTGCTCCGGGCCGGGTGGTTCACCTCCACCCGCTCCCCCCAGCTCTTCGAGAAGCGCTCCGCCTACGACGCCCCCATCTTCCCCTACGCCATGAACCCCTCCCCCGGCCTCGGGCCCGAGAAGGCCGAGAACCTGGAACTGGGCTGGCGCAAGGCCGTGGGGAGGATCACGGGGAGCGCGACCCTCTTCCGCACCGCCTTCCGGGACCTCATCTACCAGGCCGTCACCCCGGCCTCCCCCAAGGCCCAGGCCCAGTACCTGAACCGGCGCGACGGCGCCGTCAACACCGGCCTTGAGCTGGCCCTCCGGGGGGAGATCCTGCCGGGGTGCACCTTCGGCCTCACCTCCGCCTTCATGCGCTTCATCGATCCGGCCACCGACCACCAGACCGCCTACGCCCCCCGGATCCAGGCGTCGGCCTGGATCCGGTGGCGGAAGGGCCCCTGGGACGCCTACGCCGCGGGCCGGCACCTGGGCGCCGTGGACCGGTGGGGGGTGGACAACGGGGTGGTCAGCGGGGAATCGCCTGATTCCTTCATCCTGGACTTCCACGTGAGCCGGAGGCTGGGCTCCGGCCTGCGCCTGGGCGCCTACGGATCCAACGCCCTCCGCCGGTCCAGCCCCTCCGGGAACGACGCCAGCCTCAACGCCACCCTCGTGCGGTACGCCCGGCGGGAAGTGGGCCTGCAACTCGCCTGGAGGCCCTGATGCGGGCCCCGTTCCTCCCGCCCCTCCTGGTCCCGGCCCTGCTCGCCCAGGCCCCGGCCAAGGATCCCTCCACCCGCAAGGCCGAGGCCGCGGCCCGGCTCGCCGACTACATCACCTGGCCCCAGGGCCGGCCCGGGAGCCCCGTCGTGCTGGGCGTCTACGGATCCTCCTCCGTCTCCGCGGCCCTGCGGGCCTTCCTGGCCACGCCGGAGGGGCACCGGCTCAATGTCCAGCTGCGGCCTCTGCGCAACCTGTTCCAGGTGGAGACCTGCGATATCCTCCTCATCTGCCAGGCCGACGAGGACCAGGTGGCGGAGATCCTGAAGCGCCTCCGGGGCAGGCCCGTCCTCACGGTGGGGGACGCGCCGGGCCTGGCCGAGAGCGGGGTGATGCTCTCCTTCGCCGAGGCCGGGGACCGCATCCGCTTCGACGCCAATCTGGAGGCGGCGGGCCGGGCCGGGCTCAGGCTCAGCGCGCACCTCCTGACCCGGTGCAGGATCGTGGAGGCCTCATGAGGAGCGGCTGGCACTTCACCCACCGCCTCAACCTGGGCATCTCGGCCCTGCAGGCCTGCGGCTTCGTGGCCTTCGTCGCCTCCATGATGGTGGTGAGCCAGGGGGCCATCCGGCAATGGGTCGTCACCAACCTCGCGGCCCAGGCCGGCGGCGCGGCCATCGCCCTCACCGGCCCCCTGGACTTCCAGGACGCCCACGAGGCGGAGGCCGCCCTGGCCTCCCTGTCGGTGAACCCCCGCATCCTCCGGGCCGACGCCTTCACCGCCGATGGCCAGCGCCTCGCGTCCTGGTCCCGCCCCGGCGGCGGGGAGGCGCTGGAGATCCCCCCGTCCGAGGGCGCCGTCTTCCGCCCCGAATGCATCGAGGCCTCCAGGCAGGTCCGCCGGGGGGACCGGATCCTGGGCACCGTGGTCATCCGCTCCTCCCGGGCGGAGCTGAAGGAGGGCTTCTGGGCCATCCTGGCCATCAGCCTCGTCGCCGCCGTCCCCGCCTTCCTCCTCACCCTGCCCGTGGCCCGGTGGCTGCGGCGCTACCTTTCGGCGCCGATCCTGGGCCTCGTGGAGGTGGCCCGGGAGGTGAGCCGGCGCAAGGACTACTCCCTGCGGGTGACCCAGCGGTACCAGGGGGACCTGGGCACCCTGGGCGACGCCCTGAACCTCATGCTCACCGAGATCCAGGAACGGGACCGGCGCCTGATGGCCGCCAAGGACGACCTGGAGGCGAAGGTGGCCGAGCGCACCGAGGACCTCGTCAATGTGAACGCCCAGCTCATGGTCGCCACGGAGTCGGCCCAGGACGCCAACCGCGCCAAGAGCGCCTTCATCGCCAACATGAGCCACGAGCTCCGCACGCCCCTCAACGCCATCCTGCTCTACAGCGAGCTCCTGCGGGACGACGCCCGGGAGGCTGGCCAGGACGGCCAGGTGCGGGACCTGGAGCGCATCATGACCGCCGGGGCCCACCTGCTGGGGCTCATCGACAACATCCTGGACATCTCCAAGATCGAGGCGGGGCGCATGACGGTGAACGTGGAGGAGGTCCACCTGCAGGACCTGCTCACCCGCGTCGCCTCCCTGGTGCGGCCCCTGGTGGAGAAGAACCGGAACCGCTACGTGGTGGAGGTGGGGCCCGCCCCGGGCTCCTTCCTCTCCGACGCCAAGAAGGTGGAGCAGATCCTCTGCAACCTCCTCAGCAACGCCGCCAAGTTCACCGAGGACGGCGAGGTGCGCCTGCGGGTGGGGGTCCTCCAGGCCCCGCCCCGCCTCGTGCTGGAGGTGCGGGACACGGGCATCGGCATGACCCGCGACGAGATGGACCGCGTCTTCCAGGACTTCATCCAGGCCGATTCCCAGACGACCCGGAAGTACGCGGGCACCGGCCTGGGCCTGGCCATCTGCAGGCGGTTCGCCCAGCTCCTGGGGGGCGCCGTGACGGTGGAGAGCGAGCCCGGGAAGGGTTCCACCTTCACGGCGGTCCTGCCCCTGTCCTCCCCGCCGCGGGAGGACGGGGCCGGGCCGGCGGCGCCTCCCCCGGGCGCGCCGGTGCTCCTGGTCACCTCCGACCCCGCGCTCCGGGAGGACCTGGGCGCCCAGCTGGAGCGGGACGGGGTGGCGATGGACTCCGCCTCGGATGCCGGCCAGGCGCGGGCCTGCCTGGACAGGGCCCTGCCCGGGCGGATCCTCCTGGACCTGGATCTCCAGGGGGGCGATCCCTGGGCCCTCCTGGCGCGCCTCAAGCAGGACCCCGCCACCCACGCGGTGCCGGTGGTGCTCCTGGGCATGGCGGAGGACCGGAGCCGGGGCCTGGCCCTGGGCGCCGCGGATATCCTGCCCAAGCCCGTCACCCCCGCGCGGCTCCTGGCGGTCCTCAAGGCCAGGGCGGGAGGCCAGGGCCCGGCCTCCGTGCTCCTGGTGGAGGACGACCCCTTCGCGCGGGAGGCCCTGGCCCGGCTCGTGGAATCCCAGGGACTGGAGGCCCGCCACGCCCGCAACGGCCTCGAGGCCCTGGAGGCCATGGGGGCCTCCCTGCCCTCCC
>DATGXY010000178.1:0-3319 GCA_035298525.1 Holophaga sp.
GGGCCCTCCTGGTCCAGGCCGATCTGCGGCTTGAGGAAGTCGGGCACCTTGGCCAGGCGCACCTTGCCCGGATGGGTCCTGCTGGTGTGCAGGAAGGTGCCGCCGGTGCGGTCCACGGTGCGGGTGTTCAGCTTGTCCAGCGTCATCACGCACTTGAAGTGGGATTCGGGGTCGTCGGGGTTGTACTCCAGGAGCCCGGCCCATCCGCGCCGGATGCCGAGGACCTCGAAGCCCTCCTCGATGGCGCGCTGGACGAGCATCTTGATGCAGGGATTCAGGCCGGGGACATCGCCTCCGCCGGTCAGGACGCCGATGCGCATGGTTCGCCTCCTCGAAGCCTATGCTACCCGTTCACGTGCCGGAGGGTGGCCTCCGGATAGCGGAGCCCCGCGGCGGCCCCCGGGGGCAGGATCGCATCCAGGCCCGCCAGGTCCGCCGGGGACAGCTCCAGGTCCAGGGCGGCCACGTTCTCGGCCAGGTGGGACCGTTTCGTGGTGCCGGGGATGGGGACGATGTCCTCCCCCCGGGCGAGGACCCAGGCCAGGGCCAGCTGGCCGGCCCCGGCGCCCTTCTCCTTCGCCAGGCGCTCCACCTCGGCCACCAGGGCCAGGTTGCGGCCGAAGTTCTCCCCCTGGAAGCGGGGCGAGTTGCGGCGGTAGTCGCCCTCGGGCAGGTCCTCCGGGGTGCGGAACCGGGCCGTGAGGAAGCCCCGGCCCAGGGGGCTGTAGGCCACGAAGGTGACGCCCAGCTCCCGGCACGCGGGCAGGATCTCCGCCTCGGGGTCCCGGGTCCACAGGGAGTACTCGGTCTGGAGGGCCGAGATGGGGTGCACCGCGTGGGCCCGGCGCAGGGTGGCGGGGGAGGCCTCCGACAGGCCCAGGTGGCGCACCTTGCCGGCCTTCACCAGGTCCGCCATGGCCCCCACGGTCTCCTCGATGGGCACGGTGCGGTCCACCCGGTGCTGGTAGTAGAGGTCGACGACGTCCACCCCCAGGCGGCGGAGGCTGGCGTCGCAGCAGGCCTTCACGTAGTCGGGGCGGCCGTTCACGCCCAGGAAGGCGCCGTCCTCCCCCCGCATGTTGCCGAACTTGGTGGCCAGGACCACCTGGTGCCGGCGGCCCCGGATGGCCCGTCCCACCAGTTCCTCGTTGCGCCAGGGGCCGTACATGTCCGCCGTGTCCAGGAAGTTCAGGCCCTGGTCCAGGGCCGCGTGGATCGTGGCGATGGATTCGGCCTCTTCCGCCCCCTTGTAGAACTCGCTCATGCCCATGCAGCCCAGGCCGAGGGCGGAGACCCGCAGGTCTGAATGTCCGAGGGTGCGCATCTTCATGGAACCTCCCCCTTTGCCGAGCCAGCGTAGCAAAAAAGACATTGCATTAATCCTTTAATGGATACACTGGGAACCTCCACGAGGTGTGCCATGGCTCTCGCTCGGTCCAGGATCACGGCGCAGGGACAGGTGTCCGTGCCCGCGGCGGTCATGCGCCGGTTCGGCCTGCAACCCGGGGACTACATCGACTGGGAGGGCCGGGACGGCCAGCTCGTCGTGCGCAAGGTGGGCGCCTACTCCCTGGGGGACGTGGCCACGGTCCTGGGCCTCCAGGAGGGGGTGCTCCACAAGACCGGGCCCGAACTGCTGGCGGGGGTCAAGGAACGGATGAGGCGGCGCCATGCGGAGCGTTGACGCCTCCCTCCTCGTGGCCGCCCTGGCCGGGGGCCCCGGCGCCCCCGCCGCGGAGGCCTTCATCCGGGGGGAGGGCCCCGTGTGGATCTCCCTCGTCGTCCTGGCCGAGACGGTGCGGGTCCTGGAGGGGGGCTACGGCTGCACCCGGGAACAGCTGGGCGCGGCCCTGGACCGCATCCTGGACAACCGGGACCTGGTCGTGGAGGATCCCGCGGTGGCCCTGGCGGCCGCGGAACGCTTCAAGGCCGGCGTCGATTTCGAGGACGCCCTGGCCCTGGAGGCGGCTCGGCGGGCGGGGCACCTGCCCATGGCCACCCTGCGCGGATCCCTGGGGGACGTTGCGGGAGCCTTCGTCCCTGGGGCATAGTGGGGACGACAGGAGGAACATCGATGCGCATCCGAGCCCTGGCCCTGGCCCTCGCGGCCCTTTCCGCCTTCGCCGCGAACCCCAAGGTCGCCTTCACCACCAGCCTGGGCGCCTTCAAGGTGGAACTGGATCCCGAGGCGGCCCCCGAGACCGTGAAGAACTTCCTGGGCTACGTGCGGAGCGGCCACTACAAGGGCACCACCTTCCACCGGGTCATCTCCAAGTTCATGGTCCAGGGCGGCGGCATGACGCCCGCGGGGATCGAGAAGCCCACGGGCAAGCCCGTGAAGAACGAGGCCCAGAAGGCCAAGGAGAAGGGCCTCGTCAACGTGCGCGGCACCCTGGCCATGGCCCGGACCCGGGAACCCCACAGCGCCACCGCCCAGTTCTTCGTCAACGTGGTGGACAACCCCTTCCTGGACCATCCGGGCCAGGACGGCTGGGGCTACTGCGTCTTCGGCAAGGTGGTCGAGGGCATGGAGACCATCGACAAGATCAAGGCCGTGAAGACCCTTCCGGGCGACCGCCCCGAGACGCCCGTGGTCATCACGGACGCCAGGATCGAGGGCGAGGCCGCCCCGGCGAAGAAGGGCAAGGCCCCGAAGAAGAAGTGAGGCCTGCGCGGAACCGGCGATCCCGGCGTCCACGGGCGCCGGGATTCCGTCTCCCTGAGGCCAAGGCCGACGGTGCTGTCCCTAGCCCAGGTAGCTGCGTCCGCCCAGGTAGCGTTCGCGCCAATAGGGATCGGACAGGCTCGATCGGCTGATCTTGCGGCCCCGGCTGGGCGCGTGGACGAAGGCGCCGTCCCCGATGTAGATGCCCACGTGGCTTGCCTCGCCGCCGGAGCCGGTGGCGAAGAAGACCAGGTCCCCGGCCCGCAGGCGGGACGCGGACTCCCCGGCCTCGTACTGGTCCCGGCTGCTGCGGGGCAGCATGAGGCCGTTGAGGCGGTACACGGCCATGGCCAGGCCGCTGCAGTCGAAGCCCTTGCTGGTCGTGCCGCCCCATAGGTAGGGCACGCCCAGGTAGCTGCGGGCGGTCCTGACGAGGTTGGCCCTCAGGCCCGCCTCGTCCCCGGGGGGCGCCGGGGCGAACACGGGCTCCTGGGGGGCCACCAGATAGTACGTCTCGATGGCGCCGGCGGCGCGCAGGGCCTCGGCCCGGGCCTTGGCGGCCTCGCGGCTGGGGAAGTCGCCGAAGCGCACCCGGTAGAAGTCCCCCCCCGCGAAGTAGACGGCGTCCAGGCCCCGGGCCTGGAGGGCCTCGGC
>DATGXY010000179.1:0-5297 GCA_035298525.1 Holophaga sp.
GCGGCGGAGCGGCTGGCGCCCGTGGCTTCCACGTGCTCGCCGTAGGCGATGAGGGTGCCGTAGATGTTGAAGCTCGCCTTGTCCTGGGCCGAGGCGGGGACCGCAGCCAGCAGGCCGGCCAGGAGGGGCAGGGTGATTCGCGTGCGCATGGGGGCTCCTTGTTTGGGCAGGCCGATGGCCCGCCCCGGTTTGAGGGGGGTTCTTCCGCCCAGGCAAGCGCCGGGCGGTCTTTCGGATGAATTCGATACTAAGTTCTCGAATTCCCCGGGCCCAGGGATGGAGCGGAAAAGTTCCGGTGATTTCGGGGCCCAAGGGGAGGAGATACAAATGCTTGATTTACAAGGACTCCCGCCCGCCCCACGCGAACGGGCGTGGCCGGGGAGAGGGTGACGGGTAATTTATGGTCACCCACCGGCACATTTGCGGCGGCCGGGGAGGCTTCCCTCCGCGTGCGCGGGTCTCAGACGCCCTGGGCGGGGGCGGAGATGGAGGCGCGGGTGTTGCGGTAGTCGGTGGGGCTCTGGCCCACCACGCGGCGGAAGGCCTTGGCGAAGTACGAGGGATCCTCGTAGCCCAGGTCCTGGGCGATGGCCTGGATGCTGTCCAGGCCGTGGGCCAGGCGCCGCCGGGCCTCGATCATGCGGCGCTCCTCCAGGGCGGCGTGGGGGGACTTGCCCAGGATGCGCTGGCAGATGCTGGCCAGGCGCCGCTGGGAGCACCGCAGTTCGTGGGCGAAGCGGCCGACCTCCCACCGGGAGCGGTAGGCCTCGTCCATGAGCCGGCTGAAGCGCTGGAAGAGGAGGTGGTCGGCCTGGACCAGGCCCGTGTCCTGGGGGCGCTGCACCTGGCAGGCCTGGTGCAGGATCTGCAGGAAGGCCGCCACCAGGTGGAACTGGGCGGTGGGGCAGAAGGCGCCGGGATCGGACATGCCTTCGTGGAGCACCTTCACGATGGCGCAGAGCCGGTCCGCGATGGCGCAGCTGCCCAGGGAGACCCCGCCGCCCGGGAAGGCGTTGGTCACCAGGAGGGTTGTGCCCGCGGGCAGGAACTCCTCGGTGAAGCCCAGGCTCCAGCCCGCGGCGTCCGCGGTGGGCATGAACAGGTGCTCCTGGCCCCGGGGCACCACCAGGGCCCAGGGGGCGGTGAAGACCGTCGTCTCCCCGTGCATGGTCTGGCTGCCTCCGCCCCCGGTCAGGATGAAGACCTGGTGGAAGGGATGGGAGTGCAGGGCCGGCTCGCTGCACTGGAAGCGCAGGTTGCGGACCTCGGTCACGGGGAAGATGGAAAGGGAGGCGTGGGGCATACGGTCAAGTGGTCAGACCATATTAACAGCTATTGACCTAATCGTGATTAAAGGATCGATAAGTCTTGAACCGGCGTAGCCTGCGCCGCCCGCCCTGCTATCCTGGACGGGTTGGAGGAAAGCATGGCCGAAGCCGCCGCCGCGCCCGCCGCCGAGAAGGTGGAAGTTCCCAAGCAGGTCTGCCAGAAGTGCCGCAACGCCTTCCCGGTCGATCATTTCGCCCACGGGGTGGAGGGCCAGGAATGCGTGTGCCGTCGCTGCCTCGCGGTGATGGGCTACAAGGTCTAGCCGTGGAGCAGGCCCTGTTGGATACCGCCGCCATCCTGGACCGCGCGATGGCCGGCGGACGGATCTCCGAGGACGAGGCCGTCCACCTCCTGGAGCACGGCTCCCTGCCGGACCTGGCCGCGGCCGCCACGGCGGTGCGGGACCGGCACAACGACCCCCGGCGGGTCAGCTACGTCATCGACCGCAACGTCAACTACACGGACGTGTGCAACGTCTACTGCACCTTCTGCGCCTTCTACCACAAGCCGGGGGGCGCCAACGGCTACGTCCTCACCTGGGACCAGCTCCGGCGCAAGGCGGAGGAGACGAAGGCCGTGGGCGGCACGGGCTTCCTCCTGCAGGGGGGCGTGAATCCGGACCTGCCCTGGTCCTATTACCTGGAGCTGGTCTCCTTCCTGCGCGGCCTGGGCATCTGGGTCCACGGCTTCAGCCCGGTGGAGATCCAGATGATGGCCCGCCTCAGCGGCCTGGGCCTGGAGGGCACGCTTTCGGCCCTGCGCGACGCGGGCCTGGGCAGCATCCCCGGGGGCGGCGCCGAGATCCTCGTGGAGCGCATCCGCAAGCGCATCGCCCCCCTCAAGGGGGGGCCAGGGAAGTGGCTGGAGGTCATGGAGGCCGCCCACGCCCTGGGCATCAAGACCACGGGCACCATGATGTTCGGCATCACGGAGACCCTGGCGGAGCGGGTGGAGCACCTGCGGGTGCTGCGCGAGCAGCAGGACCGCGCCCTGGCCAGGGACAACGGGGGCGGCCACACCGCCTTCGCGGCCTGGCCCTTCCAGAGCGGCAACACCGTGTGGGAGGGCAAGGTGCCCCGGCCCACGGACGCCGAGTACCTGCGCACGATCGCCGTCGCCCGCATCTACCTGGACAACTTCGCCCACATCCAGAGCTCCTGGGTGACCATGGGGAGGAAGACGGGGCAGATGGCCCTCCACTACGGCTGCGACGACATGGGCAGCCTGATGCTGGAGGAGAACGTGGTGAGCGCCGCCGGCACCTGCTACTCCGTCAACCGCGACGAGATGGAACGCATGGTGCGCGGGGCCGGCTTCGAACCCTGGCAGCGGGACAACATCTACCGGCCCGTGGACTGAGGGGGCGCGCATGGGTTTCGTGATGACGGCGATCTGCCTCGCGGCATCCCTGTGCGCGGTGGCGGCGCCACCCAAGCCGGCGAGGGCCGGGAAGGCCCCCGCCAAGGCCGGAACGCCCGTCCTGAAGGCCGATCCGGGCCTCCCCGCGCCGGGCGCGGCCGGGGAGCGCATCGATCCCGCCACGGGGCGGGGCCGTTCCATCGGTCCCATGGGGGAATCCCGGGCCGACTTCCAGGCCACGCTCCTGCCGGGGGGCCGCGTCCTCGTCACCGGGGGCACGGCCCGCACGGCCACCTCCGAATGGTTCGACCCGGCCACCGGGCGGTTCAGCCCCGGCCCGGCCCTCACCCGGCCCCGCCAGGGTCACCGGGCCCTCCTGCTGAAGGATGGCCGCCTCCTCCTCGTGGGGGGCACGGAACCCCCGGCCCCCGCGGAGGTGCTGGATCAGGGCGCCGCGGCCTTCCGGGCCCTGCCCGACGCCGCCTTCGGCCTTTCGGCGGAGGCGGTGGAACTGGACGAGGGCCGCGTGGTCCTCGTGGACGGCGCCTCCGGGGCCATCCACGCCTGGGACGGGCGCAAGTCCACCTCCCGCAAGGCCACCCTGGCCCGGCCCCGCATCTTCTTCCGGGCCCTGCGCCTGAAGGAGGGCAAGGTGGCCATCCTGGGCGGCTGGCCTTCCGACGCGAGGATCCGCGGGCGCAAGCCCGCCCCGGGCGGCGACCTGCCCGTGGAAGTGTTCAATCCCAAGTGGTCCAGCCTTTCCTCCTGGTCCCGCCTTCCGCTCCCCCGGGCGCGCCACCAGGCCTCCCTCCTGGAGGACGGCCGGGTCGTGCTCTTCGGCGGCGTCGGGGCCGATGGGGAGACCTCCGTCGCCGCCCGGGAAATCCTGGACCCCGCCAAGGAGAGCATCACCGTGGACGGCAGCCCCGACCTGGGGCCGGGCGCGGGCCTGGGCTGGACCGAAGGCTGGTTCCTGCCCGAGCGGGGCCGCCAGGTGCTGCGGGCCGCGGGCCCCCTGGACCTGCCCGGGGGCAGGCCCGCGGGCCGCCTCGCCAATCCCTACCTGGCGCCGATCCTCGTCCCCCTGGGGGACGGCGGTCTCCTGGTGCTGGGCACCTGCGCCTACGGCGATCCCCTGGACCGGTGGGATCCCCGGAGCCACGCCTGCAGCGTGCTGGGCACCCTGAGGGCCGACGCGAAGGAATTGGCCCAGCTCCCCGACGGCCGCGTCCTCTCCCTGGGCCCCGTGGTGGACCTGGTGGATCTGCGCACCGGCGCCCTATCCCCCCTGGGCTGGCGGGAGGACCTGGAGCCCCTGCTGAAGACCCTCAAGCCCGCGCCCCCCTCGCCGGGGACGCCCCCGTTCCCGCCGGGCCAGGCCCGGGAGGGCGCCGCGGCCGTGGCCCTGGACAAGGGCAGGGCCCTGGTGGTGGGCGGCGCCCGGGACGGCGAGCCCTCCGGGAACCTGGAGATCTGGGATCTGAAGAAGAAGACCCTGGGCCCCGCCGGCGTCATGAAGACGCGGCGCGCGGCGCCCTCGGCCCTGAAGCTCAATGACGGCACCGTCCTGGTCTGGGGGGCGGGGAAGGAGTGATGCGGTGAAGAACAAGACCTTGCTCATGGGAATCGTGGGGGGATCGGGGAGCGGCAAGACCTCCATCGCCCAGGAACTGCTCCGGCGCATGGGGGAGGAGGGCCTGGACGCCCTGCTCCTGGACATGGACGCCTACTACGCCCCCCTGGAGGTGGTGAAGGCCCGGTTCCACGGCGGTCCCATCAACTGGGACCACCCCCGCGCCTTCGACCTGGAGCTGATGGCCAGCCACCTGGAGTCCCTGCGCAACGGGGATCCCATCCGCAAGCCCATCTACGACTTCAAGACCTCGGACCGCACCGGCTGGGAGGAACCCATCCACCCCGGCCAGGTGGTGCTCCTGGAAGGCCTGCTGCTCTTCGCGCTGCCTGAGCTGAGGGCCCACCTGGAGGTGAAGATCTTCGTGGACACGGACGCGGACATCCGCATCCTGCGCCGCATCCAGCGCGACACCGCCGAGCGGGGCCGCAGCATCGAGAGCGTCATCGAGCAGTACCTCAAGTCCGTGCGCCCCATGCACCTGGAATTCGTGGAGCCCAGCAAGCGCTGGGCGGATCTCATCGTCCCGGTGGGCGTCGAGAACACCACGGCCATGGATATGCTCCTGAACCACGTGCGGGGACGTCTGGGGGCCTGATCAGGTCCGGACCGCCCGGTCCAGGGCCAGTTCCCGGCGGCAGGCCTCGTGGGCCTCCCGCACCAGGGCGCTGCGGGGCTCCAGATCCAGGGCCTCGGCCAGGAGTTCGCTGGCGGCGGCGAAGGCCCCCCGCAGGAAGAGCAGCACCCCCGCGTCGTAGCAGGCCGCGGCCCGCAGCGCCGGGGGCGGCCCCAGGCGCAGGGCCTCCAGGGCGGCGCGCAGGGCCCCCTCCGCGTCCCCCTTCTCCAGGAGGGCGAAGGCGGCGGGGCAGGGCTCCGGGATGAAGACCAGGCTCCGGGTCTCCTTCCAGGGCAGGAGGAGGCGGCACACCTGGAGGGCCAGGTCCTCCAGGGCCTCGTCCCGCAGGTCCGCGGGCCG
>DATGXY010000180.1:0-13178 GCA_035298525.1 Holophaga sp.
AGGAGGCCCCGAAGCCTGCCCCGGGCATCCAAGTCCAGGACGTGGCCCCTGCCCCCAAGCCGGCCAGGTCCGCCCCCCTCCGGGTCTCCTCGCCGGATGGCTCCCCGGAAAGGGATCCCCTGCAGGCGGCAGCGGCCCTGGAGGCGGAGGTGCCGGGCCTGCGCCTGACCCCTTCCAAGGCCGGACAGGGCACCCAGACGACCTCCCAGGCCCCCGCCAAGCCCGCCCTTTCCGAACTCCTGAGCCGCCCCCGGCCCACGGTGGAGACGCCGGCAATCCTTTCCCAGGATGCCCGGACGGAAAGCGCCCCGGAGGCCGCCCCGGTCCAGGCCCTGGCGGCCCCGGCCGTCCAGGGGGCGCCCCTGCCCCAGGCCGCGGCGGAGCACGCGAATCCGCTGGCGGTGCAGGCGGCAGCGCCTGCCGCCCCTTCGGCCCCCGCCCGCGCCGCGGCGCCCGCCGCCGAGGTGTACCAGGCCCCGGTCCACAATCCCGTGGCCGCCCAGATGGAGGGGAGCATCCGGTGGATCCTCAAGTCCGGGGCCCCCGCCGCCGATCTCCAGCTCCACCCCGAATCCCTGGGCACCGTGCGCATCCAGATCAAGGTGGAAGGCACGGAAGTGCACGCCCGGGTGTGGGCCACCGAGCCCGCCTCCCTGCCCCTCCTCCAGGACCACCGGGCCTCCCTGGAAGCCTCCCTGCGGGATCAGGGCCTTTCCCTGGGCAGCTTCGACCTGCACCAGGGCCGCCAGGGGGAGCAGACAGGCCAGGCTCCCGCCCCGGCCCCCGCCCCTGAGCCGTTCCGGGCAGCGGAGGTTGGGCAGGAAACGCCCACGGCCATGACCCCTTCGCCCTCAAACCCGCACCGGATCGAGATCGTCGCCTGACGGCACGACTCCTGCCTAACCCTCATCGGAGGACCGGACCATGCAGACCGCCAACGTAGGCTCGACGAACGGGACGACGTCGTCCAGCACGTCCAGCAAAGCCACCAAGAGCCTGGACAAGGACGCCTTCCTCAAGCTGCTCGTGGCCCAGCTCCAGCACCAGGATCCCACCAACACCCAGGATCCCACCCAGATGGTCCAGCAGATGGCCACCTTCTCCAGCCTCGAGGCCCAGCAGAACACCAACAACCTCCTGGCCAGCATCCAGACCCAGAATTCCGCCCTCTACCAGGCCCAGAGCGCCGACCTCATCGGCAAGAAGATCCAGATCACCTCGGGCAAGGTGGCCCTCTCCGGCGGCGCCGCCCAGGTGGGCGTCAACATGGGCGCCGCGGGCGACGCCACCTTCACCATCAAGAACGCCAAGGGCGTCACGGTGGCCACCCTCGGGCCCGTCGCCCTGGAGGCCGGCGACACCGTCCTCTCCTGGAACGGCCAGGACGCCAACGGGACCCAGCTCCCCGACGGCAACTACACCGTGACCGTCTCCGCCAAGAACGCCACCGGATCCTCCGTCACCGCCTCGACCACCACCACCGCCACCGTCAGCGCCGTCTCCTTCGTGGACAACGAGGTGAAGGTCACCGCCGGCGGCAACCAGTACTCCCTCAGCAACATCACCCGCATCTCGAACTGACAGGAGCGCGCCATGGGCCTCTATTCTTCCTTCTACGCGAGCCTCTCCGGCCTGGCCACCAACGCTTCCGCGCTGAGCGTGATCGGCAACAACCTGGCGAACCTCAACACGGCCGGGTTCAAGGGCTCCTCCTCGGAGTTCCAGGACCTCTTCGCCGCCGCCATCGCCAACCAGGGCACCCAGGGCAACGGCAACCCCATGCAGGTGGGCCTCGGCGCCTCCCTGGGATCGGTGGCCACCAACTTCGCCCAGGGCTCCTTCCAGCAGACCGGCAACGTCACCGACATGGCCATGCAGGGCAACGGCTTCTTCACCCTGCAAAACAAGCAGGGCAGCGCCGTCTACACCCGCAACGGCAACTTCACCATCGACAAGAGCGGCTTCCTCGTCGACTCCCAGGGCAACAAGGTCATGGGCTGGAACGCCACCAACGGCGTCGTGAACCCCGGCGGCCTGCCGGGCCCCATCCAGCTGAACATGGCCGGCACCTCCGGCGGCGTCGCCACCCGCACCGTGCAGATCATCGCCAACCTCAACTCGGCCTCGGCGACGACCTCCACCTTCACCTCCACCGTGCAGATCTACGACAGCCTGGGCGCGACCCACAGCCTCACCCTCAGCTTCCAGCCCACGGGCACCGCCGGGCAGTGGGCGGTGACGGCCCCCGCCACCGTGGACGGCGCCGCCGTGGGCGGCGTGCCCGCCTACATCCAGTTCGACAACACCGGCGCCCTCACCGGCTTCATCCCCGCCGGCGGCGCGGCCACGGCCACCCCCACCGCCATCACCGGCAACAACAACCCCTCCATCACCTTCACCGGCTTCACCAACGGCGCGGCCCCCGTCAGCGCCCAGTGGGCCCTGGCCACGCCCAACGCCACGGGCAGCGGTTTCACCGCCTACCTCACCAGCTACGCCTCCGCCTCCACCACCTCGGGCACCAGCCAGGACGGCTACGGCGCCGGCACCGTGGACAGCCTCACCGTGGACCAGAACGGCGTCATCATCGGCAACTACACCAACGGCCAGACCATCCCCATGGCCCAGGTGGCCGTGAGCACCTTCCTCAACGACAACGGCCTCTCCAAGCAGGGCGGCAACAACTGGATCGCCACCGTGGCCAGCGGCACCGCGGCCGTGGGCGCGGCCAACCAGGGCGGCCGGGGCGGCGTCCTCGGTTCCAACCTGGAACTCTCCAATGTGGACGTGGCCACGGAACTGACCCGCATGATCATCAACCAGAACGGGTACCAGGCCAACAGCCGCGTCGTCACCACCGCCAATACCCTGCTCCAGGAAGTCCTCAACCTGGTGCGGTAGCTGAAAACTTTTTTCCAGCATGGGACTTCCGGGATTAACCTTCTCTCGGGAGTCCCATGACTGATTTGTACGCCCCCACCCCCGAGCGGCCCGGCCGCATCCTCATCGTCGACGACCTCCTGGGCAACCTGAAGGTGCACGCCCGGGAGCTCCGCCACGAGCCCTTCGAGCTGGTGATGGCCCAGAGCGCCGCGGAGGCCCTGGAGGCCTGCGCCGGCCAGGTCTTCGAGGGGATCCTGATGGACGTTAGCCTGCCCGGCATGGATGGCATCGAGGCCTGCCGCCGCATCCGGGAGACCCCCCTCAACGCCGCCACCCCCTTGATCTTCATCAGCGCAGTGCGCATCGGCGAGGACTGGGTGCGCTCCGGCATCGACTCGGGCGGCATCGACTACCTGGCCAAGCCCTACGTGTTCAGCGAACTCCTGGTGAAGCTCCGCATGATGGTGCGCCTGTCCCGGCAGCGGGAGGCCGCCCTGGCCGGGGAGCGCCACCGGACCCTCCTGGAAGTGGCCGGGGGAGCGGCCCACGAGCTGAGCCAGCCCCTGGCCGCGGCCCAGCTGCTCCTGGACCGCCTCATCAACGCCCCGGCCCCCCCCTCGGCCCGGGACCTGGAGGAGCTGCGGAGCTGCCTGGGCGAGACGGCGCGGGTGCTCCGCCAGATCCAGAACCTGCACACGGTCATCACCAAGCCCTACGCCTCGGGGCGCATCCTGGACCTGGAGCTCTCGAGCCGGCCTCCATTCATGGATTAGGTCCACCCCGGGCAGGGGGTTAGAATATCCCCACCAGCGACGCTGGCAGAGGATCCCATGCCCGACTTCCCCCTTCAGCCCCTCGCTCCCCGGCGCCGGACCCGCCAGATCATGGTGGGAAGCGTCCCCGTGGGGGGCGATGCCCCCATCACCGTGCAGAGCATGACCAAGACCGACACCCGGGACGTGGAGGCCACGGTCAAGCAGATCTATGAGTACGCGGCCGCCGGCTGCGAGATCGTGCGGGTATCCGTGCCCACCAAGAAGGCCGGCGAGGTCTTCCACGAGATCACGGCCCGGAGCCCCATCCCCGTCGTGGCCGATATCCACTTCGACTACCGCCTGGCCCTCGTGGCCGCGGACGGCGGAGCCGCCTGCCTGCGCATCAATCCGGGCAACATCGGCGGCCAGGACCGGGTCCGGGCCGTGGTGGACAAGGCCGGCGAGAAGGGCATCCCCATCCGCATCGGCGTGAACGCCGGCAGCCTGGAGAAGGACCTGGTGGAGAAGTTCGCCGGGGCCACCCCCCAGGCCATGGTGGAAAGCGCCTTGCGCCACCTGGAGATGCTGGAGAAGGAAGGCTTCTACGCCACCAAGATCTCCCTCAAGGCCAGCGACGTGGTGCGCACCGTCCAGGCCTACCGCCTCCTGGCGGCCCAGGTGGACTACCCCTTCCACCTCGGCATCACCGAGGCCGGCACCCCCTGGGGCGCCACCATCCGCAGCAGCGCGGGCATGGGGATCCTCCTGGCCGAGGGCCTGGGGGACACCATCCGCGTCTCCCTGACGGGGGAGGGCTCCGAGGAGGTGCGCATCGGCCACGAGCTTCTGCGGGCCCTGGAACTCCGGAGCGGGGGCTTCCACATGGTGAGCTGCCCCTCCTGCGGCCGCGTCCAGATCGACCTCAACCGGGTGGCCCATGAAATCGAGGAGGGCCTGCGCGAGATCAACCACGAGGACGTCACCTACGCCGTCATGGGCTGCGTGGTCAACGGCCCCGGCGAGGCCCGGGACGCGGACCTGGGCGTGGCCGGGGGCGCCGGGGAGGGCCTCATCTACCGCAAGGGCGTCCTCGTGCGGAAGGTGAAGGAGGCCGACCTGGTCCCCGCCTTCCTGGAGGAGGCGCGGAAGTTCAAGGCCGAGCAGGCCCGGTGAGGGGGATCCGCCCGGTGATCGACGCCATCGCGGCCCATCCGTTCCTCGCCTTCGGGATCTTCCTCCTCCTGGAGTCCCTCCTTCCCGTGCGGTTCCAGCCCACGGCCTGGGCGGCCCGGGGGGCGATCCGGGCCTACCAGCGGACCCTGAGCCCCGTCCTGCCCACCCAGTGCCGGTTCACGCCCACCTGCAGCCAGTACGGCCTGGAGTGCGTGCGCCGCCACGGCACCCTCAAGGGGGGCGTCCTCACCACCTGGCGCATCCTGCGCTGCAACCCCTTCGGCGGGCACGGCCACGATCCGGTGCCCTGAGGTTCCGCCATTGAAACCCGGACGCCGACCGTCCATCCTGGAACCACGCCCCGCATGACCCTCGACCCGGACCCTGCATGACCCTCGATCCCTCCCTGACCCTCGAAGCCCTGGCCGCCGTCTCCCCCAAGGCGGCCCGTCACCTCATCCGCCTCGGCCTCGACCCCGGGGAGGACGCCGCCCTGACCCTGGCCCAGGCCTGCGCGGCCCAGGAACTGGACCTCCAGCGCACCGCCCGGGAACTGGAAGCCTACCCTCCCGAACCTCCCCGGGACTGGATGAAGGCCTCCCTTTCCGAGCTCACCGCCTACATCGTGGAAACGCACCACGCCTGGACCCGGGAGGAACTGGCCCGGCTCCAGAAGCTCACCGACCGCGCCCTCGCCGAGACCGGCCCCGTCCGGCCCGAGCTCATCCAGCTCAAGGTGCACCTGGCCACCCTGGCCCGGGACCTCACCGCCCACTTCCAGATGGAGGAGCGGAACCTCTTCCCGGCCATCCGCGCCATCGAGAAGGGTGACGAGCCCCCCCTCACCCTCAGCACCCCCTCCGAGCAGGCCCGCACCATCTCCGCCGAGCACCAGGTGGCGGAGGAGCTTTTCCACACCATCCGCCTCCTCATGGGGGACTACCGCGTCCCCGAGGGCGCCACCCGGCTGCACCGCCTGATCTGCCTGGGGCTGCGGAACCTGGAGGACGACCTCCATCTGCACCTCTTCCGGGAGAACCACATCCTCTTCCCCCGATGCCTCCCGCGTTAGCAGGAAGCCGCGTGCGGACGGAGCGCCCCCTGCGAGGCTGGAAGACCAGCTGGCCCTGGCGGGTGACCGTCACGGCCTGGGGCCTGCTCACCCTGCCCCTCACCGCCGTCACCATCATCCTGGCCGCGCCCTTCCTGGGGCCCAAGCGCAGCTTCTGGACCTTCGCCCCCCTGTGGAGCCGGTCCGTCTTCGGTTTCTTCGGCATGCACATCGAGGTGCTGGGCTGGGAGACCCTGCCCGAGGCCATCCGGAACCTGAGCCAGCCGGTGATCCTCATGGCCAACCACGAGAGCATCATCGACCCCCCCGTCCTCATGGGGGCCCTGCCCATCCCCGCCGTCTACATCTCCAAGAAGGAGCTCAAGTGGATGGTGCCGGTGGGCTGGGCCGCGGCCATGGGCGGCACCATCTTCATCGACCGCAGCAACCGCGAGAAGGCCGTGGCCAGCATCGCCGAGGCGGCCCGCCAGATCCGGGGCGGCAAGAGCGTCGTCATCTTCCCCGAGGGCACCCGCACCCGCACCGGGGAGATGCTCCCCTTCAAGAAGGGCGGCTTCGCCCTGGCCGAGGACGCCGGGACCCCCATCGTGCCCCTGGGCATCGGCGGGGCCTACCGCATGCTGCCCCCGGGCCGGCTCCTGGTGAAGCCCGACAAGTTCGTGATCGCCGTGGGCGAGCCCCTGGACCCCACCACCTTCGGCAGCCGGGACGAGGTCATGGCCGAAGTCCGCGCCCGCATCGCCGCCCTGAGGGACCAGGCCCGGGCGAGGCTCTAGGGTCCAGTCGACACACCATCAGTGGCGTCCGGGTGCCGGCAGGTCCATGTCCCTCCCTTTCGCCCCGGTTCGTCGACGCCGGAGTTCGCACGTTCTGGCGCCGGCATGGCCAGGTCTCGCTGCGAGGGCCGTGGACCGGCGTGAGGTGCGCGCCGACAGCCATCACGGATCGGCTATCCAACCCACCCAGGCTGCGCTTCAAGTGGATCCGGAAGGCGCCTGAGCGGCGCCGACACCGCAGTGCCCCGGCGGGGAGAAGCCCTGGAGGGAGAAGGATGATCATGGATTTCGACCCGCCCGGAGGAGAACGAAGGTGGAACATTCCTTCGCGCGTCCTTGAGCCGCCACCGTCCAACTAGAACCAGGAGGCGGCCCAGGCGCCCCACCCCGCCTTGGGCGCGGGGGGAGGAAGGGAGGCGGGGACCGGGCCGGGATCGGCCTCCAGTTCCCAGTCCTGGTCGTCCTCCAGCCATTCCCGGCCCAGGCCCGCGCCTTCGCGGTGGGTCTCCACGGCGGCCCCCAGCTCGGCCCGGCTGAAGATCACCTCGTCCCCGGTGCGCACGTCCAGGTGATCGTAGCGCTTGTGGGCCAGAGCCTCGGCGAAGGCCCGGCCCAGGTCGAAGAGGGCGGGATCCTCCTGGATGACCGGCTTCAGGCGCTGCCATTCGGCCACCATGGCCCGCACGCCCAGTTCGGCGGCCCCGTACGAGGCCGGGGTCAGGTGGGCCCGCCCGGGGGCGGGGATGTGATCCAGGAGCCGGCGGTAGGCCCGGGCCAGGGCCGGGTCCACCCGCTCCTTGCGGGCCCGCTCCGGGGGGGTGGCCCCGAAGCCCATCACCGTGGTGTGCAGGTAGTCGAAGCCGTGGCGGATGAAGGCGCCCAGGCCCTCCAGGCCGTGGTCCTCCAGTTTGAGGAAGAGGTGGCGCCGGTCCAGGCCCATGCCGGGGCCGGGCAGCATGGGGATGAAGAGCAGGGTGCGCTTGCGGGCGGGGAGGAGGGCGTGTTCCCCCGCGTCCGGATGAGCCGGAAGGCCTGCCGGCCGGGCCCCGCGCATATCCAGGCCATGGTGGGCGACGCCGGTGCGGCGGGTCATGGGCTTGAGGTGGCTGGAGAGCCGCTGGTAGGAACGTTCGTTGTCCCGAAAGAAGGAAAAGAGGCGGCCGTCCGGATCCTCCACCACGAAGGCCCCCTGCTCGAACCCCTGGCCCTTGGCCACGGCGGTATCGAAGAGGGCCCAGGCCACCGCGGCGGTGTGGGCCTCCGAAAGGGCGGGGTCGGGGTAGTACAGGTAGGAGCCCGCCAGGACCTGGCCCAGGATGCGGTAGCCCAGGCGCACGTTCTCCTGGGCGAAGGGGATCTCTTCCGGGCGGAGGCGGTATGGGGCGCCCACGCAGCGGGTCAGATAGGCCGCCGTATCGGCGGTGGCGGTGGCGCACACGGTCATCAGGGCCCCGAGGGCCAGGCAAGCACGGTTCATGACATCTCCAAGAGGATAGGTGGTCGAACCGACCCCTTTCCCACCCGCTTGTCATGGGCCCGGGAGATAAAAGGTTCCTACGACCTCAAAGGCCCAGATGACCCAGGGCGGCCTCCAGGGCTTCCCGGTCCGGGTCCCAGACCGGCACCTCCGCCAGCTGGTGCCGGAACCAGGTGGCCTGCCGTTTGGCGTACTGCTGGGTGGCCTGGATGATGCGAGGCCCCGCCCCGGCCGGGTCATCCAGCCAATCCCCGTAGCCCAGGGGCCGCAGCCGCCTCAGGTGCGCCTCCTGGCCCGACTCCCGCACGGCCTCGGCCTCGCGCCGCCAGCCCGCCTGGGCCATGGCCCGGACCCGCCGGGCCACCCGCACCCGCTGGGCCTCCCGCCCCGGCTGGACCACGAGCGCCCGCCAGCCTTCCGGCACCCCCTGCCCCGCCCCGGCCAGGAGATCCGAGGGCCGGCGGCCCGTGCCCAGGTGCAGGGCCAGGGCCCGCTGGATCCGGGACCGGTCGTTGGGGTGGAGTTCCCGGGCCCGGGCCGGGTCCACGGCGGCCAGGAAGCGGTGGAGGACCGGGGCCCCCAGGACCTCGGCCCAGGCCCGCACCCGGGCGGTGGTCTCCGCGGGGACCTCCGGCAGATCCGTGAGCTGGCCCCAGATCCCCCGCAGGTACAGGCCCGAACCGGTGACGAGCACGGGCCGGGGCGCCGTCTCCAGCCAGGACCGCACCAGGGCCCCGAAGGAGGCCGGGTTGAGCTCCGCCCCCAGATCCAGGACCCCGTAGCCCAGGTGGGGGACGCCGGAGCGCTCAGCCTCCGTGGGCTGGCCGGTGCCGATGGCCAGGTCCCGGTAGGCCTGGAAGGGATCGCCGTTGACGACCGTGCCTCCGAAGCGCCGGGCCACCTCCGCCGCCAGGGCGGATTTGCCCGAGGCCGTGGGGCCCAGGATGGCGAGAATCGGGAACTCAGCCACGGCGGGGGACCGCTTCCAGGATGGCCAGCACCCGGGCCGCCTCGTCGCGGGCCAGGCGGGCCGCATCCAGGGCGTGGTCCAGGGCGGAGGCGGGGTCCTGGCGCAGGGTGAGGAGGGCGAGGCACTGGGCCCGCAGCCGGGCCAGGTCCCCCCCGGGATCGGGCAGGTGACGCTCGCTGGCCGCCTCCAGGATCTTGAGGAAGCACTGGATGGAAGAGCAGGCCGCCGTCACCGCCGCCCCCGTGCTGCGCGCATCCTCCCGGAGGGCCAGCCCGGCCGCCAGGAGCCTGAGGCCGTCCTCGAACTGGACGTGGAGCCTGCCGCCGGGACCTGCCGCGGCCCCCGTCATCCGCACGTGCCCCGGCCCGAGGGGGTCACGGGGTACTCGCCCGTGAAGCAGGCGTAGCAGAAGGATCCGCCCGCCTCGTCCTTGACGCAGGCCTGCAGGTCCTCCAGCTCCAGGTATCCGATGGAATCGGCCCCGATGAACTCCCGGATGCCCTCCAGGTCCATGCGCGCGGCCAGCAGGTGCTCCCGGTCCGGGGTGTCGATGCCGTAGAAGCAGGGGTGGGTGGTGGGGGGGCTGGAGATGCGCATGTGCACCTCGGCGGCCCCGGCCGCGCGCACCATGGAGACGATCTTGCGGCTCGTGGTGCCCCGCACGACGCTGTCGTCCACCAGCACGACCCGCTTGCCCCGCAGCAGTTCCCGCACGGGGTTGAGCTTCACCTTCACGCCGAAGCTGCGGATGCTCTGGCGGGGCTCGATGAAGGTCCGTCCCACGTAGTGGTTGCGGATCAGGCCGAAGTCGAAGGGGATGCCCGAGGCCTCCGAGTAGCCCAGGGCCGCCGACACGCCCGAGTCGGGCACGGGCACCACCAGGTCCGCCTCCACGGGGTGGCGCCTGGCCAGGAGCCGGCCCATGTCCCGCCGGGTGGCCATGACGGAGAGCCCGTAGACCAGCGAGTCGGGGCGGGCGAAGTACACGTGCTCGAAGACGCAGGGCTTGGCCGCCACCCGCTCCAGGGGGAAGCGGCTGGAGAGCCCGGAACGGTCCACCACCACCAGCTCCCCGGGCTCCACCTCGCGCACGTAGTCCGCGCCCAGCAGGTCGAAGGCGCAGGTCTCGCTGGAGAAGGCCGTGGCCTCGCCCCGGCGGGCCATGGCCAGGGGCCGGAAGCCGTGGGGATCCCGGGCCGCCATGAAGGCGTCCCGGGTCAGGATGAGGACGGAGAAGGCCCCGCGCACCTGGCGGAGGGCCTCCACCACCGCGTCCACCACGTTGGAGGCGGAGGCGCGGTTGATGAGGGCGAGGATCACTTCGGAGTCGGAGGGGCTGCTGAAGACCTGGCCGGCCTCGATGAGGCGGTTCCGCAGCTCCTCGGTGTTGGTCAGGTTCCCGTTGTGGCAGAGGGCGATCTGCCCGAAGCGTCCCTCCACCAGGAAGGGGTGGGCCGCGGAGGCCACGTTGCCGCCCGTGGTGGAGTACCGGGTGTGGCCGATGGCCCCGTCCCCGGGAAGGCGGTCCAGGGTGGCCTCGGTGAAGACGTCGGCCACGTAGCCCTGGGCCTTGTGCAGGTGGAGCCTGCCCTGGTCCCGGGAGCAGATGCCCGCGGCCTCCTGCCCCCGGTGCTGGAGGGCGTAGAGCCCCAGGTAGGTCTGCCTGGACGCCTCCGGTTCCGGCCAGATCCCGAAGACGCCGCATTCGTCACGAAAAGCCATGATCCCCCCGAACAACCAGGATAGCCCATCCGGGTCCCTCAGTTGATCCGCTCCTCCTGCATGGGCATCTCCTCCAGGAGGGCCCCCCACTGGCGGAGCGTGGCCAGGAGCGCCCCTCCGGCCTCGGCCGGGGCCGCGCCGGGCCCGCTCTGGGCCTTCTCCAGGTGCATCTCCACCGTGGCCAGGTCCCCGTCCGGAAGGCTGGCGCTCAGGTAGGCCAGGGCCAGCAGATCGGGCCCCACCTCCGCCAGGTACACGAAGGCCCCCACCGTCGCCGGGGTCTGGGCCTGCCAGAAGCGGCAGAAGCGGCTGCCGATGCGCAGGCCCCCCTCCCGGGGCGCGAGGCCCGGGCCCGGGCTCTCCAGGTACAGGAGCCGCTCCAGGCGGGCCCGCACGTAGGCCGGGAACCGCCCCTCGGGCAGGGCCTCCACCCGCCAGCCCACGTACCGGGGCCGCTTGACCCGGTTCCGGGTCTGGACGGGGGGCAGGGTGACCACCCGGAGGGTCCCCTCCAGGGGGGCCGGGGCCTCCCTCAGGCGCACCTTCACCCGGTATTCCAGGACCGTCGAGGCCGGACCGGCCGCGGAGAGGGGAAGGGAGAGGGCCGCCGCCAGGATCGCCTTGAAGAACCGCATGGATTCAGGTTAGCGCCCGCCCCGGCGCCCCACCATCCCTTTTTGCCCCACAATGGACCCATGCCGATCTGCTTCGACCTCGACGGGACCCTGGGCCATTTCGGGGGCGGGTACGTCCTCCTGCGCCAGTCCCTGGGCCGGCTATGGGGCGGCGTCCCCTCCGAGGCCGAGCTCCGCCTCTGCCGGGGCTCCACGGACTGGGAGATCATCGGCCAGCTCCACGCCAACCGCCACGGCGGCCCCATGGGCGAGGCCGACTACGCCCGGTACGAGGAGGCCTGCCTCCGGGCCTTCCAGGAGGCCTTCGCCCCCGGGGCCCCGCCTCCGGTGGCCTTCCCGGGGCTGGTCAGGTCCATCGCCAGGCTGGTCGACGCGGGCCACCCCGTGTGGGTGGTGTCCGGCAATGCCCCCCGGATCCTGGACTTCAAGGCCGAGCGCCTGGGCCTGGATCCCCGGGCCCGGCGCCTGGGCAGTCTCCCGGCCCTGGACCGGGCGGGCCTCATCCGCCACGCGATGACTGGGTGCCCGGGCCCCCACCTGTACCTGGGCGACCGCCCCCATGACCGGTTTGCCGCGGACGCGGCGGGGGTGCCCTTCATCGGTGTGGGCCCCTTCGTGCCCGGGGACCACCCCCTCCTCCCCCCGGAGGCCGGGGAGGAAGAGGTGCTGGAGGTGGTGCGCCGGGCCCTGGGAACGGGGGCCTGAAGCTCCTCGAGGCGCGGATGGGCCGGGGATCAGGCCCCGGCCCTCCCCGGCTCCGGCAGCTCCCGGCGGCCCTCGGCCAGGTCCACCTTGGCGGCGTGCCCCAGGCGCTTCACGGCCCGCTCCAGCCTCAGGGCCTCGCTCCGGGTGCCCACCTCCACCTGGAAGAGGAGACGCTGCTCCGCCCGGCCCCGGGTGAACCGGGCCCCCTTCCCCGCCGCGTGGGCCGCGACCCGGGCCTCCACGTCCGTGGTGATGCCCGTGTAGATGCAGGGCCCGCACTGGAGGAGGTACAGGTGCCAGGTCATTCGGCCAGGGCCTCCCGCACGGCCTTTTCCGTCAGCTCCGCGCTCCAGCCCGCCCAGGCCTGGCGGATGCGGCCCTGGCGGTCGATGACGTAGTTCATGGGGAAGACCGCCATGGACCCCAGGGGCCGCGCCCCCTTCCGCCCCTCGGCGATGGCGGGGGCGAACTCCATGGCCCACTGGAAGCCCTGGTTCCAGCTGGACAGGTCCTCCAGGGGCCGGCCCGAGGGCACCAGGAGGACGAAACCCGCGAAGGCCGGGTCCCGGCGGCGGTACATCTCCCGCAGGGCGGGCCCGGCCTCCCGCACCATGGGATGGTCCCCGTCCACCACGTGCAGGTACACCACCCGGCCGCGGAAATCGGCCAGGGTGTGCCGGCCCGAGGTCTCCCCCACGAAGTCGCTCACGGTGAAGGTCACGCTGCGGGCGTCGGGCCGCAGCCAGCCGGGCATGACCCGGCCCAGGCCCGATCCTTTGGGAGGATGGACCTTGCCCACGATGCCCCACACCACCCGGGTGGGATCCGGGCGCCAGGCCCCCAGGCCGAAGAAATACACGTCCAGGGCCAGGTAGCCCAGGAGGAGGCCCGCGGCGGCCAGGATGACCGCGGAGGCCCGGAAGCCGATCCCTTCCCGGCGCATGTCCCGGGCGGCCTCCCCGGCCCGGCGGAGCCGGCGGGCTCCCTCCCCCTCCCCGTAGGTGGCCCGG
>DATGXY010000181.1:0-29893 GCA_035298525.1 Holophaga sp.
GGAGAAGCACATGAGCCTCCGCAGAACCTTCCTCAAGGTCTTGGCCGCCGTGGCCCTCGCCTTCGCCGTCGGCGTCCCCGCCCAGGCCCAGGCCCCGGCCAAGGACAAGGTCACCATCCACTACCACCGCCAGGACGGCAACTACGAGAAGTGGGGCATCCACCTCTGGAAGTCCCCCAACATGCCCCTCGAGGGCGTCGAGTGGCCCACCCCCATGATGCCCACCGGCAAGGACGCCTACGGCGTCTACTGGGTCCGCGACCTGGCCGAGTTCAAGACCCGCACCAAGTGCCAGGTCAACTACATCATCCACAAGGGCGACATCAAGGAGCAGGGCGCCAAGGACATGGCCTTCAACGGCCTCGAGAACCAGGAAGCCTGGATCTACGAGGGCGACATGGTCATCTACTTCAGCCTTGACGACGTCAAGAAGGCCCACCCCGAGATGAAGTAGCGTTCCACCAAGGACCAGGGCCGGCGACCTCCCCGTCGCCGGCCCTCCCTACGCAACAGCGAGTTCCCCATGCGCCTCCGCTCCGCCTCCCCCCTCCTGAAGTCCCTCGCCCTGGCCCTGGCCGGCGCCGCCCTGTCGGCCGGCACCCCCCAGGCGGCGCCCGGCGCCTTCAAGGACAATCCGATCATCTACTTCCTCATGACCGACCGCTTCGTCAACGGGGATCCCTCCAATGACAACAGCTACGGCCGGAAGCGGGAGGCCACGCCCAAGGCGGATGTCGCCACCTTCCACGGGGGCGACCTCAAGGGCATCACGAAGAAGCTCAAGGAGGGCTGGTTCAGGGACCTGGGCGTCAACGCCATCTGGATCACCGCCCCCTACGAGCAGATCCACGGCTGGGTGCAGGGGGCCAACGCGGGCTTCAAGCACTACGCCTACCACGGCTACTACGCCCTGGACTACACGGTGCTGGACAGGAACATGGGCACCGAGGCCGATCTCAAGGAGATGATCGATACGGCCCACGCCCAGGGCATCCGCATCCTCTTCGATATCGTCATGAACCACCCCGGCTACCTGGACCACCAGACGGCCAAGGAATACAAGATCGACGTGATCTACGACGGCTGGGAGAAGACCTCCATCCGCTCGTACCACAGCTACATCGACTACAACTCCTTCAAGTTCGCCGACTGGTGGGGCCGCGCCTGGGTGCGGGCGGGCCTGCCCGGCTACATCGACGGCGGGCGGGACGATCTCACCATGCAGATCGCCTACCTTCCGGACTTCCGCACGGAGAGCAAGGAGTTCGTGAAGCTCCCCGCCTTCCTGAAGAACAAGCCCGACACGAAGGCCGTGGACCTCCCCGAGACCACCGTCCGCGGCTACCTGGTGAAGTGGCTCACGGACTGGGTGCGCCGGTTCGGCGTGGACGGCTTCCGCTGCGACACGGTCAAGCACGTGGAGCCCGAGGCCTGGGCGGCCCTGAAGCAGGAGGCCACCAAAGCCCTCGCCGAATGGAAGGCCGCCCATCCCAAGGAGCGGATCGACGACGCCCCCTTCTGGATGGTGGGCGAGTACTGGGGCTCCGGGGCCATGAAGATGCTGCCCCACGGCTTCGACGCCATGATCAACTTCGACTTCCAGGGCGAGGAGGGGAACTTCTCCAAGCCCCGCAAGCTCTTCGCGGAGTACGCCAAGCTGGAGTCCGGGCATGCCCCCACCCGGCTCAACTACATCTCCAGCCACGACACCCGGCTCTTCGAGCGGGACCGGCTGATCGACGGGGGCACCGCCCTCCTCCTCTGCCCCGGCGCCGTCCAGATCTTCTACGGGGACGAAACCGCCCGCCCCGAGGGCTTCACCCCTCCCGGCGACCTGCAGCAGGCCACCCGCTCGGACATGAACTGGGATTCCATGGATCAGAAGGTGCTGGCCCACTGGCGGAAGCTGGGCTCCTTCCGGCAGCGCCACGTGGCCGTGGCCCGGGGCGAGCACAAGGAGCTGGGCGCCTCGCCGTACGTCTTCAGCCGCGCCGAAGGCGCGGACAAGGTGGTGGTGGCCCTGGGCGCCAAGGGCGAGACCTCCATTCCGGTGGCGGGCGCCTTCAAGGACGGTGACAAGGTGCAGGACGCCTACACCGGCAAGGAATACGTGGTGGCCGGCGGAGCGGTCAAGGTGCAGGCGGAGGCCTGCGTCCTCCTCGAGAAGATCCAATAAGCAAGGAGACGAACATGGCAGCGAAACTTCCGCAGGTCGCCTATTTCTGCATGGAATACGCCCTGGAGAGCTCGTTCAAGATCTACGCCGGGGGCCTGGGCATCCTGGCGGGCGACTACTTCAAGGGCGTCAAGGACTACGGCTTCCCCATGGTGGGCATCGGCATCCGCTGGAAGCAGGGGTACGGCGAGCAGATGATCGACAAGGAGACGGGGCGGGTCTACGACGCCTACCGCAACGCGGACCACCCCTTCCTGGAGGACACCGGCGTCACCGTGAAGGTGGAGATCAAGGGCCGGGACGTGGCCATCAAGGTGTGGCGCGTGAAGAGCCACGGGGTGGACAGCCTCTACCTGCTGGACACCGACATCGAGGGCAACGACGGCGAGGCGCGCTGGATCACGGGCCAGCTCTACGGCTGGTTCGGCGAGGAGCGGGTGGCCCAGGAGATGGTGCTGGGCATCGGCGGCGTTCGGGCCCTCCAGGCCCTGAAGATCAAGCCCGACGTCTACCACTTCAACGAGGGCCACGCCCTCTTCGCCGGCTTCGAGCTGATGCGCAGGCGCATGGCCCGGGGCGCCTCCTTCCAGGACGCCCTGGCGAAGACCCGCCAGGAGGTGGTCTTCACCACCCACACCCCCATCGTGCAGGGCAACGAGTCCCACCCCATCGACCGGTTCATGTACATGGGCGCCAACCTGGGCATGACGAAGGCCCAGCTGGAGAAGCTCGGCGGGTCCCCCTTCAACATGACCGTGGGCGCCCTCCGCCTCTCCCGCATCTCCAACGCCGTGGCCGACCTCCACCGGGTGACGGCCAACAAGATGTGGAAGGGCGTCAAGGGCCGCTGCCCCATCATCGGCATCACCAACGCCATCCACCTGCCCACCTGGGTCGATCCGAAGATGCTGGACCTGGGGGCCGCCGCGGCCGCGGGCAGGCGCACCAAGGCCCTCTGGGACCGCCACATGGAGAACAAGCGCAGGCTGGTGGCCTTCGTGGAGGCGCGCAACGGCGTCAAGCTGGACCCGGAGGTCCTCACCATCGGCTTCTCCCGCCGCGCCGCGCCCTACAAGCGCTCCAACTTCATCTTCACCGAGCGGAAGTTCATCGAGCCCCTCCTGAAGGAAGGGAAGCTGCAGATCGTCTTCTCCGGCAAGGCCCACCCCCTGGACGACAACGGCAAGGCCATCGTCGAGGACATCCTGGACATGACGCGCCGGTACCCCGGCCGCGTCGTCTTCCTGGAGAACTACGACATGGAGATCGGGGCCATGCTCACCCGCGGCTCCGACGTGTGGCTCAACAACCCCCGCCGGCCCAAGGAGGCCTCGGGCACCTCGGGCATGAAGGCGGCCATGAACGGCGTCCTGAACCTGTCCATCCTGGACGGCTGGTGGCCCGAGGCCTGCCGGCACGGGGAGAACGGCTGGCAGTTCGGCGACGGTTTCGAGAGCGAGGACGAGAAGGTCCTCGACCGGCACGACTTCAAGGCCTTCAAGAAGGTCCTCGCCGAGGAGGTCCTGCCCGTCTACTACGGCGACCGCGACCGGTGGGTCCGGATGATGGCCGCCTCCATCCAGGACACCCGCGACGCCTTCGGCGTGAAGCGGATGCTGGACGAATACTACGACCGCATGTACAAGCGCGGCTGACCGCAAAAGGAGCCAACGGTGCGCAGGATCTTCCATTCCCTGGTCGCGGCCGGCGCGGTGCTGGCCTTCACGGGCTGCGGCGGCGGCGGAGGCGGCGGCAGCATGTCCGGAGGGGGCGGGACCACCTCCATCGACGCGGACGCCACCAAGTCCCCGGCGCCGGACGCCAACTACTACAAGATCCCCAGCAACCCCCTGGGCGCCTCCGTCTCCAACGGCACGGTCACGTTCAACTACTGGAATCCGTCCGCCTCCTCGGTGACGGTGAACCTCTACACGAACTGGAACGACTCCCTCTCCTCCCCCGCCTCGACGATCAGCCTGGCCAAGGGCTCCTCGGGCCTGTGGAGCAGCGGGGCCGTGACCCTGCCCGCCCAGGGCTACTACGCCATCAGCGCCGGCGGCAGCCTGGCCCTGGACCCCTACGCCAAGTCCATGGCCCAGTGGGTCTACAACGGCATCACCGGCGACTCCCTGGGCAAGGCCGCCATCCTGGACCCCTCGGCCACCGGGCCCGACGGCGGGTGGACGCCCGTCAACGGCGCCTCCTACTACTTCGACGGCTCGAAGATGAAGGACGCCTCGGGCTCCCCGGCCCCCTACGCCTATTCGGGCAACAGGGACGCCATCATCTACGAGGCCGGCATCCGCGACCTGACCGTGGACCCCGCCCTGACCGGGTTCGCCTCCGGCCACGTGTGGGGCACCTACAAGGGCCTGGTGGACATGCTCCCCCACATCCAGAAGCTGGGGGTCACCCACATCCAGCTCCTGTGCCCCCTGGCGAACTACCGCTACGACCAGACCCGCATCGGCACCCGCGAGATGAACACGGGCCAGGTCACGGGCGCCAACTACAACTGGGGCTACGATCCCCAGAACTACTTCACCCCCTCGGGCATGTACTCCGCCAACCCCCTGAGCCCCTCGGCCCGGATCAACGAGCTGAAGACCCTGGTGAACGAGATCCACAAGGCGGGCATGGGCGTCATCCTGGACGTGGTGTACAACCACACCGCCGGCGACGCCATCCTGTCCTCCGCGGGCCCCGCCGAGTACTGGTACCGCGCCAGCAGCTCCAACGGCGCCGGCAGCCATGACGTCATGAGCGAGCACAAGATGGTCCGCAAGGTCATCGTGGATTCCGTGAACTACTGGGTCAACGAGTACAAGGTGGACGGCTTCCGCTTCGACCTCATGGGCGTGCTGGACACGGTCACCGTCAAGGACGCCTACCTGGCGGCCAAGGCCGCCAACCCCAACACCATCTTCCTGGGCGAGGGCTGGAACGGCTTCTACAGCGGCGCCGCCACGGACTACAACGGGGACGGCGTCACGGGGGCCGACCAGACCCACGCCTCCGCCTTCGCGAACATGAACATCGCCATGTTCAGCGACAGCTACCGCGACATCTTCAAGAAGGGCGGCCTGTCGGAAGGCTCCGCCTTCCTGTCGGGCACCGCCCAGGGGATCACGGGCCTCATGGCCAACGTCTCCGGCCGTCCCACGAACTTCACCGCCCCCGGCAGCTCCAACGTGGTCTCGTACCTCACCTGCCATGACAACCTCTGCCTCTACGACGCCCTCGTCTACGGCACCAACGCGCCCAAGACCGCGCTGGCCGACGCCGCCATCCTGAGCCGGGCCAAGATCGGGTACGCCGCCCTCCTCACCTCCCAGGGCGCCGCCTTCATCCATGCCGGCGACGAGATGTTCCGCACCAAGGAGTCCACCGCGACGGGCAGCACCACCGTATCCACCACCGGCGGCCGGATCCTCGTCCACAACTCGTACAACGCCTCCGACGCCATCAACATGGTGAAGTGGTCCAACGTCTATTCCGGCGACCCCATCGCCGGGGGCTTCACCAACTACGATCCCGCCCAGAACGGCTACAAGCTCTACGCCTACGTGAAGGGCCTCGTCGCCCTGCGCAAGAGCACCAACGCCTTCCGCCTTCCCGACGCGAACATCCCCGCCAACATCGTGTCCCTCCCCCCCACGGGAGCCGGCTCCACCACCCTGGCCTTCGGCTACAAGGTGGCCTCCACGGACGGCACGGGCACCTACTACGTCTTCCACAACGCCGACAGCACCGCCAAGACCTTCCCCGTGCCCGCGAGCCTCACCGGCGCGGTGCTCCTGGCGGACGGGGATTCCGCGGGCACGACCCCCCTGGGCGCCTCCAGCACCGTCGCCCTCTCCGGGGACGGCCTCACGGTGACCGTGCAGCCTTTGACTTCGGCCATCTACAAGAACTAGCCGGGGCCCCGCGGGCCTCCCAATTCGCTCGTCTGCTATCCTGGGGCGGAATTTCCCCCCAGCCGCGGGCCCGCCATGTCCCTCCCAGGTAGACAAAGCCTCGCCTCGGCCGCCCTGCGGCTGGGGCTGGCCCTGGCCGCGGCGGCGCCCCTGCCGGCCCAGGGGCCCGGTCGCCAGCAGTCCCGCGCCTTCGGCTTCCCCGAAGGCCTGACCAACCTCGCCGTGCTCGCCCTGGCCCAGGGCAACGACGGCATGATCTACGCCGGCACCGAATCGGGGCTTTTCCGATACAACGGGAACCGCTTCGAGCACCTGGAGCTCCCCTCGGACCGGGCCTTCATCACCTCCCTCCTGGCCGACCCGGAGGAGGGCCTGTGGATCGGCACCCGCCGGGGCCTGGGGCTCCTGGAGCCCGCGGGCTCCTTCCTGGCGGTGGCGGCCCTTCCCGAGCGCCGGATCCGCTCCCTGGCCTTCGACGCGGAGGGCACCCTCTGGGCGCTTTCCGAGGAAGGGGTCTACCAGAGGGACCGGGCCACCCGGACCTTCCGGGCCCTGGAGGCGCCCCCGGGGGTCACCCGGATCCTGGCGGCCCTGGCCGTGCCCGAGCGGCCCGGGGTGAGGCTCCTGGACCCCCGGGGCCTCTGGACCCGGGACCCGGACGGCACCTGGCGCCTGGACCGCCTGCCCCCGGGGAGCGGGGATCCCCTCGCGGCCGGACTGGACGGGGAAGGCTTCGCCTGGGTGCGCACCGGATCCGCCATGCTCCGCAAGGGGCCCGGGAAGGCCGCCTGGGAGCGCATGGGCGGCATCCTCGCCGGACCCGCCCCCGGCAACGTGCAGATCAGCCGCGACCGGGAAGGCTGGCTCTGGATCAACGGCACCTCGTGCCTGGCCCGGTGCCGGGGCGCCGAGATCCATCCCCTCCGGGCGGGACCCCGGGGCTACGTGCCTTCGGCCGTCATGGTGGACCAGGAGGGCTCGCCCTGGCTCGCCACCCTGGGGGTGGCCCAGGTGCTGGGCCGGGGCCTCTGGACCACCTGGGGCGTGGAGGAAGGTCTGCCGGGCCCCGTGGCCTGGACCACCGCCCGGGACCGCCAGGGCCGGCTCTGGTGCGCCACGGACGGGGGCCTGGCCGTCGCCGGCCCCGATGGGTGGCGCACCGTGCGCAGGGGGCCCTTCTCCCGGGTCCGCGCGCACCCCGACGGCTCCATGGTGGCCGTGGGCAGCCCCGGCGGGGTCCTCTACCGGGTGGACCCGGCCACCCTCGCGGTGGAGGAGGTGAAGGTGCCCTGCATGGCCCCCTCCCGGGTGTCCCGGGGGCTGGGCGTGGGCCCTGACGGCACCGTGTGGGTCTCCGACTACCAGCAGGGCCTGGCCGAGGGCCGCAGGCAGGGCGGAGCCTGGACCTGGTCCCCCGTGACCCTGGACGGGAAGCGGGCGGAGGACGTGTTCGAGGTCATGCAGGACTCCCGAGGGAGCGTGTTCCTGGCCACCCGGGGCGGCGTGTGGATCCGGGAGGGGGGCGCCTGGCGCAGCCTGGGCCGGACCCTTCCCCTGACCCCCGTGGCGGCCGTGAAGGGCCCGGGGGACGAGGTCTGGGTGGCCTACCTGGACGAGCCCGTCCTCACCCGCCACCGGCGCGGGGGGGGCGGCTGGACCTGCGAGGCCGAGGCCCGGCCCTTCCACAACCGGCCCGGACTGGCCCTGTTCTCCCTGGACGTGGATCCCGCGGGCCGGCTGTGGACGGGCACCAGCCAGGGCCTGGCCCGCCTGGGGCCCGGGGCCGCGGGGCTCGACGCGTGGTTCGCCCCGGGGGAGGGCATCCCGGGGGCGGACGCCGCCACCCAGGGCCTCGCCATCGAGAAGGACGGGACGCTCTGGTACGGGACCTCCGAGGGCCTCGGGCGCTTCGAGACGGGGCGGGAGAAGCCCCTGCCCGCGCCCCGGGCGCCCATCCTGCTGGAGTGGCGCGCGGGCGGGACGACCCTCCCCACCTTCTACCCGCCGGAGATCCCCTCCGGCAGCGCCCTGGACGCGCGCTTCGCCACCTCCTCCTTCTGCTCCCCGGCGTCCCTCGTCCTGGAGGCGCGGCTTCCCGGCGTGGACTCGGACTGGGTGCCCGTGGACGGTCTCCACGTGCGGTACAGCGCCATCCCCCCCGGCCGGCGGCAGCTCGAGGTGCGCCTCGTCCACGGCGGGGTCCCCTCCGGGAAGGTCCTGGTGCTCCCCTTCCGGGTGGTTCCGCGCTGGTGGGAGACCTGGTGGGCCCGGACGGGGTCCTTCCTGGCCGCGGCCGCCGCCCTGATGGCGGCGGTGCGGGCCCGGCACCGGAACCTGCACGCCCGGAACCAGGCCCTGGCCACCGAAGTGGCCCTGCGCACCCGGGAACTGCGCCAGGCCAACGTGGAGCTGGAGCGGGCCTCCCGCGCCAAGAGCATGTTCCTGGCCAGCATGAGCCACGAACTGCGCACCCCCCTCAACGCCATCCTGCTCTACAGCGAACTGCTCCAGGAGGGGGCCCTGGCCCGGGAGGACGCCGAATCCTCCGACGACCTGCGCAAGATCCAGGCCGCGGGCCGCCACCTGCTGTCCATGATCAACAACGTCCTGGACCTGGCCAAGATCGAGGCGGGCATGATGGACTGCGGGCGGGAGGAGACCTGCGTGCCCGTGCTCCTCTCCGAGGTGCGGGACACCCTGCTGCCCCTGGCGGAGGCCAAGGGCAACCGCATCACCGCCGAGTGCCACCCGGGCCTGGACCGGGTGTTCACCGACATGACCAAGCTCCGCCAGGTGCTCATCAACCTGGGCGGCAACGCCTGCAAGTTCACCCAGGGCGGCGCGATCACCCTCTCGGCCCGCAAGGAGGGGGCGATCCTCGTGCTCCAGGTGGCCGACACGGGCGTCGGCATGGACCCGGCGGATCTGGGGCGCATCTTCGAGGCTTTCGAGCAGGCGACCCCGGGAACCCACCGCCAGACGGGGACGGGGCTCGGCCTCACCATCAGCCTGCGCCTGGTGCGCCTCCTGGGCGGCGACATCGAGGCCTGGAGCGAGCCGGGCCGGGGCGCGCGCTTCACGGTGCGCATCCCCCTGGACGACGATCACCCCCCCCCGGCAGGAGCACCCGCATGACCCTTCGCGCCCGAGCCTTCCTCCTGCCCTTGGCGGCCCTGGCCTGCCTCGCGCCCCCGCCCCTGGGGGCCCAGGCCCCCGGGCTCGCCGAGGCCCTGGAGGCGGATCACCGGGCCGAAAGGGCGAGGCGGGAGGAGGACATGAACGCCGCCTTCGCCCGGCTCGCCCAGGCCCTGCGGGCCTGGAAGGAGCTCTACCTGGGCTTCGCCAACTGGCCCTCGGACGCCTACATGCGGGCCGACCGCAGGCTCCAGGCCCTCGTGGTGGAGGTGAAGGACTTCAACGGCTCCGTCAAGGACAGGCCCCCCGAAACCTTCACGACCGAGCAGCGCACCCGCCTCCTCGTCCTGGCCCGGCGCGTCCAGACGGGGACGGGGGAGCCCCTGCCGGGCATGCCCCTGGAAAGCACCCCCATGGTGCAGGCCTGGGCGGGGGTGGTCGCCCTGGACCTGCTGGACCGCCTCCGGGACGATACCCGGGCCGCCCTGGGCGCCTTCGAGGAGGCCCACCGCGCGGGGCGCCTGGACGCGGCCCTGGAGCGGGCCCGGCCCCTCCTGCCCTCCCCCGTGGACGCCCGGGCCCTGGGCGCCAAGGCCCTGGCCCGGGTGGGGAACCCCCTGGACGGCCCCAGGGCGGCCGGATCCAAGGACGCGATCCTGGAACGCCTCGAACGGGACCTCGGGGCCTGGCTCAAGGTCCGGGCCTCCCGCATCGACGGGGCCCTCGCCGGGCCCCTGGAGGCCCTGCGCCGCCGGGCCCTGGACGTGGCCGCCCTGGGCGACGCCCGGGACGGACTGGGGGACCGCATCCGGAAGCTGCTCCTGGCCGAGGAGATCCTGAGGGCCCCCAACCGCCTCGCCCGGCCCGAGGCCGAGGCCGCCGCGGCCGCCCTGCGGGGCCCCCTGCGGGCGAAGCTGGAGCCCCTGGCCGCGCCCATCCCCGAGAAGGGGATCCCCGCGCCGCCCCCGCCCCCGGATACCCCGGAACGGTGCGAGGAGGCCGCCTCCCGGTGGCGGACCCTCCGGGACGCCGCCCAGGAGAACCTGGATCTCACCGCGGGCCTCGCCGAACTGGAGGGGGTTCCCCTGGCCCCGGCGGAGGAGGCCGGCCTCCTTGCCCCCGCCCAGCGGCGGATCCTCCAGGAGGGCCTGGACCGCCGCCAGGGCGCGAAGGCCCTGAAGGCCCAGGCGGAGAAGGCCCTGGCCGAGCTCCCCGCGCGGCGCGAGGCCCTCCTCGCCGAGCGCCGCCGGGCCGAGGCGGACGCCCCCCGTCTGCGGGTGGCCGCCCTGCTCCGGTCCGCCACCCTCGGGAAGGGCAAGGACGCCGTCCGGCTCCGGAACGGGGAATACACCCGCCCGAAGGGGCGGGACGGCACCCTCAACGGCGGCGTCCGCCTCGTGGAGGATTCCGTCGTCCTGCTTCCCGCCGGCAACCGCCTGGGCGCCGACGCGGCCTTCCTGGCGGGGGACAACTGGGGCGGCTCGGCCGACTACGTCCACCTCCACCTGGCGCGGGTGCGCGGGGACAGGACCGAAGTCCTCGCCGGCGTGAACCTGGGGGACCGCACCCTCGTGAAGGAGGTGGGGGTCGAAGGGGACAGGCTGACCGTGGCCATGCTGGTGCACGGGGAGGACGATCCCCTCTGCTGCCCGACCCGGCCCCTGCGCAGGGAGTACACCCTGGACGGGGGATCCCTCCACCCCGCGGCGACGGCCCCGGAGCGGGCCTCCATCCTGGACGAGCTGAACGGAGCCTTCACGGAACGGGCCGCCCTGGAGATCACCCTGGGCCTGGATCCCCAGGCCATCTACGCCGCCCGCCAACTCAACGAGCGGATCAAGGAGGCCAAGGCCCGGGAGGCCCGGGCCCGGGCCCGCGTTCGGGAGTTCCGCCTCCTGAAGGATCCGGAGTTCCGGCGCATGGTGCAGGCCCGGGCGAAGGAGAACCGCCAGATCCAGGACCGGGCCGGGGGCATCCTCGGCTTCCAGCGGATGCCGGCGGGCCAGCAACGCGCCTACCTGGTCATCGGCCAGGTGGCCATCTGGCTGGAAGGCCTGCTGGGACGCTGAATCCATCCTTGCGGCGGGCGGACAAAGCCCGGTGTACATCAAGGGTTATTCATGGAAAAAAGAGACTTGCAAAGGCCCTGAGGGGGTCCATATTGGCCCTGTTTCCCTTCTGCGAACTTTCCTGAAGGTGCGCTTGGCTTAGGCCGGTCGAGGGGAGGCAAGGTCGAGCGGTGAACCTTCGCCGGATCCCCGGCGGGGTGGGCCCGAACGCCAGGGTTCCCCTGGACGGGAACCGCCCCGGGGGCCTGGGGTCCGCCGCAGGCCCGCACCCATCCGCCGCCCCCAGGCGGCCCCCCCTCCAGGAACGGAACCCGGTCCCGCCGCATACCATCCCACGCGCCTCCCTCCGGCCCCGGCGCGGAAGCCCTCCATGACCATGCACCCGACGCCCCCGAGCCCTTCCCATGCATCCCCTGGACCACCTGCTCCGCCGCGCCCTGCCAGCCGCCGTCCTGGGGGCCGGCGCCGCCGCCCTGGCCGTGGGCTGGATCACGCAGCCCCGAGCCCTGGCGAAGGGCTACGCTCCCGTCCAGCCCATCCCCTTCTCCCACGAGCAGCACGCGGGCCAGCTGGGGATCCCCTGCGGCTACTGCCATTCCGGGGCCAGGCGCTCGCCCGTGGCCGGGATCCCGGGCCCCGATCTGTGCATGGGATGCCACCGGGTCACGCGCACGGACAGCCCTTCCATCCAGGCCGTGGCCCGGGCCTCCGAGCGGGGCGATCCCCTGCCCTGGGTGCGCATCCACGCCCTTCCGGACCACGTGGCCTTCGATCATCGTCCCCATGTGCGCGCGGGCTTCGCCTGCCAGGAATGCCACCGGGACATGGAGGCGCAGACCGTGGCGGAGCGCCGCATGAACATGCGCATGGGCGCCTGCCTGGATTGCCATCGCCATCCCCCCGGGGACCGCAGGCCCGGCCCCGACCACTGCACCGCCTGCCACCGGTGAGGCCGTGAACCGCCGCGAGCTCCTGGGAACCCTGGCCGCCGTCCTGGCCTTGCCCCTCCTCCGGCGGCTGCGGGAGGCGGACCCTTCCGGCGGTCCGCCCCCATCGCCCCCGCCTCCCGGCCGCCCCCGCATCGCCCCTCCCTCCCATTCGGTGAAACGCCATGCCTGATCCCAAGCCCGGCACCATGACCCGCAGGTCCTTCCTCGGCACGGGCGCGGCGGCCCTGGGGGCGGGCACCGTCGCCCTGGGCTCCACCGGCTGCCGTGGGCGCCGGACCGCCGTCCCCTACACCCGCCGCCCCCCCGAGACGGTGCCGGGCCTGGCCACCCACTACGCCACCACCTGCCCCGCCGGCCCCCGGAGCTGGGCCGTCCTCGTGAAGACCCGGGAGGGGCGGCCCGTCCATGTGGCGGGCAACGACGAGCACCCCGGACTCCGGGGGGCCGCCTGCCCCCAGGCCATGGCCGGCATCCAGGCCCTGTACGGGCCGGGGCGCCTGGGGTCCCCCACCCTGCGCGGCGGCCCCATCCCCTGGCCCGAGGCCGCCGGGGCCCTGGCGGAGGCCCTGGCGCCGGCAGGCGCGGGAGTCTTGGCGCCGGCAGGCGCGGGAGCCTTGGCGCCGACAGGCGCGGGGGGAAGGGCCCTCCTCCTCGCCGGGGCCACCACCAGCCCCACCCGCCTCCGCCTTCTGGAGGATCTGGGCCGGGCCCTGCCGGGGCTGGAGATCCTGGCCTGGGCGCCCGGGGAGGGCGCCGGGGCCCAGGCGGGGGCCCTCGCCGCCTACGGTGCCCCCCTGCGGGTCCGCCCCCGCCTGGACAAGGCCCGGTGCCTCCTGTGCCTGGGGGCCGATCCCCTGGATGGCACCGATCCCGCCGCCTCCCGGGCCTTCGCCGCCGCCCGGCGGGACCCGGGGGACATGATCCGGCTCTGGGTGGTGGAGGGGCCCCTCAGCCTCACGGGCGCCAACGCGGACCACCGCCTCGCCGTGCGGCCCTCCAGGATCGCCGCCCTGGCCTTCGCCCTGGCCCGGCGCCTCCGGGGGCGCCACGGGGCCCCCCTGCCCCCGGGGGTGGCCCCGCCGGAGGGACCCGACCCCCCCGAACCGCCCCCGGCCCTGCTGGACGTCCTGGTGGACGACCTCTGGGCCTGCGGCCCCGGCGCCGCCGTCCTCGCGGGCCCGGCCATGCCGCCGGAAGTCCACGTGGCCGCGCACCTGCTCAACGCCATGCTGGGTTCCCGGGCCGTGGCCCTGGAACCGGCCCAGGCCCTGGCAACGCCGGGAGACCTGGCGGCGGCCCTGGAGGGGGCCCGGGCGGGCCGCTACCGGGCCCTGGTGGCCTGGGGGACGAACCCGGCCTACGCCTCCCCCGACCCGGACGGCTGGCGCGCCGCCTTCGCCGCCGCTCCCGCCTCCGTCTGGGTGGGATCCGAGGCGGACGAGACGGCCTCCGCCTGCCTCCTGCGCCTTCCCGAGCACCACTGGCTGGAGGCCTGGGGGGACCACCGGGACGGGGACCTGCTCACCCTCCAGCAGCCCGCCGTCGCCCCCCTGTACGACACCCGCCAGGGGGAGGATCTCTTCAACGAGGTCCTGCGGCGCCTGGGGCACGCCGCCCCCGGGGACCACCTGGCCCGCCTCCAGGCCCGATGGCGGGAGGAGGTCCTGCCCCTGGCGGGGCCCGTGCCCTTCCCCCGCTTCTTCCAGGCCGCCCTCCACGACGGGGTGATGGAGGCCCCCCAGGCCCCGGTGCGGGCCGCCCTGAGGGGCGGGGCGGTGCGGGAGGCCGCGGCCGCGGCGGCGGCCGCGGCGGCGAGTCCCTACGACCTGGTCCTCCGCCCCTCGTACGGGGTGGGGGACGGGACCCTGGCCTCCAGCGGCTGGCTCCAGGAACTGCCGGACCCCGTCCACAAGGGGGTCTGGGGGGCCCCCCTCTCCATGGCCCCGGCGGACGCGGCCCGGGCCGGGCTGGCGGAAGGGGACCAGGCCTGGGTCCAGGCCGGCGGCGGCCGGGCCCTCTTTTCCGTCCACCTGCAGCCCGGACAGGCGGAAGGCACCCTCGCCGCGGATCTGGGCCACGGCCGGAAGGCGGGCCCCGCCCGGGGCGTGGGCGTGAGCGCCTATCCCCTCCTGGGCGCCGCCGGGACGACCTCCGCCCGCCTGTCCCGGGGGCGCGGCCACCAGGAACTGCCCGCCACCCGGGGCCGGGATCCCCTGCCCGGAGAGGCGCCGGCCCGGGCCCTTCACCGGGCGGACCTGCCCGCCCTCGTTCGGGAGGACACCCACCATCCCACCCTGTACCCGGAGGGGGCCTCCCCCGGGCCCCGGTGGGGGATGGCCATCGACCTCACCGCCTGCCTGGGATGCCCCACGTGCGTGGTGGCCTGCCAATCCGAGAACAACGTGCCCGTGGTGGGGCCCGCCCAGGTGGCGAGGGGCCGGGAGATGCACTGGATCCGGGTGGACGCGTACGGGCTGCCCGGGGAGGCCGTCTTCCAGCCCATGCTCTGCCAGCACTGCGAAGCGGCCCCCTGCGAGACCGTGTGCCCCGTCAACGCCACCAACCACAGCCCCGACGGCCTCAACCAGATGGTCTACAACCGCTGCGTGGGGGTGCGCTACTGCGCCAACAACTGCCCCTACAAGGTCCGGCGCTTCAACTTCCTGGAATACAACGGCGGCAAGGCGGAGCCGGAGATCCTCGCCTTCAACCCGGATGTCACCGTGCGCCCCCGGGGCGTCATGGAGAAGTGCACCTTCTGCGTCCAGCGCATCCAGGACGCCCGCATGCGGGTCCAGGGGGAGGGGAGGGGCCTCCGGGACGGGGACGTGGTGCCGGCCTGCGCCGCGGCCTGTCCCACGGAAGCCATCGTCTTCGGGGATCTCGCCGACCCGGCCAGCCGGGTCTCCCGCCTTTCCGCGGACCGCCGGGGCTACCACGTCCTGGACGGTCTGGGCACCCGGCCCGTGATCACGTACCTGGCCCGGATCCGCAACCCCCATCCCCGGGTGGCCCCGTGAGCCCGTCCCGGAATCCCGCCCTGGCCATGGCCGCCCTGGACGACCAGGTGCTGGCCATCCCCGAGGGGGCGGCGCCGCCCTGGTGGGGCCGCGCCATCGCCTGCACGGCCTCCGTCACGGCCCTGGGCTTCGCCCTCATGGCCTGGACCGTGTACCGGGGCATCGGCGTATGGGGGAACACCTCGCCCGTCTTCTGGGCCTTCGACATCATCAACTTCGTCTTCTGGGTGGGCATCGGCCACGCCGGCACCCTCATCAGCGCCATCCTCCTGCTCTTCCGCCAGGGCTGGCGGGACGCCATCGCCCGCTTTGCCGAGGCCATGACGATCTTCGCCGTCATATGCGCGGGGATCTTCCCCCTCCTCCACGTGGGGCGCCCGTGGCTGGCCTTCTGGCTCTTCCCCTACCCCAATCAGCGGGACCTGTGGCCCAACTTCCGCAGCCCCCTCGTGTGGGACGTGTTCGCCGTGGGCACGTACTTCACCGTGTCGCTCCTCTTCTGGTACGTGGGCCTCGTGCCCGACCTGGCCTCCCTCCGGGAGCGGGCGCGCCCCGGCTGGCGCCGGGGCCTGTACACCCTCCTGAGCCTGGGCTGGCGGGGCAGCGCCACCCAGTGGGCGGCCTTCGGCAAGGCCTACGTGCTCCTGGCCGGCCTGGCCACGGCCCTCGTCATCAGCGTGCACTCGGTGGTGAGCTTCGACTTCGCCGTATCCATCGTGCCCGGCTGGCACATGACCCTCTTCCCCCCCTACTTCGTCGTGGGGGCCATCTTCGCGGGCTTCGCCATGGTGATCCTCGTCCTTTCCGTGGCCCGGGAGGCCCTGGGCCTGCAGGCCATCCTCACCTGGGACCACCTGGACGCCATGGCCAAGGTGGTCCTCGGCATGAGCTGCCTGATGGGCTACGCCTACCTCATGGAGGGCTTCACGGCCTGGTACGCCCAGGACGCGCACCTGGCCCGGGCCTTCGGCAACGCCGTCACCGGACAGTACGGGTGGACGGGCATCCTCACCCTGGCCTGCAACGTGGCCGTCCCCCAGCTCTTGTGGCGCCGCGCCTGGCGCCGCTCGTACCGGGTCCTCCTCCCCGTGGCCCTGGCCGTCACCGTGGGCATGTGGTTCGAACGCTTCGTCATCATCGTCGTGAATCTCCACCAGGACTACCTGCCCAGCAGCTCCCGCCCCTACGTGCCCACCTGGGTGGACCTGGGCATCCTCGCGGGCTCCTTCGGCCTCTTCTTCACCCTGGTCCTGCTCTTCGTGCGCTTCCTGCCCATCGTCGCCACTTCGGAACTGAAGGCCCGGGGGGACCATGCGTGAAGCGCCCCCCCTCCTCCGCACGCCGCCGGGCCCCCCCCAGCCACCCCTCACCCACCCCTGGGGGGCCTGCGGCCTCTTCGAGGACCCCGGGGCCCTGGTGGAGGCGGCCCGCCGCCTCCGGGGCCGGGGACCCCTGGAGGCCTACGCCCCCCACGAGGTCCATGGGCTTCAGGAGGCCCTGGGGCGCAAGGCTCCGCCCCTGGCCGCCATGGTGCTGGGCATGGCGATCCTGGGCGCGGCCGCGGGCTTCATGCTCGCCTGGTGGACCACCGCCATCGGCTACCCCCTGAAGGTGGGGGGCAAGCCGGAGGGGTCCTGGGTGCCCCTGCTGCCCGTCGTCTTCGAGGTGACGGTCCTCTTCGCCGCCGGCACGGCGGCCCTGGGCATGCTCTTCGTCCTCTGCGGCCTGCCGGCCTTCGGCCACCCCATGCTCGCCACCCGGGCCATGACCGCCATCACCCGGGATCGGTACGCCCTTTCCCTGGAGGGGGATCCCGGGGCCTGCGCCCAGGCCCTGCGGGAGGCCGGGGCCACGGGCGTGGAGGCCGTGCACCTGGCCTGCCATGCCCCGAAGCCCATGATCACCCTGGCGGCCGCCGGGGCGGGAGCCGCCCTGGCCGGTCTCCTGGCCTTCACCCTGGTCAAGGCCTACCCCGAGCTCCGCCCCATGGTGCGCATGGAGCGCCAGCCCCGGGTGGGGCCCCAGGCCCCCAGCCGCTTCTTCGCCGACGGCCGGGCCATGCGCCTTCCCGTGGCCGGGACGGTGGCCCGGGGGCACATGCCCAGCGGCGCCACCACCGAGGCGGAGGCCCAGCATCACCTGAACCCCCTGGTCCCCACTCCCGCCGTGCTGGCCGAGGGCCGGGCCGCGTTCACGGAGCGCTGCGCCGTGTGCCACGGGGCCCTGGGGGATGGCCGGGGCTCCCTGGGCCGGGCCTACGGGGCGGCTCCCGCGGATCTGCACACGGACCGCCTGCGGTCGGTGCCGGACGGGCACCTCTGGTGGGTCATCCGCAAGGGACGCAACGCCATGCCCGGCCACGAGGCGGATCTGGAGGGCACCCGGGTCTGGGCCCTCGTGCACTACGTGCGGGCCCTCCAGCGCTCCCGCCATGCCCTGGACTCCGACCTGCCGGAGGGAAACCCATGAAGCGCCCGTCCACCATCCGCGCCCTCGCCCTCCCCGCCTGCGCCGCCCTGGGGGCCCTGGGATCCCTGGGCGCCTGGCGCGCCGACCCGCCCCGCTTCTGGGGAGCCTGGATCACCGCCTTCCTCTTCCTCCAGACCCTCATGCTGGGCTGCCTTTTCCAGCCGGCCCTGGAGCACCTGGTGGGGGCCCGCTGGAGCGTGCCCCTGCGCCGGGTGCCCGAGCGCCTCGGCACCCTGGCCTGGCCCCTCCTTCCCGCTTCCCTCCTCACCCTGGGGGCCCTGGGCCCCCTGTACCCCGGGTGGCCTGGAACGGGTGGGAAGGCGGCGTGGATGAGCCCCGGGGCCATGGCCTTCCGGGTGGCCCTGGCCGCCCTCCTATGCGCCCTCTCCGCCCGGATCCTGGGCCCCCGGTCCGGGAGCCCGGCGGGACGAAGCCGCTTCGCCCCGGCCTTCATGGCCATCTTCGCCCTCGTCCTCACCCAGGCGGCCTACGACTGGGTGGGCGGCATCACCCCCGCCTGGTACAGCGATCTCCTGGGGGTGTACCTGGCGGCGGGAAGTTTCCTGGCCGGCTTTGCCGCCACCACCCTGGGCACCCTCCGCCTGCGCGGCCAGGGCCGCCTTCCCGGTCTGGGCGCCGATCACCTCCACAACCTGGGAGCGTGGATGTTCGCCTTCACGGCCTTCTGGGGCTACATCGCCTACGCCCACTATCTGCTCATGTGGTACGGCAATCTCCCGGACGAGGCGGGCTGGTACCGGCTCCGGCTGGAGGGAGGCTGGCTGCAAATCTCCCAGGCCCTGGCCCTCCTCCGCTTCGGCCTGCCCTTCGCCCTCCTCCTGCCCCGGGCCGCCAAATCCGATGCACGCCGGCTGGCCTGGGCCGCGGGGCTCCTCCTCGGCGGGCATCTCCTGGACATGGCCTGGCTCATCCTCCCTTCCATCGGCCTGCCCCTGCGCCTGGGCTGGATGGAGGTTTCCGTGGGTCTTTTCATGGGCTCCATGGCCCTGGGCTGGTGGGCCCGGGCGGACCGCATGGGCGCCGACCTGCCCGAAGGCGACCCGGCCCTGGCCCAGGGCCTGGCGTTCCGCCTGTGAGCCGCCGCCTGGAAGCCGCCGCCGCCCTGGGGGGCCTCCTGGCCCTGGCCGGGGTCTTCGCCCTGCTGGTCACGGCGGGGTCCGGCCGGGGGCAGGAGATCCCCGCCGGGGCCCGGCAGGGCACGGGCTGGCTGGATCCCTCCGTGGCCCCCGCCGTGCGCGGGGGGGTGGCCCCGCCCGTGGATCCGGCCACGATCCTGGATCCCCCGCCCCCGGTGATGGAGAAGGCCCGGGACACCTATGCGAGCCTCTGCGCGGGCTGCCACGGGCCCCAGGGACGGGGCGACGGTCCGGCCGGCCATGGCCTTCGCCCGGCCCCCCGGGACTTCGCCAATGCGGACGGCTGGGAGAACGGGACAGGCCTGGCGGGCATCCTGAAGACCCTGGACGAGGGCCTGCCCGGCTCCGCCATGGCCCCCTACCGGCAGCTGGGGCGCAAGGAACGGGTGGCCCTGGCCCGGGTGGTGATGGGCTTCGGCCGGTTCGACCGGGGGACCGATGACCGGGAGGCCCTCCTGCGCACCTTCCGGGTGCCGGAGGGACCGCTCCCCAATCTCATACCCGTGCCCCTGGCCATGGCCCGCCTCGCCGCCGAGGCCCCCGCCGTCCCGCCCCTGGCCAGGGCCCCCGCCTGGGCCGTGGCGGCCCCCGACCGGGCGGCGAGGGTGCTCGCCGCCCGCCCCGGCCTGGGGACCTCGGACGCCGCCTTCCTGGAGGCCGTGGCCGCCCAGATCCAGGACAACGGCTTCGCCCCCTCCGTGCTCCTGGCCACCCCGGCCAGGCGCCGGCGCCTGTTGGAGGAACTGCGATGATCCCCTTCCTGCTCCTGGCCCTCCTGGCCCTCCCCGCGCGCGCCCAGGTGGGCATGAACGAACGTTTGGGTGCCGCCGTGCCCCGGGAACTGGTCCTCCGGGACGAGGAGGGCCGGCCCCTCGTGCTGGGGACCCTCCTGGACCGGCCCGTGGTGCTCACCCTCAACTACTTCCGGTGCGCGGGGGTGTGCACCCCCCAGCTCAACGGCCTCGTGGACGCCCTGGCCCACACGCCGGACGAGCCGGGCCGGACCTTCCGGGTCGTCACCGTGAGTTTCGATCCCCGGGACACCCCCGCCGTGGCCCGGCGCAAGCGGGACAACTACCTCCAGCAGATCCCCCGGCCCGTGGACCCGGAGGGCTGGCGCTTCCTCACCGGGGACGCGGGGGCCACCCGGGCCCTGGCGGACGCGGTGGGCTTCCGCTTCGAGGCCCAGGGGGAGGACTTCGTGCACCCCGCCGCCCTCATCGTCCTGGCCCCCGGGGGCCGGGTCACCCGCTACCTGTACGGCCTCACCTACCTGCCCGCGGAGCTCCAGATGGCCGCCCAGGAGGCCGCCCGCGGCCAGTCCGGGCCCACGGTGGCCAAGGCCCTGTCCATCTGCTTCCGCTACGACCCCCAGGCGCGGAAGCACGTGTTCAGCTTCACCCGGGCCTGCGGGATCGCCGCCTCCGCGGGCCTCCTGGCCTTCATGGCCGCCCTGGCCTGGCGGGGACGCCGGGGGAGGCGCCCATGAGCGGAAGCTACCTCCAGGCGGGCCACGGGATCCGGTCCTGGCTCCTGTCCACGGACCACAAGCGGGTGGGGATCCTCTACCTGGCCCTCATGAGCGGCCTCTTCCTGGCGGGGGCGGGCATCGGCTTCCTCATGCGCCTGGTGCAGCTCTACCGGTTCCAGCCCCTGATCACGGCCCAGACGTACAACGCGCTGTTCACCCTCCACGGGGTGATCATGATCTTCCTCTTCGTCATCCCGGGCCTGCCCGCCGTCTTCGGCAACTTCCTCCTGCCCATCCTCATCGGGGCCCGGGATGTGCTCTTCCCGAGGCTGAACCTGGCCTCCTTCTGGTTTTTCGCCGCCGGGGCGGCGGTGGCCCTCGCGTCCCTCTTCACCGGCGGGGGCCCGCCGGACACGGGCTGGAGCTTCTACGCCCCCTTCAGCCTGCGCACGGGCACCAACGTGACCCTCGCCGCGCTGGGGGTCTTCCTCCTGGGCTTCTCCTCCATGCTCACGGGCATCAACTTCATCGCCACCATCCACCGGCTCCGGGCCCCGGGCATGGGCTTCTTCCGCATGCCGCTCTTCGTCTGGAGCCTCTACGCCACGGGCTGGGTGCAGATCCTGGCCACCCCCATCCTGGCCGTCACCCTGATCCTCGTCATGCTGGAGCGCCTCTTCGGGGTGGGCATCTTCGATCCCGCCCGGGGGGGCGACCCCCTCCTGTACCAGCACCTCTTCTGGACCTACTCCCACCCGGCCGTGTACATCATGATCGTCCCGGCCATGGGGGCCATCTCCGAGATCCTCCCCACCTTCGCCCACCGCCCCGTCTTCGGCTACAGGGCCATCGCCCTCTCCAGCCTGGCCATCGCCTCCGTGGGCTCCCTCGTGTGGGGCCACCACATGTTCACCTCGGGCATGAGCGAGACGGGGGACATCGTCTTTTCCGTGCTCACGATGCTGGTGGCCGTGCCCAGCGCCATCAAGGTCTTCAACTGGGTGGCCACCCTCCACCGGGGCCGCATCGACTTCGAGCCCCCCCTCCTGTACGCCCTCACCTTCGTCTTCCTCTTCGCCGCCGGGGGCATCACGGGGGTGCTCCAGGGGGCCCTGTCCGTGAACGTGCACGTGCACGACACCTACTGGATCGTGGGGCACTTCCACTACGTCATGTTCGGGGGCACGGGCTTCGCCTTCCTCGCCGCGGGCCTCCATTGGTTCCCCAAGATGTCCGGGCGCATGTACAGCCGGCGCCTGGCCTTCGCGGCCTGGCCCCTCCTCTTCACGGGCTTCAATCTCCTGTACGGGGGCATGCTGGCCGCGGGGTGGATGGGCATGCCCCGGCGCTACTTCCATCACCTGCCCCGGTACCACGGCATCCACGTGTGGATGACGGTGGGGAGCTGGATCCTCGTGGCGGGCATCCTCCTGTACGTGGCGGCCATCCTCCGGGGCCTGCTGCGGGGGGCCCGGGCCCCGGCCAATCCCTGGGGGGGCTCCACCCTGGAATGGACGGTGCCCAGCCCGCCGCCCGTGGAGAACTTCGAGACGGTGCCCGTCATCACGGAAGGGCCCTACGTGTTCCGGGAGGGGTCATGAACACGGCCGTCCACGCGGACGCGGAGGGCACCCGCCTGGGCATGTGGCTCTTCCTCGTCACGGAGCTGGTGCTCTTCGGGGGGCTGTTCATGGCCTACGCCTACCAGCGCCAGCTCCATGGGGCGGCCTTCCACGTGGGGGGCCAGGCCATGGACGCCCGCCTCGGCCTCACCAACACCGCCGTGCTCATCACCAGCAGCCTCACCATGGCCCTGGCCCTGGAGGCGGCGCGGCACGGGGCCAGGGGCCTCTCCCGGGCCTTCCAGGGGGCCACCCTGGCCCTGGGCCTCGCCTTCCTCGCCATCAAGGCCGTGGAGTGGTCCGCCAAGTTCCACCACGGTCTCCGGCCCGGCCATCCGCACCTGGCCTCCCTGCCCCCGGGGGAACAGGCCTTCTTCGGCCTCTACTTCACCCTGACGGGCCTCCACGGCCTCCACGTGGTGGCGGGGCTTCTCGTGCTGGGGGGCATCCTGGCCCTGGGCAAGGACCGGCCCCTCGTCCTGGAATGCGGGGGCCTCTACTGGCATCTGGTGGATATCGTGTGGATCTTCCTCCTGCCCCTCTTCTACCTGGCGGCCTGAATGGAGCGCTGGTGGATCCCCCCCCTCGGCACCTGGGCCGCCCTCCTGGTCCTCACGGCCGCCCTGGCGGCCCTGAGCCGCCTGGGGCCCGCGCCGGCCCTCCTGGGCCTCCTCCTGCTCACCCCGACGAAGGCCTGGCTGGTGCTCCGCCACTTCATGCACCTGAAGGGCGAGGGCCTCCTCCTGCGGGTGGTGCCCGCCGTGGCCCTGGGCACGCTGCTCATCTACCTCTCCCTCCTCTTCTCGGACGTGGCCTTCCGGTGAGCGCCCCATGACCCCTCCCCTCTCCCTCGCCGCGGGCTCCACGGACCGGGTCTTCTGGGCCTGGGTGGCCGTGAGCGTCTTCTTCTACGCCGCCCTCACGGCCACCATGATCGCCTTCGTCCTGCGGTACCGGCGGAGCCGGCCCCACCGCCTGCCCGCGTCCGAGGGCAGCCTCCTCCTGGAGACCACCTGGACGGTGGTGCCCACGGTGCTCTTCCTGACCATCTTCGCCACGGGGTGGACGGACTACCGCCGCATGCGCGCGGTGCCCCGGGAGGCCCTGCGGGTCCTGGTGACGGGGCGCCAGTGGAGCTGGGGCTTCCGCTACCCCAACGGCAAGGAGACCTCGCGCCTGTACGCCCCCCTGGACCGGCCCATGGGCCTGGAGGTGACCAGCGCCGATGTCATCCACGGCTTCTACATCCCGGATTTCCGCCTGAAGGCGGACGCGGTGCCCGGGCGGGTGAACCGCACCTGGTTCCAGGCCACCCGGGAGGGGATCTACGACATCCAGTGCACGGTCATCTGCGGGGTGGACCACAGCCGCATGGTGGCCGAGGCCGTCATCGTGCCCGAGGCGGAGTTCCGGCGCTGGTACTTCGGGGGGGAGGAGGCCCCCGAGCCCCAGGCGTCCCAGCCCCGGGGCCTGGCCCTCCTGCGGACCCACGGCTGCCTGGCCTGCCACAGCCTGGACGGCAGCCCCTCCGTGGGTCCCACCTTCCAGGAACTCCTGGGGCGGCGGGAACAGATTGAAACCCCGGGGGGGCTCCGGGACATCCGGGTGGATGAACGCCGCATCCGCAGCGCCATCGTGGATCCCAGGCACGCCCCCGTGGCCGGCTACCCCCGGGTGATGCCCGCCGCGGAACTGGGGCCCGACGACCTGGAGCCCATGGTGGGCTTCCTCAAGGGAGGACCGTGACGCTCCGCGACTTCGCCACCCTCACCAAGGCCACCATCTCTGCCTTCTCGGCCCTTTCCGCCGCGGCGGGCTTCGCCGCCTACCACCGGGGGGCGGACCTCCGGCTCCTGCCCCTGTGCGGGGGCACCCTCCTCATGGCCATGGGGGCCTCCGCCTTCAACGAGGTGCTGGAGCGGGACCTGGACGCCCGCATGAAGCGCACCCAGGACCGCCCCGTTGCCCGGGGGGCCCTCAGCCCCCGGGCGGCGGCCCTGCTGGCCGGAAGCCTTGCCCTGGCCGGGGCCCTGGCCCTGGGCCTGGGCCTGGGCTGGCCTCCCCTCCTCCTGGGCCTATCCGCCCTCGTGTGGTACGTGCTCGTGTACACCCCCATGAAGCGCATGACGGCCTTCGCCGTGGTGCCCGGCGCCCTCATCGGGGCCCTGCCCCCGGCCATGGGGTGGACGGCGGCGGGCGGCGGGGCCGGCGGCCCCCTCCTGGCCATCTGCGTCGTCTTCTTCCTTTGGCAGGTGCCCCACTTCTGGCTCCTGGCCCTCCTGCATGGGCGGGACTACCTGGACGCGGGCCTGCCCACGCCCCTGGCCCGCCTCACGGCCGGCTCCGTGCACCGGGCCACCTTCGTGTGGGTGTGCGCCACGGCTTCCGCCTGCCTCCTCCTCCCCCTCACGGGCGTGGTGGCCCGGCCCCTCTCCCTGGCCCTGCTGGGCGCGGGGGGGCTTCTTTGGATCCTGCGCACGGCGCCCCTCCTGGCCACCATCCGAAGGCCCGGCGCCTACCGCCGGGCCTTCGGGGAATCCAATATCTTCATCCTGGAGGTGATGGTGGCCCTCCTTCTGGGCTGATCCCCGGGCGGAGGATGAGGCGGGCCCGGCGCTGGGCCGTGGCGTAGGCCCAGAGCCACTGCCAGAAGACGAAGACCCGGTTGCGGAAGCCCACCAGGAGCATGAGGTGCACGAAGAGCCACAGGAGCCAGGCCCCATAGCCGGCCAGGCGAAGGCGTCCCCACTGGGCCACGGCGGAACCCCGGCCGATGGTGGCCATGGTGCCCCGGTCCCGGTACCGGAAGGCGCCCCGAGGGCGGCCGGCCAGGGTGGCCCGCAGGGCCTCCGCCACGAAGCGCCCCTCCTGCTTGGCCACGGCCGCCAGCCCCGGGAGGGGGTGTTCCAGGCCGTGGGAAAAGGCGGCCAGGTCCCCCAGGACGAAGACCTCCGGGTGCCCCGGCAGGGAGAGGTCCGCCTCCACGGGCACCCGCCCGGCTTTGTCCGTGGCCACGCCCAGGGACTGGCCCAGGGGGGAGGCGGCCACTCCCGCCGCCCACAGGACGGTGCGGGCGGGGATCCGGGTCTCCCCCAGGGTCACCCCGCCGGCGTCCACCCCGGTGACGGGGCTGTCCGTGAGCACCTCCACGCCGATGCGGGCGAGGCTCCGCAGGGCCGCCTCGGGGAGGCCCTCCCCGAAGGCGGGGAGGATGCGGGGGCCGGCCTCCACCAGCACGACCCGGGCCCCCTCGGTGCGGATGCGGCGGAAATCCCGGGGCAGGGAAAGGCGGGCCATCTCCTTGAGGGTCCCCGCCAGCTCCACCCCGGTGGGCCCGCCCCCCACGATGACGAAGGTGAGGAGGGCCCTCCGGGCCTCCGGGTCCCCCTCCCGCTCCGCCTTCTCGAAGGTGGAAAGGAAGAGATCCCGGATGCGCAGGGCGTCCTGGATGTCCTTGAGGCCCGGGGCCACCCGCCCCCACTCGGGGTGGCCGAAGTACGAATGGCCGGCCCCCGTGGCCATCACCAGGTGGTCGTAGGGCAGTTCCGCCCCGTCCGCCAGGCGAACGCGCCGGGCGGCCAAATCCACCCCCACCGCCTCCCCCAGGAGCACCTCCACGTTGGGGGCCCGGTGGAGGATCCGCCGGATGGGCATGGCGATGTCCTCGGGGGAAAGGGTGGCGGCGGCCACCTGGTAGAGGAGGGGCTGGAAGAGGTGATGGTTCTGGCGGTCCAGCACCGTGACGGCCGCCGGGGCTCCGGCCAAGCGACGGGCGGCTTCCAGGCCGGCGAAGCCGCCGCCCAGGATGAGGATGCGGGGAAGGGGCGCGGCTTCCATGGTCCTTGGATGCCGCCGGGGGCCGCGGCATCGAAGGCGCATGGCACCGGGAGCCCCCTTGATCCTCCACCTCGCCTTCGCCTCCCTCCTGGCGGCCGCCCCGCCCGCGGCCGACGCCGCCCTGGAAGCCGCGGCCCGCCGCACCTTCGCCTTCCGGGTCCACCTGCGGGAGGACGCCGTGCGGGTGAAGGCCCGGAACGGCGTCGTCACCCTCACGGGCACCGTGGAGAACCCCTTCCACCGGGCCCTGGCGGAAGAGACGGTGCTGGGCCTGGCCGGGGTCCGTTCCGTGCGCAACCGGCTGATCCTGCGGGCCGAGGCCCCACCCGCCGCCGGGGACGCCTGGCTGGAGGCCAAGGTGCGGGCCGCCCTCCGCTACCGGCGCCATCTGGAGGCGGGCACCCTCCGGGTGGAGGTGAAGGAGGGGGTCGCCACCCTGACGGGGGAGGTGGGCTCGGAGGCGGAGCGGGACCTGGCCGCCTCCACGGCCGAGGATGTGGACGGCATCAAGGCGGTGCGCAACGGCCTCACCGTGCGCCGGGACGGGCCCCGCTCCGTGGCCGAGCAGGTGGACGACGCCACCCTCACGGCCCAGGTGAAGGCCATGCTCCTCACCCACAAGGGCACCCGCATGCTGGCCACCCGGGTGCGCACGGTGCGGGGGGTGGTCACCCTCCGGGGCCGGGCCCGCTCCTGGCGGGAACGGGCCCTGGCCGGCCAGGTGGCCTGGGAGGTGCGGGGGGTCAAGCGCGTGGTCAACCGCATGACCGTCAGGGGATCCCCGCGCCCCCCCTAACAAGCAAACGAGCATACAGGCGGCATCGTTGACACGGGGGGGGATGCCACTACTCTGAATGAAAGGTGTATCCAAGTGCGCCGGGGGTCCCCGCCCTTGGTCCCGCCCGAGGCCCTTGCCAACGCTCCCCGCCCTTGCCCCGCCCCGGGGCGAGGTGCCCACCCGCTCGATTTCATGCTCCCATCGTCCCCCAGGCATCCCCTCCCGGAGGCCCCCTGCCCGGACCTTCAGGAGACCCCGTCCGCCCCGGATCCGGAGGAGACGGGAGCCGGGTTGTGGGCCTCCTGCCTGGAGGGGCTGGAGGGGGCGACCCTGGGGACGGGTTCCTGGTCGGATCCGGGGGGACCGGAGGCCTCCCTGCTGCCCGCCCTGCCCGAACTGGGGGACCGGTTCCAGCAGGCCGACCTCCTGGGCGAGGGTTCCTCCGCCCGGGTCTGGCGGGCCTGGGATAGCCTCCTGGAGCGCTGGGTGGCCCTGAAGGTGCTCAAGGCGGAAAGCTCCGCCGTGCTCCGGGAGGCCCGGGCCCAGGCCCAGGTGGAGCACCCCAATGTCTGCCGGATCTACGAGGCCGGGAAGGGCTACATCGTCATGGAGCTGGTGGATGGACCGAACCTGGCCCGCCTCGCCCCGGATCTGGATATCCCCGCCCGCATCGAGCTGGTGCGGGAGGTGGCCCAGGGCGTCCACGCCGCCCACCGGCGGGGCCTGGTGCACCTGGATTTGAAGCCCGGCAATATCCTCGTCCAGCGCGGGGAGGACGGATCCCTGCGCCCCGTCGTGGGCGACTTCGGCATGGTGCGCGCGGGGCGCCGCCCCGGGGGGTCCTGCCCCATGGGCACCCCGCCCTTCACCAGCCCCGAGCAGCTCGGCGGCAATCCCGCCCACCTGAGCCCCCGGAGCGACGTGCACGCCCTGGGGGTCATGCTGTACGTGCTGCTGGCGGGCGCCCTCCCCTTCGCCGCGGCGGATATGCCCGCCCTCCTGGAGGCCATCCGTTCCGCCCGGCCCATCCCCCTGCGCCGGCGCCGGCCGGATCTGGCGGAGGACCTGGAGCGGATCGTGGAGCGGTGCATGGAGAAGGATCCCCGGGAGCGCTATCCCAGCGCCCGGGCCCTGGCCGAGGATCTGGGCCGCTTCCTCCGCCATGAGCCCGTGGAGGCCATGGGCCGGGGCTGGACCTACCGCCTGGGCAAGTGGTACCGGCGCCGGCGCCGGCTCGCCTGGGGCCTGGGTTTGGGGGGGATCCTCACGGTGGCCGGCGGGGCGCTGGCCCTGTCCCGCATCGCCTACGCCTCGGAGCGGGCCGAATGGGACGCCCATTTCGCCAAGCAGGTGGAGACCCTGCGCCGCCACCTGGATCGCACCTACCGCCTGCCCCCCCACAACATCGATCTGGAACTGGCCGAGGCCCGCGCCATGCGGGACGCCATCCGCCAGGAGACGGCCCGGCAGGGCCGGGCCGCCCAGGGCCCCGGCCAACTGGCCCTCGGCCAGGCCATCTACCATCTGGACCCCGGGGATCCCGAGGCCCTGGAGGCCTTCCGCACGGCCTGGAAGCTGGGCCTGCGCACGGAGACCGCCCGCCACTGGCTTTCCCTGGCCCTGCTCCAGGAATACCGGAAGGCCGTGAGCGCGGCCGGAAGCCAGTCCGACGCGGCCAAGGTGGCGGCGCTCCGGGCCGAGGCCCGCGCGCGCTTCCTGGAACCGGCCCGGGCCATGCTCGCCGGCCGGGGCAGCGAGGACCAGACCCGCCTCCAGCACCTGGTGGAAATGGCCCAGGCCGAAACGGGGGACCGGTCCGTCTCCGTTCGCCTGGCCCAGGCTTTCCGCGCCCGGTTCCCCAATGATCTGGATGCCCTTTTCGAACTGGCGGATATCACGGTGGTCCTGGCCCGGGAGGAGGCCCAGCGGGAGACCCGGGCCGCCCAGGAGGGAGCGGGCGGGGCCCCGGCGCCCCGGTGGGGCGAAGGGGAGGTCCTCCTCCTGGAAGCCCTCCGCATCACCCCCAGCCACCCCCAGGTCTACCGCCGCCTCGCCGAATTGTGCCTGGAGCGGGAAGCCCGCCCCGGCACCGCGCTCCCCCTGCGCCGGGAGCTCCTCGAGCAATCCCGGCGGTGGCTCGATGGCGGCCTGGCGGTCTCGCCCTCCAATCCGGACCTGTGGCGGGTCCGGATCCGGCACCAGGTGAGGCTCCTGACCCTCCGCCTGAGCCAGGGGGAGGACCCGGGCCCCGCCGCCCGGGAGCTGCGGGAACGCTTCGCGGATGCCGCCCGGCACCCGGACCCTTCCATCCTGAAGCAGGTGGCGCCCTGGCAACCCATGGCCCTGCGGGCCGCCGCCGCCTACGATCTGCCCCTGCCCTTCGACCTGGGGGCCCTCCTTTCCGGCAGGGACCTGTCCGCCCTGCCCGAACCCTACTGGTGGCTCGTCAACGCCCGGTACCAAATGGAGACGGGCCAGGACGCGGGCTTCGCCCTGGAGACCGCGGCCCGCCAGAGCGCCGCCCATCCCGGCCCCTGGATGGCGGGGTTCAGCCTCGCCCTGGCCCGGGCCGAATGGGCCCGGATCCAGGGCCGGGACCCGGCCCCCCACCTGGCCGAGGCCCAGGCCATCTTCCGGAACCGGCCCCCCTCCTCCACCCCCGACCAGGCCCAGGAACTGGAGCTGGCCCGCCACCGGGCCCTGGGCCTCGACGCCCCCGGGGCCTGGGCGGAGCTGGAGGCGGTCCTGGCCCGCCAGGAGCCGGATATCCTCGCCTCGCTCCGGGGGCTCCCCGCCTCCATCGCCTTCCTCCAGGGGCGCCTGGCCCTGGCCCGGCATGCCCTCGCCCGGCAGGAGGATCCCCGGCCGGCCCTGGAAAAGCTGCGTCCCTGGTTGAAGGGGCGACTGGCCAAGGGGCGGACCTCGGGCCGGGCGGATCTGGAGGCCGGCCTGGCGGAGGTGGAGCTCCTCCTGGGCCGGGCCGCGGGACCGAAGGGGATGGGCGCCTGCCAGGAAGGCCTCCGCGCCTGCGCCCGGGCCCTGGACGCCTTCCGGCCGCCGACGGCGGAGGAGCGGCGCAGGGGCGGAAGCCACCGCGCCGTCCTGGGCGGGGTTCCGCCCCTCCAATCCGGCCGGATCCTGGCCCTCCGGGGCGAGCTGCTGCTGACCCTGGCCGAGGGCACCCCCGGCGAGCGCCTGCCCAGGGCCCGCCAGGCCCGGGAGGCCTTCCGGGAGGCCCTGCGCCGCAACCGGAACCTGGCCCCGCAGGTGGAGCCCCTGGAACGGCGGGCCC
>DATGXY010000182.1:0-22981 GCA_035298525.1 Holophaga sp.
GGGGCCGCCAGGGCCCCCCAGCGCAGGTTCGCCTCGGAGCTGGGGCGCTCCAGGTCCGCCCGGAGGGTCTCGATTCGGGCCTTGCCCTGGGCGCAGGCCACGGCGGCGCCCACCATGCGGCGCACCTGGCGGTGGAGGAAGTGGTCGGCGGTCACCCGCAGGAGGAGGAGGCCCCCTTCGGGCAGGCATTCCACGGCCGTTAGGCCGCAGCGGGGATCGTCGCCCCGGGCCACGTCGGCGAAGGCCGATACGTCGTGGGTGCCCCGGAAGGCCTCCCAGGCCTCGCCCAGCTTGCCGGCGTCCAGGTGTCCCTTCACCCACCACACGAAGGGCTTGGCCAGGGCCGTGCGGCGCAGGGCGATCTGGTACAGGTAGGTGCGGTGCAGGGCGTCGTGGCGGGCGTGGAAGGTGGGAGGGCAGGGGGCCACGGACCGCACCGCCACGTCCTGGGGCAGGCCCTCGTCCAGGATGCGCTGCAGTTCCCAGGGCTTGGGGGACCGTCCCTCCAGGTGCAGGTGGGCCACCTGCCCGAGGGCGTGGACGCCGGCGTCCGTGCGGCCGGAACCGCCCAGGGCGGCGACGGTGAGCCCCGCGTCGTGGAGGACCCGCTCCAGGGTGCCCGTCACCGTGCGCACCCCCTGGGCGGTCTGCTTGGGACCCTGCTTCTGCCAGCCCTGGTACCGGCTTCCGTCGTACTCCAGGAGGAGCCGGAACGCGGTCTTCATGCGGGCATCACCTTCCTCACCTCGGCCAGGAACTGGTCGGGGTCGTGGAGGGGCTTGGACAGGTAATGCTCGGCCCCCGTCTCGGCCAGGAAGCGCTCCCGGTCCCCGGTCATGGCGTGGGCCGTGGCCAGGACGACGGGGATGCCCTTCGTGGCGGGATCCCCCTTCAGGAGGCGGGTGATGTAGATGCCGTCCACGTTCCTCCCCTCGTGCACGGAGCGGGTGAGGCTGATGTCCATGATCACGGCGTCGAGGGTGCCGGAGCGGGCCAGTTCCAGGATCTCGTACACGTCCTCGGACACCACCACCTCGAAGCCGCCCTTCCGGACGAGGACGACCTTCATGAATTTCACATTGATGGGGTCATCCTCGACGATCAGGATCTTTCGGCTCATGGGTGCGTTCCTCAGGAAGGAGTCCTGGCGGCCTTGATTATACGTCCCGGAGGGGGCGGCGTCCCTTCAACTGGTCCAGGACGCCGTCGGGCACGCGCAGGGAGCCGGTGCCCACGCCCAGGTGCTGCCCGGGCTTGTGGTCCCCATGGTAGTCACTGCCGCCGGAGGCCACCATGTCCAGGCCCTTGGCCAGATCCAGGAAGTAGCGGTGCTCCTGGGGGCCGTAGTCGGGGTAGTGGGCCTCCAGCCCCTCCATGCCCGCGGCCTTCAGTTCCGCCATGGCCTGGTCCCAGCGGAAGGCCCGGCTGGTGAACCGGCCCGGGTGGGCCACCACGGGCACGCCCCCGGCCTCCCGGATCCAGAGGGCGGCCTCCGCCGGCGTCAGTTCCCTGAGGGGCACGAAGGCCGGGCCGTCATCCCCGATGAAGCGCTTGAAGGCGTCCTGGGGGCTGCCGGCGGCGCGCCGCGCCACCAGGGCCCGGGCGAAGTGGGTGCGGCTCACGGTGTCCGTGGGGGCCAGGGCGGCCACCTCCTCCCAGGTGATGGGCACGCCCAGTTCCTGGAGCCGGGCCACCATGGCGCGGTTCCGGTCCACCCGCCGGTCCCGCATGTCCTGGATGCGGGCCCGGAAGGCGGGGTCCCCGGGATCGATGAAGAGGCCCAGCACGTGGAGGACGCGGCCCAGGTAGCGGCAGCTCAGCTCCACCCCGGGCACCAGTTCGGCCCGGGTGGAGGGTTGGCAGTCCAGGAAGCGTTCCAAGCCCTCCAGGGTGTCGTGGTCCGTGAGGGCCAGGGCCCGCAGCCCCGCTTCGTCCGCGAGGGCCGCCAGGCGCTCGGGGGTGTCCGTGCCGTCGGAGTAGATGGAATGGCTGTGCAGATCGATCAAGGGGTGGGGGCTCCGGCGTTGGCGCGATAGATGGCGGCCAGCATGATGGCGACGGCCTGGAAGAGTTCGGGGGGGATGAGCTGGTCCACGTCCAGGGGGGCCAGGGCCGCCAGCAGGTCCGGGTCCCGCTCCACGGGGATGCCGTGCTCCCGGGCCAGTTCCAGGATGCGCTCGGCCAGGATGCCCTCCCCCTTGGCCACGAGGCGGGGCGCCGCGTCCCCGAAGGGGACCTCGGGGCGGTAGCGCAGGGCGACGGCGCTCTTCCGGAGGGGGCGGGCCATGATTCCAGGCTACGGCAATCCCGGAGGGCGCGCGACGGGAATGGCCGCGACCGGGCGTCAGGGCAGTCCGAGCCGGTTCCGCAGTTCCTTGATGGCCCGGTCCTTCTCGTCCAGGGCCCGGTCCTTCTCGTCCAGGGCCCGGTCCTTTTCGTCCAGGGCCCGGTCCTTCTCGTCCAAGGCCCGGTCCTTCTCGTCCAGGGCCCGGTCCTTGTCCGCGATGACCTTGCATTGCTCGGCGATGACCCTCCGGTTGTCGGTCTTGTCCCGGGCGTATTCGGCGAAGGCCTTGATGATGTCATCCTCCAGCTCCATCCGCTCGTGGATGTCCGTGTCGAGGTTGGCCCCCGCCAGCCGCTGCAGCACCTCCCGGTAGCGCACCGGGCAGTTCTCCTCCAGGATGTCCAGGAGGTGCGGGTCCGAACGGGAGACCTGGCCCTGGTCGAAGACCGCCAGGAGCTGCTCCAGGTCCGTGCGCCTGCGGTTCTTCAGGCGATTGATCTGGACGACGATGGAATCGTGGGTGAGGGCCTCCACGAAGGGGTCGGTGACCTTCAGGTGCTCCCCGGTGGCCATGTCCTCGTAGTGCCGGTTGATCCTGAGCACGGGGACGTCCACGTTCTCCAGGCCCCTGCCCAGGAAATAGATGGTCAGGAGGGGCAGGGGCTTCGTCCTGCCCTCCGCGTCCTGCCAGACGTTCTCGAGGCTGCAGCAGCTGGAGCCCAGGTAGCGGCGGAAGCGCTGGATGTCCTGGGTGTCGTGGGCCTTCTGTATCTCGATGAGGACGAGCTTGAGGCTCCCGTCCTCGAGCCGCACCTTCGCGGCGAAATCCATGCGGAGCACGAGGAACTCGCTCCCGTCGGGGTCGCGAACGGCCTGGCGCACCTCGGTGGGCCTGAACTGGAGCTCGACCACCTCCTGCCCGAGGAGGGCCGAGAGCATGAGGCGGGCCACCTTCTCGTCATCCATGAGGTACTTGAAGACCACGTCATAGATGGGATTCGCGATGCGGACGGCCATGGAACTCCCCCGGGGACCCAGCCTAGGCGGGATCATCCCGGCGTGGCCAGACAAGGGTTCATGGCCGCGGCGAGAATCCTTCCGAACGAAAAACGCCAGCCCGGCGGGCTGGCGTTCTACCGGGCGGGGAAGCCCCCTACTGGACGAGGCTGCTCTGCTGCTCTTCGTCCTCCAGCTCCTCCATGGCCAGCCGGCGGAAGATCTTGACGTCGGCCAGGGACATGAGGCTGATGTAGGCGAAGCCGGAGAAGAAGAGCCACAGGAAGGGCACCGAGGCCCACTTGCGGATGTAGATGGCCACGATGACGGCGCCCAGGTAGTAGACGGCGAAGGCGGCCTCGAGGATGGTCATGACGCTCTTGGGCACCTTGTAGGCGCGGGCCTTGCCGGGGACGGTGGCCATGCCCTTCTCGTCCACGCCGAGCTTGGGGGTGCGCTTGAACTCGATGTCGTCGGTGAAGAAGCCCTCGAGCACGGCCTTGGCCTGGTTCAGGCAGAGGCCGATGCCCAGGCTCATGAGGCCGGGGACGTACTTCAGGCGGCTGGTCCAGTTCTTGTTGTTGTAGACCTCGCGCTGGGAGAGGCCGAAGTAGAGGCCCACGCTCACGGCGTTGAGCAGGAAGAAGGGGCCGTCGGTCAGCAGGAGGATGTGGGCGGGGGTGCCGGCGCGGAAATACATGCAGGGCACCATGATGACGGCCAGGACGACCATCAGCATGTAGTTGCAGTTGGCGGTGAGGTGGAACCAGCACTCGGCCTTGGTGTGGAGGCTCTCCTTGCTGGTGAGGATGGTCTTCATGAGCTTGCGGATGACCTGGGCGTTGCCCTTGGCCCAGCGGTGCTGCTGGCTCTTGAAGGCGTTGACCTCCACGGGCAGCTCGGCGGGGACGACCATGTCCTTGAGGTAGACGCCCTTCCAGCCCTTGAGCTGGGCGCGGTAGGAAAGGTCGGCGTCCTCGGTGATGGTGTCGTGCTCCCAGCCGCCGGCGTCGGCGATGGCGGAGACGCGCCACATGCCGGCGGTGCCGGAGAAGTTGAAGAAGGCGCGGGAGCGGTTGCGGGCGGTGTGCTCGAAGACGAAGTGGCCGTCCAGCAGGATGGCCTGGACCTGGGTCAGGAGGCTGAAGTCGCGGTTCAGGTGGTCCCAGCAGCCCTGGATGAAGGCGATCTTTTCATCCTTGAAGTGGGGGACGGCCTTGCGGAGGAAGTCCTCGGTGGGCAGGAAGTCGGCGTCGAACATGGCCACGAACTCGCCCTTGGCGGTCTTGAGGCCGTTGTCCAGGGCGCCGGCCTTGAAGCCGGTGCGGTCGGTGCGGTGGATGTAGGAGATGTCCCAGCCGAGGTTGCGGTACTTCTCGCAGACGGCCTGGGCGACCTTCACGGTCTCGTCGGTGGAGTCGTCCAGCATCTGGATCTCCAGCTTCTCCTTGGGCCAGTCCATGCGGACCACGTAGTCCATGAGGCGCTCGACGACGTTCATCTCGTTGAAGACCGCCAGCTGCACGGTGACCATGGGCTCGTAGCTGCGGTCGCCCAGGGGCTGGGGGGGCTGGTTCTTGTGGCGGAAGTAAAGGATCAGCATCCACAGCCGATGAGCACCGTAGATGCTCAGGATCGTGAGGATCGTGAAGTAGGTCGCAAGGGTCGCCGTCTTGAGCACTTCCATCTTAGGTTCCTTCTCCCGGTGGGCTTGCCCAAGGCGCAAGCGATACACTATCCTTCCAGTCTGCCACCAAAGCTCAATAAATCCACAGGTTTTTCACCCTTTTTTCGTCACAATTGCGCAACAATAACCGCCTGCCCTGGATGTACCGACATGGTCGAAGCCGAAAATTTCCCTAACCAGATCGGCCGGTACGACATCAAGGGCCTGCTGGGCTCGGGAGCCATGGGCTCGGTCTACCTGGCCGAGGACCCCCGCATCAAGCGCAAGCTGGCCATCAAGGTGGTCAAGCTGGCCTCCATCGGCAGCGAGCAGGAGCGCAAGGAGTTCCTGGCCCGGTTCCAGCGGGAGGCGGAGGTCTCCGGCCTCCTCAACGACCCCGGGATCGTCACCATCTACGACGTGGGCGACAGCGACCTGGGCCCCTTCCTGGCCATGGAGTACGTCGCGGGCCGGACCCTGGACGCCCTCGTGAAGGGGGGCGCCACCCTCGGGCTCCGGGACAAGCTCGCCATCGCCGCGGGGATCGCCGCCGCCCTCGACCACGCCCACGAGAAGGGCATCGTCCACCGGGACGTGAAGCCCGGCAACGTCATGATCACCGAGGACCTGAAGCCCAAGCTCATGGACTTCGGCATCGCCAAGCGCGAGGACGCCAGCCTCACCCAGACCGGCACCTTCCTGGGCACCCCCAGCTACGCCAGCCCGGAGCAGATCCGGGAGGGCACGGCCCAGGCCGCCTCCGACATCTTCAGCTTCGGGGTGCTCACCTTCGAACTGCTGAGCGGGAGCCTCCCCTTCCCGGGCACCAGCATCAACACCATTCTCTACAAGATCGTCAACGAGCCCCCCGTCGACGTGAAGCCCCCCGTGGAGGGCCTCATGCCCGAGGCCTGGCAGCGGGTCTTCACCCGGGTCCTGGCCAAGGACCCCGCGGAGCGGCACGCCACCTGCTCGGCCTTCGTGCGCGACCTCCTGGAGGGCGCCAAGGACCTGGGGCGCACGGACCGGCTCCAGCTGCTGGGGGGCCTGAAGCCCGAGCCCGGCACCCAGCGCCGTCCGGTCACCACTCCGGCTGGTGAACCCCTTCCCGCCATCCAGTCCGTGGGGGCGTCCCCCGCCCGGAAGGGCAGGGGCCCCCTCCTCGCCGCCGCCGGGGCCGGCCTCGCCGCCGTGCTCGCCGGGGGCGGCTGGTTCCTCTTCCGGGCCGGCGGATCCGCCCAGATCGTGCTGGAAACGACCCCCGCCGGGGCCCGGGCCCTGATTGGCGGCCGGGAGGCCGGCGTCACCCCCCTCCCCCTGGCCCTGAAGGCCGGCGACGTGGTCCGGCTGGAGAAGCGGGGCTTCAAGCCCCTGGAGTGGCGCTTCGAGCCCGGCCAGGCCCCCCGGGCGAAGCTGGAGGCCCTGCGCACCGACGAGACCATCCGCACCTACCCCGAAGGGGCCACCATCGTCCTGGACACGGTGAAGCTGGAGGGGGTCACCCCCCTCACCGTCAAGGGCTGGGACCAGTCCATGAAGCACGACCTCACCTGCACCAAGGGCGAGCTGGGCCTGGCCACCACGTTCCGGGAGGGGGAGACCCCGGGCTCCCAGGTGTTCACCCTGGCCCCCGCCTCCCAGCAGCGCGCCGGCGCCACCGCCCCCTCCGTGGATCTCAAGGCCCCCGGCACTCTGCGGTTCACGGCCCCCTACGCCGTGCACGTCAAGGTGGACGGCAAGGACATGGGCGAGGTCCGGGAGGGCGGCTCCCTCAGCCTCCCCCCCGGGAACCACCGGCTGGAGCTGAGCAACCTCCGGGTCTTCCTCAAGGAGTCCCAGACGGTGACGGTGAACCCCGGCCAGCCCACCCAGGTGACCCTCCCCGGCCTCTGCAACCTGACCGTGAACACCTTCCCCAATTCGGGGCCCGTGGTGGTGGACGGCATCGCCACCAGCGTGGAGAGCGACGGCACCACCCCCATCCCGGTGGTGCGCGGCCGCCACACGGTGAACGTCCAGGGCCGGAGCGGGGCCCCGCAGTCCGTGGACCTCTCGGGCGACTTCAAGTTGAACATGCGCTACTAGGCGCCCAGGTGGTAGGTTCATTGGATGGAGACGCGGGAAACCATCGCCGAGACCTCCCCTGAGGCCCTGAGCCCCCGGGGTCCCTGGGGCTTCCTGGCCCCGGCCGCCCGGATGGGCCTGGATGGCTGGACCCTCCAGTTCATGGCCGCCTGGCTTTGCTTCCACGTGCTCACCAGCACCTTCTGGGCCCTGCACCTGAAGGCCCTGGCCGGGTCCAGCGCCCTGCCGGCCTACTGGGGCGAACTGCTGACCCTGCGGGACGTATGGGAGATGGCGGAGAACGGGGGCCTGAAGAACCACCCCCTGGGCCTGCTGGCCCCCCTGGGTGCCGGGGCCGCCTTCCTGTGGTCCCTGTGGGCCGGATGGAAGCTCCAGGCCCGGGCCGCTGGCCTGAAGGCCTCCTTTGGCGCCTGGTGCGGCGGGTTCCTGGACGCCCTCCTGGTGGGTGCCCTGCCCATCGGCCTCCTGGCCTGGATCGTCCTCGGCCTCCTGTCCCGCATGGCCTCCACGGGCATCCAGGGCCTGGGCTGGCTGGACCTGGCCGGGGGCACCGTGGCCCGCCTCGCCTTCGTCTCCACCTTCTTCCTCCAGGCCTGGCTCTGCCGCCTGGGCCGCGCCGGGAGGCCCGGGACCGCCTACGGGGACCACCTGGGCCGGAGCTTCCTGCGCCTTTGGACCCATGCCATCCAGTGGCCCGTCCTCGTCGTGGCGGGGGCCGCCCTCCGGGCCGGGCTCCCCTTCCTCGTCCTCGTCCTGGGCTGGCGCCTGGGCGGGGGCACCCCGGCCCGGGTGGCCTGGCTCCTGGTCCTCCAGGCCCTGGCGGTGGCGGCGTCCGCGTGGCTCATGGCCTGGTTCCTCCGGGTGACGGCCCTTTTCTGGCGCCACGACGCCCAGGTGCGTGACGCCATCCAGGACCTGGAATCCCGGGCCCGGAGCTGACGCGATGCCCCACACGCTGCTCGAATACACGGCCAACGTGGCCGATCGCCCCGATTTCCAGGTCTTCTGGGCGGACCTCCACCGGCACCTGGCCGCGGAGGCCCCCTGCCGGATCCAGGACATCAAGAGCCGGGCGACGCGTCTGGAGGACTTCCGCATGGGCGCCGGCGACCGGGAATCCGCCTTCGTCCACCTCACCATCCGCATCATGGAGGGGCGCACCCCGGAGGTGCTGGAGCGCGTGGGCCGCGGCGCCCTGGAGCTGCTGGGACGGGCCTTCCCCCTGGCCCTGGCCTCCCAGGAGGCGGACCTCACGGTGGAGATCGCCGGCATGCGCCGGGACGCGTACTTCAAGGCCAGCAGCGTGAAGACCGGGATGACGCCGTCGTGACCTTCCCCCTTTCCTCCTTCTCCATCGGCCCCCACGTGGTCCAGCCCCCGCTGGTGATGGCGCCCCTGCACGAGATCACGGACCAGCCCTTCCGCCGCATGATCCGGGGCGTGGGCGGCGTGGGGCTGACGGTCTCCGAGATGATCAGCAGCGAGGCCCTCATCCGCCACGCCCGGAAGGCGGAACGCATGATGGCCGGGGAGGGGGAGCGCCCCTTCGCCATGCAGCTGGCGGGGAGCGTGCCCGAACACCTGGGCGAGGCCGCGGCCCTGGCCGAGGCCGCCGGGGCCGACATCGTGGACATCAACATGGGCTGCCCCGCCAGCAACGTGACCCGGGGCGGGGCGGGCTCGGCCCTCCTGAGGGACATCCGCCTGGCCGAGGCCTGCGTGCGCGCGGTCTCCGCGGCGGTGAAGGTGCCCGTCACGGTGAAGATGCGCGCCGGCTGGGACAACTCCCAGAAGGAGCGGGCCGACTACCTGGACTTCCTGAACATGTTCGAGGCCAACGGCGTGTCGGCCCTGGCCATCCACCCCCGCACCCGGGCCCAGCAGTACGAGGGCCACGCGGACTGGAGCCTCATCGCCCGGGCCGTGGAGGCCGGCAAGGCCTTCCCCATCATCGGCAACGGGGACGTGAACACGGCGGAGGACGCCCACCGGATGGTGGCCGAGACGGGGTGCCAGGGCGTGATGATCGGCCGCGCCGCCCTCACGAACCCCTGGATCTTCCGGCAGGTGCTTGAGCCGGAGCTGCAGGTCACGGAACTGCAGCGCATCCAGCTCTGCCTGGACTTCATGCGCCTGCTGCAGGACCTGCTGGAGCCCAGGGAGGCCCTGCACAAGATGAAGAAGATCGGGGGCTGGTTCACCAAGGGAATCCCTGGGGGCAGCGCCTTCCGCCAGAACCTGCACGAGATCTCCGACCCCGCCGTCATCCTCGCCAAGCTCGAGGCCATGCGGGACAGGGCCTCGTAGGAGCAAGACGGGGCGCGCCCTTCCTGGCATCATCTTGCGATGCGCACCCGGTACCGCTTCGCCGCCGTCATGCTCCTCCACACCACCCTGGCGGCGGGGGTGTACCTCGTGGGCAAGCCCGCCACCGTGCACTTTCCCATCCCCGTCCTGGCCCTCTTCCGGGGGGCCGTGGCCGCCCTCGGCTTCCTGGCCCTGGCCCGGGCGCGAGGCCTGGACCTGATGGCCACCTTCCGCATGGAACCCCGGGCCTTCCTCCAGGCGGCCTTCCTGGGGGTGCTCGTGAACCAGGTGGTCTTCCTGTGCGGCCTCCGCTTCACCCTGGGGGCCCACGCGGCCCTCCTGTACGCCCTCACCCCGACCCTGGTGCTCCTGCTGGGGTGGGCCAGGGGGGTGGAGCGTCCCAGCCTGCGCAAGGGGGCGGGCCTGGCCCTGGCCTTCGCCGGGGTCCTGGCCCTCTTCCTGGACCGGGACGGAGGGGTCCTGCCGCCCCGGTGGATCCTGGGCGACCTGCTCGTGCTGGCCGCCGTCCTGGCCTGGGCCGGCTACACGGTGCTGAGCCGTCCCCTCAGCCTGCGCCACGGAGCGGTGGCCTCCACGGCCACGGTCATGGTCCTGGGCTTCCTCATGATGATCCCCCTGGCCCTCCTCGGCGCCTGGAACTTCCAGCCGGCGGCCATGCCCGCCCGCGCCTGGGTCGGGGCCGCCTACCTGGGGGTGGTGGCCAGCGTGATCATGTACCTCCTCTGGGTGCACGCCCTGGGCCTGAAGGAGCCCAGCCGGGTGGCCATCGCCGCCAACGGCCAGCCCGTGCTGACGGCCCTCCTCGCGTGGGCCTTCCTGGCCCAGGCCCCGACCCCCCACTTCCTCATGGGCACGGCGCTCGTGGCCGCCGGGGTCGTCCTCACTCAGCTCTGAGGCTCCAGCCACCGGGCCAGGACCCCGGGCAGCACGGCGAAGTCCACGGGCTTGGTGACGAAGTCGTCCATGCCCGCGCGCAGGCAGCGCTCCCGGTCGTCCTCGAAGGCCCCGGCGGTGAGGGCGACGATGGGGAGCCGGGGGCCGCGCTCCCCGGCCCGGATCCGCTCCGTGGCCTCGAAGCCGCTCATGACGGGCATCTGGCAGTCCATGAGCACCAGGTCGGGCCGCTCCCGGGCCACCTCGTCCACGGCCTCGCTCCCGTTGGCGGCGCAGCGCACCTCGTAGCCCTTCCGGGTCAGGAAGGTCTGGACCACCTTGCGGTTGGTGGGGTTGTCCTCCACGAGGAGGATGCGCCGGGCCGCGGGAAGGGGGCCCCCGGGGGCCGGGGCGGGCTCCTCGGGCAGGGCGGCGGCCCTGGGACAGGGCACCCGGAACCGGAACCGGGACCCGGCGCCGGGGCTGCTCTCCACCGCCACGTCGCCCCCCATGAGCCGGGCCAGGCTGGCCACGATGGACAGGCCCAGGCCCGTGCCCTCGTAGGCGCGGGTATCGGAGCTGTCCAGCTGGCTGAAGGGCTGGAAGAGGTGGGACAGGCGGTCCGGGGGGATGCCGATCCCCGTGTCCTCCACCTCGAAGACCAGGAGGGGATCGGGCCCCTCCCCGGCCTCCTCCCGGCCCCGGATGCGCACCGCGCCCGAAGGGGTGAACTTGATGGCGTTGCTGGCGAGGTTGCCCAGCATCTGGCGCAGGCGGGTGGCGTCCCCCCGGTACACGGCGCCCGGGGGGCCCTCCCAGGCGGCGTCCAGGCGGAGTCCCTTGCGGGCGGCCAATTCGTGGAAGAGGGCCGCCGTGTCGGAGACGACGCGGGCGGCCTCGAAGCCGGCGACGGTCATCTCCATGCGCCCCGCCTCCACCTTGGACAGGTCCAGGATGTCGTTGATGAGGGCCAGGAGGGTCCTGCCGGAGGCGAGGATGGTGCGCACGCATTCCTTGCGCTCCTCGTCGCCCGTGCCCGGCATGAGGAGGAGCTCCGCCATGCCCAGCACCCCGTTGAGGGGGGTGCGGATCTCGTGGCTCATGGTGGCCAGGAAGCGGGTCTTGGCGAGGCTGGCGGCCTCGGCGTCCTCCTTGGCCCGGGCCAGTTCCGCCACCCGTGCCCGGAGCGCTTCGCGGGCGGCCCCGATGTGCACCACGTAGAGGGTCGCCGCGGCGAGGAAGGCGATGGCCGCCGCCCCCAGGAGCGCAAGCAGGGCGAAGATGTAGCGCCGGTCCCTGTCCAGGGCCAGGAGCCCGCCCAGGGGCTCCACGGCGCCCACGGCGAGGCCGCCCCCGGGGAGGGCCATGGAGCCGTGGAGGGCGGGGACCTGGAGGCGCCCGAAGCGCAGGGGGCCCCCGGGCCGGTCCGGATCCCAGGGGGCCACGTCCACGGCCGGCAGGTCCGCCTTTTGGTAGCGCGCAAGGCGGGCCGCAAGGGGCAGGCTCCCCACCGTGGCGCCCGGGAGGGCGTGGAACTCCAGGTCCCGCATGCCGGAGAGGATCACCACCCCGTCGCGGTCGGCCAGGTACGACCCGGTGCCCGGAAGCCAGATGCGGAAGGTGGGCAGGTCCGCCTTGACGGCGAGGACGCCGGCCACGGCCCCCCGCGGGTCCCGCACGGGGGCGGAGAAGTAGAGCCCCGGCACGCGGCTCACCCGGCCCACCGCGAACTGCTGCCCGGGACCGCCGGCCATGGCCTGGGTGAAGTACTCCCGGTCCTGGAAGCGCGTGCCCACGAAACTCTCGGCGGTCCCGGCGTTGCTGGCGGCGATGCAGAGGCCCCCGGGCTCCATGAGCCAGATGACGCTCACGGCCTTGAGGGAGGAGGCGGCCTGGGCCAGGTGCCCGTCCAGGGCGGCCCGGTCCGGGCCGGGGGACCGCAGGGCCCGGATCAGGCGCTCGTCCCGGCCCAGGGTCTCGGGAAGGGCGTAGAGGAGGTTCAGGTAGCTGGCCACGCCGGTGACGGTGGCCGAAAGCTCCTGCTCCATGCGGGCCTGGCCGGCCTGGACCTGGGCCGCGGCCCGGCGTTCCCGTAGGCGGCCCGAGATGGCCCAGGCCGCCCAGCTCCACAGCACCGTGAGGCCCGCCACCGCCAGGACCGCGGCGCGGAGGGCCTTCCTTCGGGAGGCGGCGGAGGGCCCCATGCTAGGCCTGGAGAGGCTGGGGCAGGTCGAAGCCGAACTCGGCCCAGGCCCCTTCCTGGCTGGAGGCGTCCATGTGGCCGCCGTGGAGGTTCACGATGCGCCAGGCCGTGTAGAGGCCGACCCCGGTGCCCTTGCGGTTCTTCAGATCCGGGGTCTGGAGCCGGCTGAACTTCCGGAAGAGGCGGCTGCGCTCCGAGGCCGGGAAGCCCGGGCCCTCGTTCCACACGGTAATGGAGGTCCTGTCCCCGCCGGCGGCGGCCGTGAGCCGCAGGAGCCCGCCCTCGCGCCCGTACTTGACGGCGTTGCCCAGGAGGTTCACCAGGACGATCCGGATGAGGGAGGGATCGCACTCCACCTCGGCGGGAGCGCCCGCGAGGCAGCGCTCCAGCCGCATGCCCCTGGCCTCGGCCTGGGGGAGGATGATGTCCACGGCAGGGTCCAGCAGGTCCGCAAGCGGCACCCGCTCCGGCCGCAGCGCCATGTGGCCGCCCTCCATGCGGGCCAGGTCCAGGTACTCCCTCACCAGGTCCAGCAGGTAGTTGCCCTTCTCCACGAGGCGCTCCAGCTTCTGCACCTGCCGGGGCTCCAGGGGCCCCAGGTAGCCTCCCGTCAGGACGCGGGCGTCGGTGATCATGCTCGCGACGGGGTTCTTCAGCTCGTGGCTCACGAAGGCCATCATCTCGTTGTAGGCCTGGTTCGCCGCCGTGAGCTGCTCTATCCGCCAGGCCTTCTCCACCGCCTGGGAGAGCCGGGCCGCCAGGGCCATCCAGAGCTGCACGTGATAGGGGGTGTAGGCCCGGAGCTCCCGGGAACTGAGGAAGAGCACGCCCACCGTGCGGTCCTTCACCTTCAGGGGGCAGGTGAGGGAACTGCGGACCCCCTCCCTGGCCAGGATCCGGCTGGAGTTGCTGCGGGGGTGCTCGGCCAGGTACCGGGGCAGGTCATAGATGACCCGCGCGCTCCCCGATTCCAGCACCCGCTGCAGGGAGCTCCCGGCCAGGTCCTCGTGGTAGCCGTCCCGCAGGAGGACGGGCTCGTACAGGGCCCGGAACCGCTGCGCCACGATGCGCCGGCCATCCTCCTCCACGAAGGCGAGGCCGATGCGGTCGCAAGGGTACAGCTCGCGCACCCCCTCGAAGAGCAGGTCCAGCAGGTCGTCCAGGGAACGCTCGCCGGCGATCTCCTCGTTGAGCCGGTCCAGAACGGCCTGCTCCTCGGGATCGAAGGCGCGTCCCTGGATCCCTGTGGGGGCCAGGAAATGGAGAATCGGATGGTTGTCCGGCATGGGCCTCCAGGATACTCTGTCCGTCGACCGAAATCCCCCCACCTTCGGACCCTGTGGAAAGATTGGCCATGTTGAAGTTGTTCATGCGGGTCACCCTTTTCCTCGCCCTGGCCGCCTGCGACAGGCAAGGCGCCGGACCCAGGGCCCAGCCGAAGCGGGTCCCCGTGGCCTGCACCACCCAGCCCCAGAGCACCCTCGTGCACGTGGCCCTGGCCAGGGGCTTCTTCGCGGCCGAGGGCCTGGACGTGGCGCCGGTGATCCTCTCGCACGGACGGGCGGCGCTGCAGGAGGTGCTGGAGGGCCGCTGCCGCTTCGCCACCGTGGCCGAGACCCCGGTGATGTTCAGCGCGCTCCGGGGCGAGGACACCCGCGTCATCGCCCAGATCGAGGCCAGCACCATGAACAACGCGGTCGTCGCGCGCAGGAGCGCGGGCATCGCGGGCGCCGGGGACCTGAAGGGGAAGCGGGTGGCCTTCACCGCGGGCACCACGTCCGAGTTCTTCCTGGACACCCTCCTCACCGTGCTTGGCCTCACCCGCCAGGACGTGGTGCCCGTGCCGTGCCGCCCCGAGGACATGGTGGCCGCCCTGGCGGAGCGGAAGGTGGACGCCGTCTGCACCTGGAACTACCCGCTCACCCTGGCGCGCAGGGCCCTGGGCCCGGACGCGGTGGTCATCCATGACCGGGAGGTCTACACCGAGTTCTTCACCATCGCCTCGCTCCGTTCCTTCCTGGAGCAGGACCCGGAAACCGCCCGCAGCTTCCTGCGGGCCCTCCTGCGGGCGGAGGCCGACGTGGCGCGGGACCCCGAGGGCGCCCAGGCCATCGTCGCCAAGGCCACGGGCACGCCGCCCGACCTCGTCCGGGAGGTGTGGAGCGCCTTCAGGTACCGGGTGGTCCTCGAGCAGGGCCTCCTCATCGCCCTGGAGGACGAGACCCGCTGGGCCATGAAGAACGGCCTTGCTCCGCGGGGCCCCATGCCCGACTACCGCAGGGTCCTCCAGGGCGACGTTCTCAAGGCGGTGGCCCCGCCCGCGGCGAGGATCTGACGTGCGGGTCACCACGCGGCTCTCCCTGCTCTCCGCCCTCTCCCTGGGGGTGCTGGCCGCCCTGGTGGCGGCGGCGGCCTGGTCCGTCCTGGTCTTCCGCCGGGCCAAGGCCGACTACGGGGTGGCCAACGACCTGAAGGTGGCGATCCTGGAATCCAATTCCGTGCGGGACCAGTACTTCCTCTACCGCGAGGACCGGCACCGGGACCAGTGGCTCCAGGGGCAGGGCCGGACCGGGGCCCTGGTGGCCCGGGCCGAGGAGCGGGCCATGGATCCGCGGGACCAGGAGCGCCTGGACCTGGTGCGCCGGGACCTGGGGGACGCCGCCGCCCTCTTCCGGCGCATCGTGGACAACACCGCCCGCCTCCAGGCCGGCGGGGACCGCCACGGCCTGTACGAGGAACTGGACCGCCGCCTTTCCAGCCAGATGCTCCTCAAGGCGGGGGACGCCTTCGACCGCGCCAGCTCCCTGGAGGACGCCTGGGAGGGCCGCGTGGAGGCGACCTACCGCCGCCTCGCCATCGTGGTGTGCTCCTTCGGCGCCATCCTGGCCCTGGCCACGACCTTCACCCTCGCCCACACCGTGCGCACCATCCGGCGCCTCCTGGTGCCGCTGCACGCGGGCGTGAGCCGCGTGGCCGACGGGGACCTGGACCACCGCCTCCCCGAAGCCGGGGCGGACGAGTTCCGCGACCTGGGGCGGGCCATCAACGCCATGACGGATAAGCTCCAGGTCTCCACCCGGCTCCTGGGCGAGGAGATCCGCAAGCGCATGCTGGCGCAGGCCCGGCAGGAGAGCGAGGCCCGGTTCCGGGCCTGGTTCGACATCCCCCTGGTGGGCATCAGCATCACCACCCCAGACAAGGGCTGGATCGAGGTCAATCCCTTCCACTGCGCCATGCTGGGCTACACCCGGGAGGAGCTCATGGGCATGGCCTGGACGGAGGTCACCCACCCCGATGACCTCCCCGGCGAACTGGAGGCCTTCGAGCGGGTCCTGCGGGGTGATCTGGAGGGCTACACCCGGGAAAAGCGGTTCATACGCAAGGACGGGTCCATCCTGCACGCGGAAATCGCCCGGCGGTGCATCCGGGGAGCTGACGGACGGGTCGAATCCCTCGTGGGGGTGGTCCTGGACGTGAGCGAGCGCAAGCGGAACGAGGAGGAGCAGCGGCTCCTTTCGGAAAAGCTGCAGCAGGCCCAGAAGCTGGACAGCCTAGGCAGCCTGGCCGGTGGCGTGGCCCATGACATGAACAACGTGCTGGGGGCCATTCTGGGCCTGGCCACGGCCCACCTGGAGATCGAGGAGCCCGGCAAGCCTGCCCACCGGGCCTTCGAGACCATCGTCAAGGCGGCCACCCGGGGCCGGGACCTGGTGGCCCGTCTCCTTGGCTTCGCCCGCCGGACCCTGACGCGGGAGACGACGGTGGACGTGAACGCCCTCGTGCGGGACACGGCCGTGATCCTGGAGCGCACCACCCTGGGGCGGGTGCGGGTGGACCTGCTCCTGGCCCCGGAGGCCCCCGCCGTGCTGGGCGACGCCGGGGCCCTGGCCACGGCCCTGATGAACGTGTGCGTGAACGGCGTCGAGGCCATGCCCGCCGGGGGGACCCTCACCCTCCGGACCGGCGCGGGCCCCCGCGGGTGGAGCGAGATCCATGTGGAGGACACGGGCACGGGCATGCCGAAGGAGGTGCTGGAGCGGGCCCTGGACCCCTTCTTCACCACCAAGGAGGTGGGGAAGGGCACGGGTCTCGGCCTGTCCCTCGTCTACACCACCGTGAAGGCCCACCGGGGCCGGGTGGACCTGCACAGCGAACCCGGCCGGGGGACGCGGGTGATCCTGGCCTTCCCGCCCCACGCCCCGGAACCCCCGGCGCCGGAGCCGGTCCCGGCGGAACGGCCGGAATCGCCCGGGTCCGGGCCGAAGCGGGTGCTCCTGGTGGACGACGATCCCCTCGTGCGGGAATCCAGCGGCGCGCTCCTGGCCATGCTGGGCCACCGGGTCACGGCCGCCGCCGACGGGGCGGAAGCCCTGGCCCTCCTGGAGGGGGGGCTGGAGGCGGACGCGGTCATCCTGGACATGAACATGCCGGGCCTGGACGGGGCGGCGACCCTGCCGCGGATCCGCGCGCTGCGGCCGGGCCTGCCCGTGCTCCTGGCCACGGGCCGGGTCGACCAGACCGCCCTGGACCTGGTGGAGGCCCATCCGGGCGCCTCCCTCATGTCCAAGCCCTACACCGCGGGGGAGCTCCGCCGCGCCCTGTCCTGAACCGCCATCATGGGCCCGGAGGCCGCCATGGACACCCAGGCCGCCGCCCGGGCCTACTCGATGTAGCGTCCGCGCTCCGTGTAGTGGGTGTGCAGCAGTTCGTGGCTCCGGTGGCCGCAGGGGCCGTCGGTGAGGTATTCCTCGTAGATGCGGAGCACGTCGGGGTTCTCGTGGCTCTTGCGCACCTCGTAGGCGGCGTCCTCGTCGTAGATGGCCCGGGCCCGGGCCCTGCGGATCTCCGGCGTGGTGGGGATGGGCTGGCCGCCCCCGCCGATGCAGCCGCCGGGGCAGCCCATGAACTCGATGAAGTGGCACTGGCTGAAGACGCCGCCGGCCTTGATGTCCTCCATGACCTTCTTGGCGTTGGCGGTGCCGTGGGCCACGGCCACCTTGAGGGTGGCGCCCTTCAGGAACTCCCAGTCCGGGATCAGGCGGGCCAGGATCGGGGGAACGGGTCCCACGGCCGTGATGGGCAGCTCGGCGTACTTGACGCCCTCGAACCCGCGGACCGGCTGGATGTCGGCGTTGGCGAAGATGGACTCCACCTTGGCCCCCGTCACCAGCTCGATCACCGTGCGCAGGGCCGCCTCCATCACGCCCCCCGTGGCGCCGAAGATGACGCCGGACCCCGTGGCCGTGCCGAAGGGCGCGTCGAAGGGGGACTTGGGGAGCCGGGGCAGGTCCAGGCCCGTCTCGCGGATCATCTTGGCCAGTTCCCGGGTGGTGAGGCCGTAGTCCACGTCCTTGAAGCCGGAGCTGTCCATCTCGGGGCGGTTGCACTCGAACTTCTTGGCCGAGCAGGGCATGAGGGCGACGGTGACGATGTCCTTGGGGTCGATGCCGTGCGTCTCGGCGTAGTAGGTCTTGATGACGGCCCCGAACATCTGCTGGGGGCTCTTGGCCGTGCTCAGGTTGGGGATGTACTCGGGGTAGAAGTGCTCGAGGTACTTCACCCAGCCCGGGGAACAGCTGGTGAACTGGGGGAAGGCCTGCTTCTCGCCCTCCACCAAGGCCTTCCTGAGCCGGAGCAGGAGCTCGGTGCCCTCCTCGAGGATGGTGAGATCCGCGGTGAAGTTGGTGTCGAAGACCCGGTCGAAGCCGCACATGCGGAGGGCCGTGTTCAGCTCGAAGGTGAGGGGCGTGCCGGCGTCGAGGCCGAAGCATTCGCCGATGGCCGCCCGGGGGCTGGGGGCGGTCTGGATCACCACGTGCTTGGAGGGGTCGTGGATGGCCTCCCAGACCTCGTCCGTGGGATCGTTGGCGCGCAGGGCCCCGGTGGGGCATCGGTTGATGCACTGCCCGCAGTTGATGCACACGACGGAGCCCAGGGGCTTCTCCATGAAGGAGGCGATATGGGCCCGGTTGGAGCGGTCCAGCACCTCGATGGTGCCCACCTCCTGGAGGTCGATGCAGGTCCGCACGCAGCGGCGGCACATGACGCACTTGTTGTTGTCGCGCACGACGGAGTAGCTGGAGAGGTCCACGTCCCACAGGGGCTTCTCGGGATGGCCGAAGCGGAAGAAGTCGACGCCGTACTCCCGGGATAGGGCCTGGAGCTCGCAGTTGTTGTTCCGGCCGCAGGCGTAGCATTCGCCGTAGTGCTCGCTGAGGAGCAGGTCGACGATGTGGCGCCGGGCCATGCGCACCTTGCGGGTGTGGGTCCACACCTTGATGGGGCTGGTGACGGGGAAGGCGCACGCGGCCTGGAGGGTGCGCATGCCCTCCACCTCCACCGAGCAGACCCGGCAGACGCCGGCCACGCAGAGATCGGGGTGGTGGCAGAGGGTGGGGATGCGGATGCCGATGCGGGCGGCGGCGTCCAGGATGGTGGTGCCCAGGGGCACCTTCAGGTCCTGGCCGTCGATGGAGATGGATACGTTCCCGCCGATGGCGGTGGAGCTGGCGGGCACGGCCGGGATCGAGGCCTGCTGGCTGGCGGGCGCCCTGCGGGAGATTTCGCTGGAGGGGGCGGTCATGGTTCAACCTTTCCGTGTCAGGCGTGGGTGGCGATCCGGCCCATGATCTCGTCGCGGAAGTGCTCCACGACCGAGAGGAAGGCGTTGGGGCTGCTCTGGCCCAGGCCGCACTTGGAGGCGACCTGCAGGGTCTCCCCCAGCTGGCAGAGCTCCTTGAGGTAGGCCATGCTGCAGGTCCCGGCCCGCAGCTTCTCCAGGCCCTCCAGGAGCTTGGCGTTGCCCAGGCGGCAGGGGGTGCACTGGCCGCAGGACTCGTCCACGAAGAACTCCATGAAGTTGTGGAGCACGTCCAGCATGTCCCGGTGGGGCCCGAAGACGATGACGGAGCCGCCCGTGGGGATGTCCTCGAAGGCGATGGCGCGCCCGAAGTCCTTGGCCGGCACGCACTGGCCCGAGGCTCCGCCGATCTGGCAGGCCTTGGCGTCCCCGCCGCCCACCTCCTCCAGGAGCCCGGCCACGGTGATGCCCAGGGGGAACTCGTAGACGCCGGGGCGGGCGCAGTCGCCCGAGACGCTGAAGATCTTGATGCCCGTGGACTTCTCGGTGCCGACCTTGCGGAACCATTCGGGTCCGTTGCCCAGGATGCAGGCGGCCCAGGCCAGGGTCTCCACGTTGTTGACGACGGTGGGGCAGTCCAGGAAGCCGGTGTTCACGGGGAAGGGGGGCCGGTTCCGGGGCTCGCCCCGGAAGCCCTCCAGGGCCTCGATGAGGGCGGTCTCCTCGCCGCAGATGTAGGCGCCCGCGCCCATGAAGATCCGGATGTCGAAGTCCATCGCCGTGCCCAGGATCCCCCTGCCCAGCAGGCCCGCCTCCCGGCGCCGGGCCAGGACGTCCTCCAGGTGGCCGCGCAGGTAGGTGTACTCGCCCCGCAGGAAGAGCACGCCCTCCCTGGCCCCCACGGCCCGGGCGGCGACGGTCATGCCCTCGAAGACCAGGTCGGGGTGCTCGAAGAGGATGACCCGGTCCTTGAAGGTGCCGGGCTCGCCTTCGTCCGCGTTGCAGATGATGAACTTCCGGTCCCCCCGGGCGGCGGCGGCGAAGTTCCACTTCACGCCGGTGGGGAAGCCGGCGCCGCCCCGGCCCTTGAGGCCGGAGTCGGAGATGGCCTTGATGATGCCGGGGCGGTCGAGGGCCATCGCGGCCCTGAGGCCCGCCTCGGGAACCTGGGAGGAATAGGTGGGCAGCGTGCTCATCGGATCACCACCTCGCGGGAGGCCTTGGCGTGGACCCCGAAGACCCGGCGGCAGTCCTCGAGGATCTCGTGCACCTTTTCGGGGGTGACGCGGGTGTAGACCCGGTCGTTGACGAGCAGGGCGGGGCCCTGGTCGCACATGCCCATGCAGTTGGCCCATTCCAGGGTGAACTTGCCGTCGGCCGTGGTCTGGCCGAAGGTGATGCCCAGGTCGTTCTCCAGCTGGCGGCTGACCCGGCTCTTGCCCTGCATGTCGCAGCTGATGGTGCGGCAGAGCCGTATGACGAACCGCCCCTGGCGGCCGTTGCCCAGGAAGGAGTAGAAGGTGGCGACGCTGTCCACCTCCACCGGGTGGATCCCGAGCTGGTCCGCGATCACCTGCATGGCGAAGGGATCGAGGGCGTGGTACTTGCGCTTGACCTCCAGGAGGATGGGGATGAGGGAGGTGCGGTCCCGGCCCAGGCGGGTCGCCATCGCCTCCACCTCCCGGCCCAGCTTGTGGCGTTCGGTCATCAGCATGGATTCCTCCTAGGCCTTCAGCAGGCGCGCCACCTTGGCGACCAGTTCAGCCGGCTCCACGGGTTTGGCCGTGAAGTCGTCCACGGGGACCATCTCCGCGTCCTGGCCGAAGGCGAGGCCGGAGGCGGTGGCCACGGACGTGAGCATGAGGATCGGGAGCTTGTGGCCGGCCCGGCGCAGGTCCTGGGCCATGCGGAACCCGTCGTCGGGCTGCTCCATCATCACGTCCAGGATCAGGAGATCGGGCTGGAAGGCCTCCACGGCCTTCATGCCATCCGGCCGGTTGTACGCGGCGGACACCGTGTGGCCCTCCCGCTCCAGGAAGAGGGTTCCGGCCTCCACGATATCCGGGTCGTCGTCCACGATGAGGATCCGCGCCATGGGGAATCTCCCTTGCCGGTCAAGCCGGGGAATGGGTTGGGGGGGGCTGTCATGGGTTCGCGCCCCAAGTCTAGGTCCCCCCCTTCGGAGTGTCGAGAATTAAAGATCGAAAGTGATAAAGAACGGCATCGTTACCGTTGTCACGATTCCTAACGACGAAAAAGCCGCCGGGGGGACGAGTCGTCCACCCGGCGGCCGTGCCGCGGAACGGGAGCTACTTCGCCTTGGGGGCGTCCTTCACGTACGTGTCGAACCAGCGGAGCATTTCATGCAGGAAGTGCTCGTTGGATTCCCGGGCGGTGTACCAGTGGGGCTCGAAGGGGAGCATGACGAGCCGGGTGGTGCCGCCGTTGCCCCGGATGGCCTCGAAGAGCTTCGTGGCCTGCAGGGGCGTGGTGCCGGGGTTGGCGTCGTCCATGCCGTGCATGATGAGGAGGGGCGTCTTGAGCTTGTCGGCGAAGAAGAAGGTGGAGGCCTTGCGGTAGACCTCGGGGGCCTCCCACACGGAGCGCCGCTCGTTCTGGAAGCCGAAGGGGGTCAGGGTCTTGTTGTACGATCCGCTGGTGGCCACGCCCGCCTTGAAGAGGGTGGAGTGGGCCAGGAGGTTGGCGGTCATGAGGGCGCCGTGGCTGTGCCCGGTGACGCCGATGCGGTCGGGGTCGGCCACGCCCAGTTCCACGGCCTTGTCGACGGCGGCCTTGGCGTTGGCCACCAGCTGCTCGAGGTAGGTGTCGTAGGCCTTCTGGGGATCGCCGACGATGGGGAAGGAGGCGTCGTCGATGATGGCGTAGCCCGCCAGCAGGAGGAGCCGGTAGTTGCGCAGCCGGGTGAAGGTGTACTGGGAGCCCGAGACCTGGCCGGCCTTGGAGGGATCGGCGTAGTCCAGGGGGTAGGCGTAGAGGATGGTGGGCACGCGGGTCCCGGGCTGGTAGCCGGGAGGGGTGTACAGGGTGAAGGAAAGATCGACGCCGTCGGCGCGCTTGTAGGTCACCAGGCGCTTCTGGATCTTCCGCACCTCGGGGGCCGGGTCGGGGATACGGGTGACGGGGGCGCGCTTCGAGGCGAAGACGGCCTCTCCCGCCTCGGCCTTGGCGGCCTTGCCCAGGGTGCGCAGGCAGAGGTTGGGCGGGTCGGTGGGGGACTGGTGCCAGGTGAGGAAGGTCCTGCCGTCGGCGCCGGGGAAGCCCGCGAAAAGCTCGAACTCGCTGCGACCGCTGCGGAAGAGGCGCTCCGTCTTCAGGGAGGCCAGGTCGAGGCGGTCGAGGAAGGGCCGGTCGCCGGCGGGGGAGGCGCCTTCGCCGGAGAGGTAGATGGCGTTGCCGTCCTGGCGCAGCACGGCGCCGCCCGTGGGGAGGACGCGCATGACCGGGTCGCCGGGGTTCAGGTACTGGTCCTCGAAGCTCATGTCCCAGAGGGTCCGCCGGGGCTTGCCGGGGTTGTCGGGGTCCACGATGAAGGTGCGCATCCAATGGCGGTTCTGATCGAACTCGTGGAGGAGGGCCAGGCCGGGCTTCTCGCCCCACTGGAGCCCGGCGTAGCGCTGCTCCGTGCGGAAGACTTCCTGGGCGGGGGCCTCGAAGGGGGCCTTCTGGACCATCACCTTGTCCCGGTGGGGGACCTTGGTCTTCCAGTCGCCGCCGTCCAGGGCCTCGGCCCAGACGAGGGTGGCGGGCTCGGTGGGCCTCCAGGAGAAGCCGCGGGGCCCGGTGGGGACGCCGCGGATGGGAACCCGGTCCGCCAGGGGCAGGCTGGCGATGGTCCTGCGGCCGGAGACCTTGCCGGAGGCCAGGTTCCAAACGGCCACCTCCCGGGGGAAGCGCTCGAAGGTGGTGACGTACGACCAGGGCTTGCGGAGGGTGGACACGAGC
>DATGXY010000183.1:0-8860 GCA_035298525.1 Holophaga sp.
CCCGGGAGCGGTTCCTGGAGCAGGGCTGGCCGGTGGCGGAGCTGAGCTTCGACCCGGACATGGTGGCGAGGGGCCTGGTCATCGACACCCAGCTGGGCAACGTGGTCAAGGCCAACCGCTTCGGGCTGGTGCGCCGCGCCCGGGACCTGCCGGGGGGCCTGGGCCGCCTGTGGCGGGAGGGCACCGTGTTCACCCGCGCCTACCAGGACCACGGCTACACCGAGACCGGGCCCGGGCATTCCGTCATCCTCACCGGGCGCCACCCCAGCCACACCGGCATCGCCGAGAACACCTGGCGGAACCGCGCCACGGGCGCCAGCACCTACTGCGTGCGCGACGACGCCTCCCCCCTCGTGGAGGGCCGGGGCGCCGGGGCCGGTCCGGCCCTGCTCACGGGCACCACCCTGGGCGAGTGGCTCCAGGCCTCCCTGGAGGGGAGCCGCTCCTTCGCCGTGACGGGCAAGGACCGGGCCGCGGTGCTGCTGGCGGGACGGCGGGCCCAGGGGGTCTTCTGGTTCGCCCCGGGCACGGGCTTCACCACCTCCCGGGCCTACGCCCCGGCGATTCCCCACTGGCTGGGGACCTGGAACGCCGCCTTCCGGTCCCGCCTGGCCCAGGGCCCCCTGGTGTGGGAATCCACCCCGGGCTTCCCCGTGAGGCCCCCCGAGACCTGGACCGTGGCGGGCAGGACCGCCGCCTTCGGCCTCCCCCGCACCCTGCGGGCCGCGGACGGCCCCCAGGACACCCCCTTCTGGGATCGCTTCCGGGCCTCCCCCTTCTATGACGAAGCCATCCTCGGCGCCGCCACGGCCCTCCTGGCCGGGGAACGGCTGGGCCAAGGCCCGGGAACCGACCTGCTGGCCCTCAGCCTTTCCGCCACCGACTACATCGGCCACCAGTTCGGCACCACCGGCCCGGAAATGGAGGATCAGCTCCTGCGCCTGGACGCCAACCTGGGGGCCTTCCTGGACCGGGTGGAGGCGGCCGCCCCCGGGGCCTGGGTGGCCCTCACCGCCGACCACGGGGCCCGGGACTTCCCCGAGCGCCTCGCGGCCCGGGGCGTGCCGGCCCAGCGCCTGCAGGCGGATGCCTGGCTCGCCGTCTTCAACCGGGAACTGCAACGCCGGCTGGGGGGCGACCGCCCCTGGTTCCTGCCCCGCTTCGGCCACCAGCTCTACCTGGACCCCGCAGCCCTGGCCAAGGGGGGCCGGAGCCGGGAGGAGGTGCTCAGAGAGGCGGCCAAGCTGGCCAAGGAGACCCCCGAGGTGGCCGAGGCCTTCACGGCTGATGAGCTTCTCAACGAAAAGCCGGCCCCGGACCAGGCGCCCCAGAAGCGTTCCCTGCGCGCCCGGGTGGCTCTCAGCTTCGTGCCCTCCCGGTCCGGCGATCTCCTCCTCGTCTTCCGTCCCCAGTACATGGTGCACGAGCCCGGCAGCCTCACGGAGCACGGGACCCCCCACGACCACGACCGGCGGGTGGCCCTGGTGCTCCGGGGGCCCTGGCGCCCCGCCGTGCGCACCGACCCGGTGCGGGTCGTGGACCTGGCCCCCACCCTGGCCCGGGAGCTGGGCGTGGCGCCCCTGGAGCCGGTGGATGGGCGAGCAATCGAACTGCCAGGGAAGGCACGCGATGTGTTGATTAGATGAATAGTTTCAGCCCAAGGCAAAAAGTTTTCACCCCTTGGGGCCCCTTATAAACGAGTGTGCTATCGTCATTCACACACCATACCTTCCCGATCCAACGCCGGTTCGCCCGACGCGGCCGGAGCCGTTTCAGCACGCCAAGGAGCACAGATGTCCACAAGGAAGACCAGCTTGATCCTGCTATCGTCCCTTGCCTGCGCGGTGGTGGCCACCGCCCAGACCAGCACCACCTCGGGCGCGCTCCGGGGCAACGTGAAGTCCAAGAAGGGCTCCGCGGTCGCCGGCGCCACCCTCTCCGTGCGCAACAAGGAGACCGGCCTCACCCGTTCCGTCGTCACCGACGCCCGGGGCGACTACCAGTTCTCCCTGCTGCCCGTGGGCCCCTATGAGCTGACGGTCACCTCCCCCGGCCTCAAGACCGCCAAGGACCAGAACGTCCGCGTGGGCCTGGGCCAGACCGCCACCCAGAACTTCAGCCTGGACGTCGCCGAGGCCTCCGCCGTCGTCGAGGTCGTGGGCACCACCAACGTGGTGGACGCCGCCCAGATCAACACCCAGACCGCCATCAACCAGGACCTCATCGAGGCCGTGCCCCTGGTGAGCCGCAACTTCACCGACCTGGTCCAGCTGACCCCCGGCGCCGCCACCGGCGGCACCAGCTACTACACCTCGGTGGAAGGCGCCCGCGGCATCCAGAACAACCTCCAGATCGACGGCGCCAGCTACAACTCCAAGTTCAACTCGGAGCAGCGCGGCGGCACCCGCATCCCCTTCACCTTCGGCGCCGACTCCATCAAGGAACTGCAGGTCATCACCAATTCCTTCGACGCCCAGTACGGCGACTCCGTGGGCGCCGTGGTGAACGCCGTGACCAAGTCGGGCACCAACGACTTCAGCGGCATGGCCTTCGTCATGTTCAAGCCCAACGCCCTGGTCGCCCGCGTCAGGGAGGTCCCCTACGATCCCAAGGGCAGCATCAACGCGGTGGCGGCCCGGACCCGCAGCTACCAGCAGGCCCAGGGCGGCTTCAACTTCGGCGGCCCCCTCATCAAGGACAAGCTGCACTTCTTCATCAACATCGAGGCCAGCCGCCTGCGCGAAGGCAGCGTCCCCGCCTTCGGCACGGACGCCAACGGCAACGGCAACGGCGCCGCCGACTTCAACACCTTCTTCGGGACCGGCGGCATGGGCTCCCTGCTGCGCACGGCCCCCGGCACGACCCTGGCCCAGGAGGCCAACACCCCCTGGACCGACGAGCAGACCAACCTCGTCGTCATGGGCCGCTTCGACTGGACCGTGAACGAGAACCACCGGGCCACCCTGCGCATCAACAGCCAGAACTACAAGGGCCTGAACGACATCTACGCCGGCACCCGCCGCTACGACACGGCCTGGTCGGGCGAGAGCACGATGAAGTACACCAGCCTTTCCACGGTGCTGGAACTGAACTCCATCCTCACCCCGAACCTGCTGAACGAAATGCGCTTCCAGACGGCGACCGAGGACCGGCCCACCACGCCCAACTCCACCCTCTCCTCCCCCGTGCGCATCGCCAGCATCGGCGGCACCTACTCCATCAACGCCGGCCAGTACTACATCGATCCCCGCACCACCAACGAGCGCACCACCCAGTTCCAGGACAACATGACCTTCATGACGGGGGACTGGACCTTCAAGGGCGGCGTGGACATGCAGTGGATCCGCATGAAGAACCGCTACCTGCCCAGCCAGCAGGGCAACTGGACCTTCACCACCTACGACTACGCCACCAAGTGGTTCACCGGCGGCACCCTTCCCGCCTCCTCCGCGGTCTCGTACACCCAGGGCTACAGCCCCCTGGACGGCGTGAGCGACTTCGGCGAGCGGTACTTCCAGGGCTACCTGCAGGCCCAGTACAACGGCCTCTTCGACAAGCGCCTGATGCTGAGCCTGGGCTTCCGCGGCGCCATCGAGCGCTGGAGCGGCAACCCCAACCCCAACCCCAAGCTCCAGGGCCTCGACCACCAGCCCGATGACAAGACGCTGGATCCCCGCTTCGGCTTCAGCTTCGATGTCTTCGGCGACGGGAAGACCGTCGTGCGCGGCGGCTACGGCCACTTCAGCATCAGCAACCCCGGCCAGACCGCGTCCGCGGCCATCATGAACAACGGCCTGAACCTGCTGAGCTACTACGCCTCCACCTCCAACAACCTGGCCCTTTTCTCCGGCGACGGCGTGCTGGCGCCCGCTGCCCGCTGGACCGGCGCTTCCACCTCCGTGGCCGGCTCCCTCAAGCCCCTCAGCGTTTCCGAACTCTCCAAGCTGCCCCAGGACGCCGTGTCCGTCACCATCATCGACCCCGAGGCCAAGATGAGCCAGGCCCGGTCCATGAGCCTGGGCGTCGAGCAGGACCTGGGCAACGGCTACTCCGTGGGCATCAAGGGCACCTACAAGCGGTTCTACAACCTCCAGTACGCCGTGAACATCAACCTGGCCCAGTACCAGGACGGCAGCAGCTCCGTGCTCAGCGGCCAGATCTACAACGACGGCTACGCCAGCACCTGGAACAAGTGGTCCAACAACGCCAACTACCGTCCCTACACCGCCATCGTGCGCGGCCGGATGCTGGACCTGAGCGGCTTCGGCGACGTGATCCTCTCCAAGTACGACGGCGAGGGCCGCTACCAGGCCATCGTCCTTGAGGCCGCCCGCAAGTCGTCGGAAGGCTGGGGCTTCCAGGCCAACGCCACCTTCGCCAAGGCCACGGACAACAACTCCAACGAGCGCGCCACCCTCACCTCCACCAACGCCCTCACGGAGAATCCCGGCAACCCCCTGGGCTCCTTCGCCCTCAGCGACAACGACCACAAGTTCCGGGCCACCCTGGCCTGGTGGGCTCCCAGGATCTGGGGCTTCAAGTTCTCCGGCGTGACCACCTTCATGACGGGCCGCCCCTACACCGCCTACTACAACCAGGACGCCAACGGGGACGGCAAGACCATCGACACCGTGGGCGGCCGCAACGCCTTCCGCCAGCCCAGCGTCAAGACCTTCGACCTTCGCGTCGAGCGCAGCTTCCGCGTGGTCAAGGGCTTCAACCTCGAGGCCATCGTCGGCGTCTTCAACGTCTTCAACTGGGCCAACCAGTACACGTCCCAGACGACCTACGCCAGCACGACCACCAGCGCCCCCGATTCCTACACCAAGACCTTCGGGCTGATTGACCGTCCCGACAGCCGCACCCGGGAGGTCCAGTTCACCCTCAAGGCCCGTTTCTAGTTCCGGCCTTGATGCATGCCCTCAAAGACCATGGTGATTCCAGGAGATGATATGTTTCTACGCTTGACCCGCCGGGGAGCCGGCACCGCGATGTTCCTGGCCGGCACGGCCCTCTGCATGACGATCGTTGGCCTCCAGACCGGCTGTTCCACCAGCAACGCCGGCTACGCCAACCCCACCCCCGCCATTTCCGCCTTCACGGGCGTGGTGATCCAGGACGGCGCCTACAAGGCCGCCGATCTGCGCATCCCCGTGGGCGGCAGCGCCACCCTCCGGGCCAGCTACGGCGTGAAGGACGGCACGGCCGTCGTCACCCCCGGCAACATCCAGGTGGTGAGCAACAAGCCCTTCACCATCTACAGCATCACGCAGACCACCACCTACACCCTGACCGTGACCGCGGGGGATGGCACCAAGTCCACCTCCACCTGCACCGTCACCGTCCTGCCCCCGCCCACCAACCTCACGTACGACAAGCCGTCGCCCACCTTCTACAAGGACGTGAAGATCGCCACCAACGCCGCCACCGTCGGCGGGGGCGGCACCTACACCTATTCCGTCGCGCCCGCCCTGCCCCCCGGCCTCAGCCTCAACACCAGCACGGGCGCCATCACCGGCACCCCCACCGCCGTGACGCCCGCCGCCACGTACGTGGTCACCGCCGTGGACGACGTGAAGCAGCAGACCACCGCCAACCTGACCATCGGCGTCGAGGACACCCCGCTCAGCTTCAAGCTGACGCCCTCCGCCATCGCCCCCGGCGGCGGCTCCATCCTGTCCTGGAACGCCAACTCCGTGGCCGGCGTCTTCAGCAGCGTGAACATCCAGGCCAGCCCCGTGGACGCGAGCCTTCCCGCCACCTTCGGCCTCTCGGGCAGCGCCAACGTCTCCCCCGCCGTGACCACCACCTACACCATCACGGCCACCCCCGCCACGGGCGGCGCCCCCGTGGTGCGCAACGCGGGCCTCACGGTGGGCAACGCCCCCGTGGCCATCACCTCCTTCGCCGCCGCCCCGCCCCAGACCACCATCGGCGGCTCCACCACCCTCAGCTGGGCCCTCACCGGCGTGCCCCTCAGCCTGACCCTGAACGGCCAGGACGTGCTGGGCCTCGACAGCCAGAGCGTGGTGCCGGTGCGGCGCCAGGCCTTCACCCTCACGGGCGCCAACGCCCTCAACACCGCGGCCGCCACCTCCACCATCTCCGTGGCCGCCCGCGGCTTCGACACCTTCGTCGGCGCGCCCATCACCGGCGGCAACATCGACGGCAAGGGCGCCGCCGCCAGCTTCCTCTTCGCCACGAGCCTCAACACCAGCACCACCAACGTGAGCGGCAACCTCGGCATCGACCCCGACGGCAACGTCCTCGTCGTCGACTGGTACCTCCACACCCTGCGCACCATCGCCCCCGACGGCACCGTGAAGACCATCGCCGGCCGGGTCAACCAGTCCGGCCCGAGCAACACGGCCTGGGCCGCCAACTACGCCTCCGCGGGCACCGGCCTCTCCACCCTTTGGTACCGGCCGACCCACATGATCGCCGGCGATTCCAGCACCTACTACGCCGTGGGCGGCACCGACCAGACGCTGCGCAAGCTCGTCAAGCAGGGCGACGGCACCTGGACCGTTTCGGTCCTGGCCGGCACCCCGGCCCTGTACTCCACCACGGACGCCAGCAAGTTCGACAACCCCACCTCCGTGGCCCTCTACAACGGCAAGCTCTACGTCACCAGCTCGTACGACGGCAACATCCGCGTCCACGACCTGGCCGGCGCCGCCGGCAACCTGGCCACCTTCGCGGGTGCCGCCTCGTACGGCTTCGCCGACGGCACCGGCGCCGCCGCCAAGTTCCGCACGCCCTCCTCCATCGCGGTCGATCCCGCCACCGGCGACTTCTTTGTCTGCGACCGCGAGAACCACGCGATCCGCAAGGTGACCCAGGCCGGCGTGGTGACCACCATCGCGGGCGGCGCGCCCGCCGTCAGCGGCTCCAGTTCCGCCGCCGTTTCCGGCTTCACGGACGGCGTGGGCAACGCCTCCCGCTTCTTCCGCCCCGCCGGCATCGTGCGGGCCGCGGACGGCAGCCTCTTCGTGACCGACTACGCCAACCACGCCATCCGCAAGCTCACCCTCAGCGGCGGGCAGTGGACCGTGACCACCGTCGCCGGCACCGGCACCGCCGGCTACGCGGAGGGCACCGGCACCTCCATCCAGTTCAACGGGCCAGAAGGCATCACCATGGATGCCGCCGGCAACCTCTACGTCCAGGACACCCTCAACAACATCGTGCGCAAGCTGGTGCCTTCCAGCGGTTCCTACACCTCCGCCCCCTTCGCCGGCGCCAAGCAGGTCGGCCTCGTGGACGGCAACGGCACCGACGCCCGGTTCACCGGTCCCAATGGCGTGGCCTTCGACAACCAGGGCAACCTGTGGGTGGCCGACGAGCTCAACAAGGCCGTGCGCAAGGTGACCCCCGCCGGCGACGTGACCACCATCTCCACCGGCAGCATCACCCTCACCGCGCCCTACTCCATCTCCGTCGACGCGGCCCGCAACGTCTACGTCCTGGACCGCCAGGCCTCCGCCGTCCAGGTGGTGAAGATCTCCAACACCGGCACCGCCTCGGTGCTGGCCCTCACCGGCTTCACCAATTCCAACGCCCCCCGCAGCCTGGCCGTCACGGCCGACGGGAACGATCTGTTCCTGGCGGATAACACCACCCTGCGCAAGTTCAGCCTGACGACCCTCGCCCAGACGGCGAGCCTGACCGGCCTCTCCAGCTGCCAGGGCCTCGCGGTGGCCGGTGACGGCGTCTACTGGGCGGAGTTCAGCGGCCACACCATCAAGAAGGCTCCCCTCGATCTGAGCGCCGCCTCCGTCGTCGCCGGTGTGCTCGCCTCCAGGGGCTTCCTGGACGGCGCGGTCGCCACCGCCCGCTTCAACGCCCCCGTGGGCCTGGCCCTCACCACCGATATCAGCGGCGCCGCCGCCGTCATCTACGTGGCCGACCAGAGCAACTACGCCATCCGGAAGATCGACCTGGCCTCCGGTCAGGTGACCACCCTCGTGGGCGGCGCTGATACCTCCGTGACCTCCACGGGCGTGGCCACCCTCCTGGGCTGCCGCCCCGGCACCCTGGCCGGCACCGCCAGCGTCTACTACCCGAAGGGCATCGCCATCAACGCCGCGGGCGACCTGGCTGTCAGCACCAGCAACGGCATCATGCAGGTGACCGCCCCCTGAGGCCCTCCAGCCCAGACCTGAAGAGGGAAGCGCCCCGGGCAACCGGGGCGCTTCCTTTTCCACCCGGGGGATGCCCCGTTCCCTCCGGCCAGGGATGCATCCCGACCCATCCACGCCGGGGTTCCAGCCCGCGCAAAGCCCTGCCCCCACCGGTCCGGGACCGCCTCGCCTACCAGGGCCTGACCTTCGCCCGGACCACCTCCTGGCTTTCCGGGGGCCTCGCCGTCATGGACGGGTTCTTCTGCATCCAGATGGTCCGCCTCTACAGGCGCTTCAGCGGACCGGCCGCGGCCTGATTCCTCAGGCGATGACCTGCATGGCCATGCCGCTGGAGGCGACCTTCACGCCTTCGCGCACGGCGAAGTCCATGCGGCCCAGGTTCACGCCCGAGTGGCCCACCTGGAAGATGTCCGTCTCGCCCAGCTCGTTCTTCACGCGCAGGGGGGTGTCCATGAAGGTGTGGGAGTGGCCGCCGATGATCACGTCGATCCCCGGCACCGCCACGGCCAGGCGCTTGTCGTCGATGCTGTTGGAGCGGACGTCGAAGCCCAGGTGGCTGAGGCAGACCACGAGATCCACCTTCTCCACCTCGCGCAGGTGCTTCACCACCGGCTTCAGGACCTCGCCGGGTTCGCGCCACTCCACGCCGGCGTGGTTCCTGGCGCTCACCAGGCCCTTGAAGTCCACGCAGCAGCCCGTGATGCCCACCTTGACGC
>DATGXY010000184.1:0-13455 GCA_035298525.1 Holophaga sp.
AGGGCCGAGGGATCGATCCCGCCGATCATCGTCTCGGGGCCGCCCAGGGCGTTGCCCACGTCGTGGTTCCCCGGGGTCAGGTGCTGGGGAAGGGCCGCGCCGTTGTTGTCCTTGAGGGTGACGCCCTGGAGCCAGACGGCCGCGAACTGGGCCCAGCTCTGGGCGGCCGTGTTGCCGTTGTACGAGCCGGACTGGGTGCGGCTGGCCATGTCGCCCGTGTTGGCCATGAAATCGAAGTTGCCGAAGACGGTGCCGGCGCCCACCCCGTAGTCCGAGGGGGCCGTGGCGGCGGACAGGGTGTTCACGGCGTCCCGCATGGCGGTGTTCACGTCCAGCGCGTCCACCGCGGTGGTGGCCCCCTGGAACGCGGCGGCCGCGGCCAGGCTGTCGCCGAAGTGCAGGTCCGAAACGTGGATGAACTGGACGTACGGCACCTGCTTGACCGTGATGGTGAAGGTGCGCGTCTGGGTGAGGCCGGCCTCGCCGACGGTGGCCGTGAGGGTCACCTGCTTGTCGGCCCCGTAGGGGGGGCGGCGCACGACGCCGGTGGGGGACACCACGTTGGGCAGGCTGGAGGCCCAGGCCACCGTGCACCCGCTCCACGTGCCCTTGGTGGGCAGGGTGAGGTTCTTCGTCACCGCCGCGGCGGAGTCGCCGGTGGCGTAGGCGATGTCCAGGATGGAAGCGTCGGCGTCCACCTGCTCCTGGGTGGAGGCCCGGTGGAGGTCGGTGCAGGCCACGGGGCCCAGGAGGAGGCCCAGGACGAGGGCGGCGGGCGCGAGCAGGGGCCGCATCCGGGGGGTGAGGACGGCGGGAAGGGCTGGGCGGGTCATGGCGATCTCCAGGTGGGGAGGCCCTCGGCGGGCCGGGGTTTCCGGGGCAGGGTTCCACCCGCCCCGCCGCGGAGGCGGGGAAAGGGTGAATTCTTCAAGAAGGGATCAGGCCGTGCGGAAGGCTTCCGTCAGGCGCTGCAGCTCGGAAGCCAGGTGGGCCAGCTCCTCGGCCGTGCGATTCGTTTCCTGCATGGTGGCCACCAGTTCCGTGGTGGCGGAGCCATGCCGTTCGGTGAGGCCGCCCAGGGTGTCCAGGTGGCTGAGGAGGCGCCGGGTGAGGGCGGACTGCTCGGCCATGGCCCCGGCGATATCCCGCACCTGGCCCCCGTTGTCCCGGATGTGGCCCTGGATGGTGTCGAGGCCGTCGTTGACCCGGCCCACGGCCTGGATGCCCAGTTCCACCCGCTCCGCGCTCTCCCCCACGAGGGCCGTGATCTCCTTGGCGGCGACGGCGCTGCGCTCGGCCAGCTTGCGGATCTCCTCGGCCACCACGGCGAAGCCCTTGCCCTGGGCCCCGGCCTTGGCGGCCTCGATGGCGGCGTTGAGGCTGAGCAGGTTGGTCTGGCGGGCGATATCGGCGATGACGCCGGTGATCTTGCCCACCTGGGCGGAACTCTCCTGGATGGCGGCCATGGCCCGGTCCGATTCGTCGGCGCTGGCCTGGGAGGCGCCCGCGGCGCCCTCGGAGGCCTCCGCCAGGGAGGAGAGGCGCCCGGTGCCGTCCTGCACCCGCTGGGTGAGGGCGCCCATGTCGCGCACGAGGCCGTTGCCCTCCTCCATGATCATCCGCTGCTCCTGGGCGGAGTGGCCGATCTCGTCCGTGGCCCCGGCCACCTCGGTGACGGTGGCGCTCAGCTCCGTGGCCGAGGAGGCCACCCGGTGGCTCACGTCGGCGATGGTGCGGATATGGGCCTCCAGCTTGTCGATGACCTGGTTCAGGGCGCGGCCGGTGCTGCCCAGCTCCCCGCCCCCGGGCGAGGCCACCCGGCGGGAGAGGTCCCCCTCGCCCACGGCCTGCATGGAGGCCAGGAGGCCCTGGGCCTGGACCCGGACCCCGCGGCCCAGGTAGGCGGTGAAGGCCAGCCCCACGGCCACGGCCACGGCGGAGCCGGCCAGGATGGCCAGTTCCCAGCGCCGGGTGGAGGCCAGATCGCGGGTGACCAGGTCCTCGCCGTCCTTCTGGAGGCGGGGCAGGAGCTGCAGCAGCCGGTTGTACCCGTCCCGGCGGAAGGCCGTGTTGGCCTCGATGAGATTGGGCAGTTCCGCCACGTCGGCCTTGCGGGCCTGGTCCATGACGGGCTGGAAGGCGCCCATGTACGTGCGCATGCCCTCGACGATGAGGCGCACGTCCTCCCGGTCCTGGGCCGACCACTGCAGGGCCTCCAGGTCCTTCAGGGATCGGGCCAGGTCGGCCTCCACCTCGGCCAGGCGCTTGAGGCGCTTGTCCACGTAGGCGGCGTTGCGCCCCGCCCCGATGAGGGAGACGTGGATGACCCGGAGCACGTCCGAATCATGGAGCACCCGCGCGGCCGCCGAGGCCTTGGGCATCTGCCCCCCCAGCACCATCTGCCCCTCCCGGAGCCGCTCCAGACCCGTCAGCGCCAGGACGGCGATGACCGCCAGGAGCAGGAGCTGGGAACCCAGGAGGGCCAGGAACTGGCCCCGGAGATCAAGGTCGCGGAGGCGGCGCAGGGGTTGCATGGCAGATCCTCAGACGATGAATAGCGCGTAGATCATGGACAGGAACACGAGTCCCGCCATGCCTGCGGCGGCCAGATGGGCCGTCTTCCTTGTCCCGAAAATATAAGTATAGACCGCCTTGAGGATGTTGTTGCTCGCCGTGGCGATCACCACCGCCTGGATGACCTGGTCGCTGCCGATGCCCAGGTTGCCCTGGAGGACGGTGACGACGAAGGGCGTGATATCCGTGAAGCCCACGATGAAGGACATGGCTCGCAGGCCGCTCTCCCGGAAGAAGAGGAGGGCGTACTTGGTGGCGAATGAGACGGCCATGAACATCAGGGCGAAGAAGAGGGCCGAATTGATCTCGAGGGGGTTCTTGCGGAAGGATTCCTCCCCGGGTTCGGGGGGGGCGGGCACGGCGGGGACGCCCTCCACGGGCGCGGCCGGGGGCTCGGGGACCGGGGCCGGAGCCTCGGGCGGGGCGTCCCGGTTCACCCACAGGCCGTAGCCGGCGGAGAGCAGGGCCAGGACGAGGAGCACCGGGGCCACCTTGAGGGCGTCCCGGGTGCGGAAGATGGCCACGAGCACGAGGACCCGCAGGTACATCATGGCGACGGCCAGGAGGATGGCGGCCGTGGCCTGGCGGTCGTTCCCGGGCTGGCGCCGGGAGCGCTTGGCGAGCACGAGCACGGCCACCGTGCTGGAGTAGACCCCGCCCACGAGGCCCGTGAGCAGCATGCCGCGCCGGGGATAGAGGTAGGTCTGGAGGACGTAGCCCAGGTACGAGATGGTGGTCGTCACCACCACGGCCATCCAGATCTGCCTGGGCGTCAGGGGCAGCACGGTGAACACGTGGGCCAGGGCGCCCGTGGTGGGGGCCACGGCGGGGATGAGGGGCAGGACGACGCCGGCGATGGCCAGGAACTTGCACGCCGTGACCACCTCGCCCGTCTCCAGGCGGTCCGTGAACCGGCGGATCCGGCCCTTGGAGTGGAGCACGAAGAGGATGGAGACGGCGAAGAGCACCACGAACCAGTGGGGCTGGTGCAGGGTGACGGGGCCGATGGCGTAGGTGAGCAGGGCGATGAGCACGCCGATGAGGCCCGGGCTCTTCTTCTGGCGCACCTTGTTGGAGTAGTAGACGACGAGGAAGGGCACGATGGCGGCGAGGCCCGCCAGGAACACGTAGGCCCCGATGCCCGGCACCTGGTAGAGCATGAAGCCCAGCATGCCGAAGAACACGAAGGTCCGGACGGTTCCGAAAGTGTCGTACTTGCCCTCCCCCTCGTAGTAGTCCCGCAGCCCGATGCCGATGAGGAAGCTGGCTGCGATGGTGAGGAGGAACGATGCGACGAGGGGGGGGATCAAGGAATGCTCCGTGCAAGGCGGGGCGCGGGGGTGACCCCCCCGCGCCCCGGTCTGCCGATGGAAGCCTAGGCTTCCATCCCGATGACGCGCTTGGCGGCGCGGAGGTAGTTGGTGTTGGGCATGTCCTTGAGCCCGAGGCCCTCGACGACGGCCTTCATGCCGGCGTAGTTCTCGCTCTCGGCGCAGGCGCTCTCCACCAGGGCGCCGTTGAACCACACCTGGGCGTACTCGCAGATGATGCCCTCGATGGTGAAGCCGTAGCGCATCTTCTCGACGGTCACGGGGGTGAGGTCGGGGTGCTTGCGGGCCATGGCGATGAAGGCGTCGATGGTGTAGTTCTCCTCGACCAGCTCCATCTCGACCTTGAGGTGGGAGAGGATCGTGGCCAGGTCCTCCCTCTTCACGGGGAACTGGAACTTGCCCCGGGGCTGGAAGATCTCGTAGCCCTCGGGGGTCTCGCCGGTCTTGGTCTTGATGTCGAGCAGGCCGTCGCGAACCTTGACGTTGGCCTCGTTCGTGCGGGTGGAGAGGAAGTAGGTCTCGGCGGGCATCTTGCGGGCCTGGAAGAGGACCGTCTTGCCGTTCCACATGTTGGACTTCACCAGCTCGATGACGCCGTGCCCGAAGACGCGGAACTCGGCGCGGGGGATGATCTTGGCGGCGTCCTCGGCGGAGGTGGCGGCGTTCTTGGCGAAGGGATCGGCCATGGGGGCTCCTTGATGGTTGGATGGGGCCGGGCGGCGGGGCCGCCGGTCCCCGGGGAAGGGGAAGGGGTTCAGGACTTGGCGGAGACCATGTCCCGGAAGAGGACCAGGTAGAGGATGGAGAGGCCGACGCCAACCACCAGCCACAGGAAGGAACGGTCACGGGGGACCGCCTCCAGGACCATGGAGGCGGAATCGCCCTGATCGGCGTCCTCCAGGCGGAGGAGGGCCGTTTCACGGCCCCCGCTGCGGCCCAGGCGGACCCGGGGTTCGACCTCCGTCTTGCCGGCCTTGGGCAGGGCCTCCTTGATGCCCTGGAAGCGGTACCCCGCGGGGAGGGACGCTTCCACGGCGTAGTCCTTGATGACCGTCGCCTCGGTGTTCACGAAGGCGTGGCGGACCAGGCGGCTCGCGGCGGGGATGGTGGGCTTCTGGCCGTTTCGGAGGATCTCCTTCCAGAGGACCCCCTCGGCGGTGAAGGCGAAGGTGAAGGTGCAAGGGCCGCCGGCCGGGGGCAGGGTGGCCTGGACGGCGTGGGGGACGGCCTCGAGGCCGAGGCCCGCGGGGCCTTCCACGAGCCGCAGCCCGGAGGCCTTGAACCCGACGGGGATCCGGAAGGATTCGCCGGGCGCCCCGGTGGCGGTGACCGTGGCGGTGGCCGTCGCGGGGCCCTCCAGGGCCAGGTCCAGGCGGGTGGTGTAGCGCTGGATCTCGGCGCCGGTGCAGGCGAGGGCGCAGGAGAGGAGGAGGATTCGGCGGATCATTTCGGCATCGCCCAGAAGGAAGGCGTGATCCCGAGCCAGTGGAACCACGTGGCGGCCGAGAGCACCAGCAGCAGGAGGCCCACGGTGCAGGTGGCCATCCCGAACTTGAAGTTGTCCATGACGGAGAACTGGTTGGTGGAGAAGAGGATCACGTTGGGCTTGCCGCTGATGGGCAGGCCCACCACCCAGTCGATGCAGAGCGCGGCGGGCAGGGCCATGGAGACGGGATCCCAGCCCAGGGCCTTGGACATGGTGATGATGATCGGGATCATGATGATCGTCCGCACCGTCTTGGAGGTGGTGAGGAGGTGGCTGTACATCATCACGGCCATGACGATGGTGAAGGCCGCCCCGAAGGGGATGGACCGGAGGTTCATGCCCCCGAAGAGGGTGCGCACGCCCCATTCGGCCGCCCCCGTGTCCTCCAGGGCGAGGCCGCCGGCGTAAGCGCCCGCGGAGAAGATGAGCAGGTGCCAGGGGATGTCGGCCTCGGCCCACTGCAGGACGCCGTAGCGGGGAAAGAGCACGAGCACGGCGCCGATGAGGGCCGCGAAGGGGGCGCTGATCTCCACGCCGAACCACCGCATGTGGAAGATGTCGGTCATCCAGAGGAAGAGCACGATGCCGAAGATCACCAGGCCCTTCTTCTCCTGGAAGCCCAGGGGGCCCATGGCCTTGTACTGGTCCTCGATCAGGGCCAGGCCGCCGTCCACGTGGGGGACCTGGTCCTCCTTGCGGATGGGGAAGATGAACCTCTGGCCGATCACCCACATGATGAGCATGGAGAGGATGGCGATGGGGGCGCCCAGGCGCATCCAGTCCATGTAGTAGACCCGGTGGCCCGTCATGCTCTGGATGAAGCCCACGGCCACGAGGTTCGCGCTGGAGCCCGTCATGGTGATGGAGCTGAGCACGGAGATGCCGGCCAGGTTGAGCAGGAAGAGGTTGCGGCCGAAGTTGTTGGTGCTGCCCTCGGTGGATCCGTAGATGGTCGCCACGACGATCATGAGGGGCAGGGTCATCACGCAGCGGGCCGCGGTGGCGGGGATGAGGGGCGCCAGGGCCAGCTGGAGGATGACGAATGCCAGCAGGGCCCAGGAGGCCTTGCGGCCGAAGCGCAGGATGAGCCACAGGGCCATGCGCTTGGCCATGCGGGTCTTCACGAGCATGGAGCTCAGGATGAAGGCCAGCAGGTTGAGCCAGATCACCTCCATGCCCAGCACGTCCATCAGGGGCTTGGCCGGCGACGTGCGCGTGACCAGCAGGAGGAACATGAGGATCAGGGACGTGACGTAGGTCGGGAAGGGCTCGGTCACCCACCACACCAGGGCCAGCGCGAAGCAGGCCGCGCCCGTCTGGGCCGCGTTGGTGAGGCCGGCGCCGCCGGGGAGGTAGAAGACCAGGAGGAAGAGGGCGATGCCGCCAGGAAAGCCCAGGTAGCGCATCCACTTCTCGGTGGGGCTCTGGGCCGCCCGCGTCTTGGAGGAGAGGACCATCTTCTCCATGTCCAGGAGTTCCTGGAGCGTCGGGGCTGCGTTTGCTTCAGCTGCCATGAGGTTCGTCCGGAAGCGGGGCCGCCCCTGGAGGGGCGGCCCCTTGGGGATCAGGCCTTGACCCAGTTCTTGTAGGGGTTCTTGAGCAGGTTGGAGTTGAAGTACCGGGGATCGCTGGAGACCTCCTCCGTGACGAAGGCGGGCAGCTCGATCTTCTCATCCTCGGAGCCCAGTTCGACCTCGGCGACGACGAGACCCTCGTTCTCGCCGTGGAAGACGTCGATCTCCCACGTCTTGCCGCCGTGGACCTCCTTGTGGCGGTGCTTGTCGATCAGGGGCTGCTCGCAGAGGTTGTCCAGGAGGATGGCGGCGTCCTCGACGGGGAGGGCGTACTCGAACTCGGAGCGGGTGACGCCCGTGGTGATGCCCTTGATGGTCAGCTTGGCCTTGGTCCCCTCGATGCGAACGCGCACGACGCGCTCCTTCTGGGAGTTCAGGTAGCCCTGCTTGAAGTGGATGCCCTCGCCCTGGGGAACCCAGGCGGCGACGTTGACGAGATACTTGCGTTCGATTTCCTTGGCCATTCGGGGCCTCCTTTTCGGTGATGGGAAGGGCAGGGTGCTCCGGAAGGCCGGTTGGGGCCTTGGAGGGAAAGGACGCTGCCCGGGGGCGCCGGTCCGGCGCCGCCCGGGCAGGATGACGCGGAACTAGAAGTTGACCTGCAGGCGGGCGCTGTAGATGTCGAAGCGCTCGTAGAGGAGCTTGCTGCCGGTGGGGCTGTAGGCCTTGCTGGCGGCGGCGTTCTCGTTGTTGCTCACGTGGGTGCGGTTCAGCATGAAGCGCACGTTCTTGTTCAGGTAGTAGGTGAGGCCGAAGGTCAGGTTGTGGGCGATGCCGCCCTTGACGGGATCCACGGCGGTGAGGTCGTCCTGGTTCATGCGGCTGTAGCGGGCCACCAGCTCCAGGGCGCCCTTCTTGCCGGGGGCGACCTTGCCGAAGAGGCCTTCGCTCTGCTCGTAGGTGCGCTGGCCGCCGAAGATCCAGGAAACCTGGCCGTAGTACGTGTCGAACTTGTGGTCGATGACGCTGGCGGCCTGCTCAGCGGCGCTGGTGGCCACGAGCTTGGTGCCGTCCCACTTCAGCATCTGGGTGCCGCGGCGGAAGACCTTGGTCTGCTGGTACTCGCTCTGCCAGGAGAAGGGGCCCCACACGCCGACGAACTCGAGGCCGTACTGGGTGTACTTGTCCACGTTGGTGACGGAGGCGTTGAGGAACTTCTCCTTGGCGATCTTGTTCTGCTCGGGGCGGCCCGAGAAGTCCACGGCGTAGACGCCGGGGGCGCCGGCGGTGGGCTTGCGCGTGACCATGGCCACGCCCAGGTGCACGGCCTTGGCCTCGGACTTCATGACGGGGGTGAAGGCGAAGCGGGCGGCGTAGCCCCAGCCGTGGTTCTCGGTGAGCTTGTAGGACTTCACCAGGCCGGTGGAATCGGTGTTGGTGTCGGCGGCCGCCTGGGCGTCAGCGGTGTCGTCGATGGCCTGGCCGAAGAAATTGGCCTTCATCATCCAGCGGTTGCCCCAGGTCTGGTAGGCCACGCCCACGTGGCGATCGGGGGTCCAAACGTCGGAGTAGGAGCGCTCCATGAGCCAGGTCGCGTTGGAGGAGCTGAGGGTATCGAAGCCGAAGGGAGCCTTGAACTGGCCGAGCTGGATCTGGGTGTCCTTGAAGCCGTTGTAGCCCAGCCACATGTCCTTGATGCTCACGCCGCCCTCGGCGAAGTCCACGTCGCCCTCGGCGCCCCAGTCCTTGCCGAAGCCGGCCTTGAAGCTGATGCGGGCGCGGCGCAGGAAGGTGCCGGCGGGAAGGCGGTTCTTGGCGCCGTCGAACTGCACGGCGTCCAGGTGGAAGCGGCCGCCGAACTTGACGGTGACGGCGGATTCCTTGGCCTCTTCCTTCTTGGCCTCGGCCTTGGTCAGCTTCTCGATCTTCTTCTCGAGATCGGCGATGCGCTTTTCCGTATCCGTGGCCTGGCCGAAGAGGGGGCCGGCCATGACGGCCAGCGCCAGGGACGTGATGGGGAACTTCATGGTGTCCTCCAGTGGGTGAGGGGGTCAGGGACGGGCGTCCCTGGAAACCTGGTTTGACGAATTTAGGAAGATTCGTGCCAGATCGGGTTGAGGGTGGATTGCGTGGAATGACGGGCTTGGAAGGGGTTCGCAAGGGGGGGGCGGGGGCGGGGAGTGCGGGATCCCGCACGGAATCCATGCGAGGGGCCGCACGCCCCCGGCGGGCGGCTCAGCCCGCCTTTTCCGTGAGGGCGCCGGTGATGGTGCGGCAGATGGTCTCCGTATCCAGGTCGTGGATCTGGAGGAGGAGCCCGGTGCGGGTGTAGTGGCCCACGAGGCTCTCGGTCTGCTCCCGGTACACCTGCAGCCGGTGGGCGATGGCTTCGGGGGTTTCGTCCGCGCGCTGCATGACCGGGGATCCGCAGGCGCGGCACAGGTCGCCCTCCGCGGGCGGGTTGGTGCGCACGTTGTAGATGGCGTTGCAGGCGGGGTTGCCGCAGGTGCGCCGGGTGGAGAGACGCTCGATCACCACCGGTTCGGGCACCACCAGGTTCACGACCCGGTCCAGGGGCCGGTCGAGGCCCTTGAGCAGGAGGCCCAGGGTGACCGCCTGGGGGATGGTGCGGGGGAAGCCGTCGAGCACGAAGCGCTCCACGTTCCCGCGCTGGAACCACTCCTCCATGAGTTCCTTGATGAGTCGGTCGGGCACCAGGTCCCCGCGGGACATGAAGGCCTCGGCCTGGAGGCCCAGGGGGCTCCTGGCCTTGACGGCGGCGCGGAGGAGGTCGCCCGTGGAAATGGCCTGGGAACCGTCCAGTTCCGTCAGCCGGCGGGCCACGGTGCCTTTGCCGGCGCCTGGGGCTCCGAGGAGTACGATGCGCATGGGGGGGGTCTCCGGAAGGACCGGGCCGGGATCTTCGCGATCCCGGCCCGGAAGCAGGTCATTCGCCCAGGTTCTTGGCGCCGGGCCAGGGGTAGAGGCTGGGGTTGCCGTCCTTGTCCAGGGGGCGCTTGTCGGCCTCGGTGTAGAAGGTCTTTTCGAAGTCGAGGATGGCATCGCCCAGGAACTTGATGGCCGCGGGACGATCCTCGGGGGCGGCGGCGGTGATGGCGGCCTTGCCCTTGTACGAGGTGAAGAAGGTCTGGGCCTTGGCGGCCTCGCCGGGGAACTTGGCGTCCAGGTCGGCGATGTTCCTGCAGCCGTAGAAGGGCGAACCCTCCGCGGCCACGATGAGCTTGCGGTCGCCCTCGGCGGCCCCGGCGAAGACCAGGATGCCCAGGACGCGGCCCTTGACGACGGCGCCGGCGGAGGCGGTGGCGCCGAGGACGATGGCGTCGGCGGCCTTCCCGTCGCCGCCCTTGTCCTTGGCGAGGGTGGTGTGGGGCACGGCGGCGTAGCTGAAGGTGGGCACCTGGCCGGCGGCGGGCTTCCGGGCTTCGGCGGCGAGGCGGGCCTTGCCCTCCACCTCGAACTTGGCGCCCTTGCCGGCGGGGACGACGATGACGATGTTGACCGTGCCGTCGACGTTGATGGGATCCGTCTCGACGAGGAGGTTCTTGGCGGGCTTGGCCGCGGCCTGCTTGGTGGCGGTGGGCTTGGCGGGGGTCTGCCGCGCGGCCACGGGGAGCGCGACCAGCGCGATCAGCGCGCCGGCCAGGGCCAGGCGGGAATGGGAAACGATGGCATTGAGGTTCATGGGTTCAGGGCTCCAGGTTCAAAGGTCCGGGTTTCAGCGGTGCCTACGAGGGATCGTCGTTGTGGGCGGCCTTCTGCTTCTTGGCCTTCACCTTGGGCTTGGCCTCGCTGCCGTCGCCGGCGGGGGCGACGATGATGTGGGGCCGGCTCTTCTTGACGGGATCGTCGTAGGCGAGCTTCGGGCTCTTCTCCAGCTCCTCCTGGATGGCCTCGGGGGAGTACTCCAGCAGGTAGTAGACGGGGCCCCAGGTGGCCTTGACCAGGTCCACGGAATCCATGATGAGGCGGGCGGCGTTCGCCAGCTGCTCGGGGGTGCGGTCCGTGTTGTGCTTGGTGTAGCGGCCGGACTTGTTGTTGATGGTGAAGGTCTTGGTGGCCTTGTCGTAGAGGATCTCGCCGCTGATGCGCCCGGGAGCGCCGGCCAGGGCGGAGACGTGGCCGTAGTTCTCGGTGGTGCCGGGCTTGCGCTTGGACTTGTCCTCGGGCCGGAAGAAGCCCTTCTCGTAGGTGCGGCCCAGGGGGTGGGCGGCTTCCTGGATGATGGAGAGGCGGCCTTGCGCGTCGATCACCCAGTTGTAGGGAGCGCTCTTGGGATCGAGGGTGGCGTGGAACTCCTTGGTGGCGACCTGCAGGTAGGGGTTGATCAGCACCTTGCCGTTCTTGTCGGCTTCGTAGTGCTTGATGTAGGCCGGCTGGCTCAGCTTGCCGTAGAGGGCGTCGAGCTTGTCGGCGCCGGCCTGGGCGAGGCCGGGAAGGGCGAGGCCGGCTGCGAGGGCGGCCAAGGTGAAACGGGAAAGGTGTCGCATCGTCATGGTCCTCCGGAGGGGGAAAGGGAAAGGGGGTCAGCGGGTGATGGGGCGGTTCATGAGCTTGCGGACCTTGGAGCCGCCCCACTTGTCCTGGTCGGCCATGGTGATGTCCTTGAGCTCGCCCAGGATGACCTTTGCGCAAAAGTCCTCGCCGGCCTGGTGGATGGCGGCGGAATCATAGAAGTCGATATCGCCGTAGCCGAAGGAGAAGTCGTACAGGTAGGGCTTTCCGCCCTGCTCCGTGGACCAGCCCTCCATGGAGACGCCGCAGGGCTCGGTGCCGGGCAGGTCCACCGTGCCGGGGCGCATGCGCACGGAGTAGGCCCGGGTGCCCTTGAGGGGCGTCCCGGCGGGGAGGCCCAGCTTGAGGAGCTCGGGCATGTACTTGGCGAAGTCGCCCAGGGTCAGCTTGCCCAGATCCTCGAGGGTGACGGTGAAGGAGGAACCCTTCTCCACGTAGCCGTCCAGGGTGCCGCCGGGGGCGGGGCCCACGTTCTCCTCGGCCTCGGTCTTCACCTTGTCGCCGCCGACGACGGCCAGGGGGGTGGCCATGGTGATATCGGCGTCGGGGTTGACGGCCTTGACGGTGACGCCCACCTGGAACTCGGGGGTGCCCTTCTTGTACTTCTGGGTGATGCGGACGATGTAGCCCTTCTTCCACAGATCCTGGCCGGGGGTGTCGAAGTACTCCTTGTAGGACTGCTCGACCTTGCCGGCGTCGGCCTTCTCCGAGACCTTGAAGCCGTGCTTGGCGGCGGCGGCCTTCACCCGCTCCCAGATCCGGGCCATGGCGGCCTCGGGCTTCTCGGGCAGCTTGGCGGGGTCGAAGAGGAACTTGTACTCGCGGCCGCCCACGTCCTGGAGCTTGGGCGCCGGATACTTGGCGATGGTCCGCACGTGGAGGGGCTTGGGGGTCTCGGCCCCGGTCACCGGGAGGGTGGCCACGGCGCCGGCGACGAGCAGGGCGGTGACGAGGTTCCTGATCATGGTTGTGGCTCCTGGAAAGGGATGGACCGGGCCGGAGGCTGCACCTGCCGGGCCGGTGGAAAGGCAGGGATACCCTGGTTTGGGATGCATCGATGTATGCCAGTTCCATGCCAGGGGATATATCGATCCTAATGGCTTGAAATATCGGAGAGGCGGCGGGGGCCTGCCCCAGGGGGCGGCGCGCGGGTGTGCGGATTCCCGCATCCGCCGGTGCGGGAATTCGCCCTGGCTCAGCGCCCGGCGGGGGCCTCCGGGGCGTCCAGGGGGATCCGGGTCCCGTCGGCCAGGCCGCGCCAGGGCCGTCCCCCGTCCCAGATCCACAGCTCGCCGGGGCGGCCCCGCTCCATGCCGGCGTCGATGCCGAAGACCCGGCCGCCGTGGAAGGCCCGGACCCGGTCCAGGACCTGGTGTCCGGCCACGATGCGCTTCACCCCGAAGGCCCCCAGCAGGGCCTCCACCTGGGCGGGGGTGGCGTCGGCGGCGCCCCCCAGGGGCAGGAGCCCCCGGTACCAGATGGGCCCCTGCTTGGACAGGAGCAGGTCCTTCTTCTCCAGGTCCAGGGCGCGGCTGAAGCGGGCGTTGCAGGCGGCCACGGGAAGCTCGGCCTCCAGGAGGGCGGGGCAGACCCCCGCGTGGACGAAGAGGGTGTCCCCCAGGCGCAGGAGCACGGGCCGGGTGCGGAGCCAGCGGCCCTGCTCGGATCCGGGGCCGAAGAGCTCCTGGGGCCGCCAGCCCATGGCCTGGTAGGCGGGGTGGAGGCTGCGCAGGTTCCCCCGCAGGGACATGGATTCATGGTTCCCCATCACCAGGTGGACCCGGCCCCCCGCCGCCTGGGCCTGGGCCTCCAGGGAGCGGATGAGCCATAGGATCGCCGTCACCTGGGCGCCCTTGTCGAACACGTCCCCGTCGATGACCAGGTGGCCCGTGCCGAAGGTCCACCGGCGGGACCCGTCCACGATGCCGTGGGCGGCCAGGAGGCGCAGGAGTGCGTCCAGGCGCCCGTGCACATCGCTGACCGCGGCGATGCGGGCGGGGGCGGGCCATTCCCCGGG
>DATGXY010000185.1:0-10477 GCA_035298525.1 Holophaga sp.
GGGGCCCTCAAGGCGGCCGTGCATCTGGTGGCCGCCCGGCCCATCCGGGTCCGGGGCTTCAATCCCATGCTGGCGCCCAAGGCCCCGCCCACGGAAATCCACGTGCGCCTCACCTGGGAGCGGCCCCTGGACGGCCTGCCGGTGGAATACACCCTCTGGCAGGCCCCCCAGGATGTGAAGGTGACCCGCATCCCCCGGCCCGCCATCCGCCCCGTCACCGTGGATCTGAGCCTGGCCGCCACGGCGGCCAAGGCACCCGTCCTCACCCCGGTCCAGCCGCCCAAGGGGGGGGCGGCCCCCGCCCCCACCCTCATCGCCCCCCGGGCCTCCGTGCTGGCGGCAGGAGAGCCGGCGCAGGGCCGCATCATCACCACCTCCGCCCTGCACACGGTGGCCGCGCGCCTGGATAATCCCCTGGCGGCCGTGCTGGCTTCCTCCCGCAAGGACATGCTGGCCAACCTGGAGGTCCAGACGGGCCCCGGGGCCTTCATCCCCATCACCACGGCGCCCGTGACCACGGAATCCTTCGTGGTCGTCTTCCCCGCCGAGGCGGCCCAGTACGGGGGCGCCGCCTTCTACTTCCAGATCCAGGCCCACACCCGGGAGTTCGGGAAGCGCGTGGACGGGCCCGTCAGCGAGGCCATCGAAGTGCGCCTGCCCGACATCGTGGCCCCGCCCCCGCCCGATCCCGGCACGGCGGACCTGCACGAGACCGCCGGGGCCATCGATGTGAACCTGCTGTGGACCCAGACGCCGGCCAAGGATCTGGCGGGCACCTTCGTGGAGCGCCAGGCCATGGATTACAAGCTGGTGGATGGCGTGCCCCAGGCCACGGCGCCCCAGGGGAGCCCGGTGAAGCTCACGGCGGATCCGGTGACCGGCCTGGCCTTCAAGGACCCCGCCGCCCCCGCCGGCTTCCAGCGCTACACCTTCAAGGCCGTGGACAAGACGGGCAACGTGAGCGCCGCCAAGGGCCACCTGGATATCCTCGTGCCCGGCGAGCCCGTGCCCCAGCCCCCCCAGGGGGTGGTCCTGAACGGGGACCGCATCTCCTGGCAGCCCGCCAAGAACGCCCTCGGCTATTCCGTGTGGCGCTCCTTCACGGGCCGGGAGGAGGACTACGACTGCATCAGTCCCCTCCTCCCCGGGAGCGCCACCAGCTACGATCTGCCTTCCCTCAGGAAGGTGCACCTGCGGGTGGTGGCCCGGAGCGCGTCGGGCATGCATCAGGTCCCCTCGGAAGCCGTCCTGCGTCCGTGAAGCCCGCCAGGGCGCCCCAGACCCGGAGTTCCTCCAGGAAGCGGAGGGCTCCGGGTCCGTCGTCCAGGCCGAGGGCGGCCGCGGCCTCTGCCATGGGCGTGGTCTGGGCCCGGACGAGGAGGGCGGCGGCCACCTCGGTCAGTTCCCGCCAGCGCACATAGCCGTCGGGGCCCCGAGCCGCCAGCAGGTGGCAGGGACCGGGAACGGGTTCGGGCCAGTCCAGGGTGGCCTCGGCCACCCGGTGCCCGTAGGCCAGCACCTGGGTGGAGGGACGGAGCAGGGCCAGGTCCCCCGGGCGCGGATCCGGGTGGAGGTCCTCCGGGCCGGGCACATCGTCCCTCCCATGCTCCACGAGGATCCGCACCAGCTCGAAGTGGGCCAGTTCCAGGAGGGCGGGCCACCGTTCCCGGCCCCAGCCCGTGTCCGCCAGCCAGCCCACGAAGGTGGCGGCGATATCCCGGTGGAAGGGGGACTGGAAGGGCCGGGCGGCGAGAAAGGCCGTGCGGCAGGCCTCCAGGGCCCCGTCCCGGGCCAGGAGGGCCAAGGCCAGGGGATAGATGCCCTCCAGGGGCTCCCACACGGCGCCCCGCACCCCCTCCCGGTAGAAAAGGAGGCGGTCCCGCCACCGGAAGAGGGCCTCCCGGTCCCCGGGGCCCAGGCCCCGCGCCGTGCCGAAGGCCCGGGGATCCGCCTGGAAGTCGGCGGCCTCAGGGGCGAAGGCGAGGCCGGCCAGGGCCCGCTGGAGGGCGAGGATGCGGGGGAGGCCGTCAGGCGATGGCGGCAAGGGCGTGGTCATAGGCCTCCTGGAGGCTGGCCCTCTCGGCGAGGAGCCGGGGCAGGGGGGGGATTTCGTTGTCCCGCTCCAGCAGCACGGGCACGGGCCGCCCGATGCGGGCCAGGGCGAAGCCCATGAGGGCGGTGACGGGGTCGGGCACCGGGGCCCCGTGGGTATCCACGACCAGGTCCCCGTACCGGTGGTGGCCGGCCACGTGCATCTGGCCCACCCGATGGAGGGGCATGCCCTCCAGCCAGGCGAAGGGGTCGAAGCCGAAGTTGAGGGCGTTCACGTAGAGGTTGTTCACGTCCAGGAGCCAGCCCACGTCCGCCCCCTCCAGCACCTCCGCCAGGAACTGGGCCTCGGTCAGGTCCCCCTGGCCCAGTTCCCCGTAGTAGGTGATGTTCTCCAGGAGGAGGGGCACCGGAAGGCGGCCCGCCAGGTCCCGGGCCCGGGCCGCCGCGTGGCGGGCCGCGGCCCCGGTGAAGGGCAGGGGCAGGAGATCCAGGGTCGTGGTGCCGTCCACGGCGGTGAAGCACAGGTGCTCGGAATGCCAGGGGGCGCCCGTGGACTCCAGGAAGGCGGCCACCTGGTCCAGGTAGGGGCCGTCCCAGGGATCGAAGCCCCCCACGCTGAGGGTGAGGCCGTGGGAGAGCACGGGCTTGCGGGCCAGGGCGGCCCGGAGCTGTTCCGCCTCCAGGCCGCCGCCCCCGATGACGTTCTCGGGGGCGATCTCCCAGAAGGGCACATCCAGGTCCCGGTCCGCCGCCTCCCCGTAGAAGGGGAGGCGGAGGCCCAGGCCCACGCCAGAGGGGCTGGGGCGGGGCACGGGCGCCTCAGCCCCGGGACGAGGTGTGGGCGCAGGTGCGTCCGCAGCGGCGTCCGCACCGGGGCACGGTGGAACAGCGCCGGCTGCACCTCGGCTGGGTGTTGCAGCGCCGGCCGCAGCGGGGCTGGGTGGAACATCGCCGGCCGCAGCGGGTGGCGCAGGTGGCCTGGAGGGTGGGGGCCGCCATGGTGGGCGGCGCCAGGTCCCGGGCGGACAGTTCGTTGGAGGGGGGGGGCAGGGTGGTGCCGGCGGCGAAGAGGGCTGCGGCGCCGAGGAGCTGGGTGATCATGGGTGTCTCCGTGGGGGCGCGCCTTCAACGGGAGCCCCGGGGGGGACCGGAAGGCGTCCAGGGTGTCGGGGGCCGGCGCGGGACGGGGCTGGGTCCAAGGGCGGGTGCGTCGGGACGCGACCTCCTATTCGGCAGGGGGTGCCCCGGCCTCAAGGGGAAAGTTTCATGAATTCAACGTTAAGCGCGCGGGAGGCCGTACGTGGAAAGGGCCGCGGGAGCGACCCCGCGGCCCGCCTTCACGTCCAGGCCCTCACTTGGCGGCGGACGTCTTCTCGTCGGTGCTCCGGTCCTGGGCGGGGGCCCCCACGGGCCAGTCCAGGACGGCCTGGTTCAGGCGCTCCCAGTTGGCCTTGAGGGGCACCTTCTCCACGGTGAAGGCGGTGCCCTTGGGCACGAGGCGCACCAGGTGGTCGGCCCCGGCGCGGTAGTAGGCCAGGCGGGTGCGCTGGCCCTTGCGGTTGGCCTTGAAGGAGAAGAGCCAGTGGCTCCGGTCCTTGGTGCTGGAGGGCTGGATCCCTGAGAGATCGGCGGCCATGGTGGTCACGCCGTGGGCCCCCACGATGGTCACGTGGCGGAAGCCGGGCCGGGTCCAGGCCAGTTGCTCCGTGCCGTTGCCAAGGAAGTCGCCCACGGCGGCGAGGAGGTCCCCGTCCACCTTGAGCTGCTCGTTGTCGGCGGGGATCTCGTCCACGTGGGTGGCGGAGGTGCCGGAGGCGTGGCGCTCGGCCACGAAGCCCTCCACGGGCTGGGCCAGGCGGGCCCCGTTGCTGAGGATGCGCCAGGCCTTCCAGCACGGCCCGGCGTAGACCAGGTCGCTGAGGCCGGAACCGGTGAGGTCCACGGCGGCCACGAAGGTGGAGCCGTCGTCCAGGATGGCGGAAAGATCGGCGGCGTCCTTGGAGCCGGGCCCGGCCAGGGCCGGGATCTCCCGGAAGGCGCTGCCGGGGCCCTCCACGCGGAACTTCCCGTCCTTCAGCGCCGCCAGGCGCTGGAGGGGGGCCAGGGGCAGGACGATGTCCTTCTTCGCGCTTTCCTGGGGGGTGAAGACGCCGAAGGGCAGGGCGTTGGCGAGGGGGTCGGCGCACAGGGACAGGCCGGAGGCCAGGGCCAGGGCGGCCCAGGCGGCTTTGCGGGTCATGATGGGACTCCTTCAGGATGGGAAATTGAAATAGGCGGCGCGCCACCCCCTAGTGCGGGGGCGGCGCGTCAGGTTTCGGGCCCGAAATGCGTTGATGGATCCTGTGGGGGGACCGCCCGCTCCCTTCGGTCGCTCTGCGTCCCCCCACACCCCCACGTCCTGCCCGGGCGGAGCCCGGGCAGGACGTCTATTTCAGCTTGGTCTCGAGGAACTGGTAGGCCACGGCCCAGAAGTGCGCGGCCTGGCGGTTGTCGGCGCCGGCCCCGTGGCCGCCCTCGATGTTCTCGAAGTAGAGGACGTCATGGCCCATGGCCTGCATCTTCGCGAACATCTTGCGGGCGTGGCCGGGGTGCACCCGGTCGTCGCGGGTGGTGGTCATGAAGATGGTGGGGGGGTACTTCCCGTCGGCCTTCACCTGGTGGTAGGGGGAGAAGGTCTGGATGTAGGCCCATTCTTCGGCCTTGTCCGGGTCGCCGTACTCCCCCATCCAGGAGGCGCCGGCCAGCAGGTGGCTGTACCGCTTCATGTCCAGGAGGGGCACCTGGCACACGACGGCGCCGAAGCGCTCCGGATACCGGGTGAGCATGTTGCCCACCAGCAGGCCGCCGTTGCTGCCGCCGAGGACGCCCAGGCGGGAGGGCGCGGTCACGCCCCGCTTCACCAGATCCTCGGCCACGGCGGCCAGGTCCTCGTAGGCCTTGTGGCGGTTGGCCTTGAGCGCGGCCTGATGCCAGCGGGGACCGTACTCGCCGCCCCCGCGGATATTGGCCAGGACGTACACGTGGCCCTTGGCGAGCCAGGCCCGGCCCCGCGGGCCGCTGTACGAGGGCACGACGCTCACCTCGAAGCCGCCGTAGGCGTCCAGGAGGACCTTGCGGGAGCCGTCCAGCTTCATGCCCTTGGGGGCGATCATGAAGTAGGGCACCCGGGTGCCGTCCTTGGAGACGACGAAGTGCTGGGTCGTCTCCATCCCGGAGGCGTCGAAGAAGGCGGGAAGGGCCTTGAGGTGCTCGGGCTTGCCCCCCGGCGCCACCCGGCTGAGGGTGGCGGGGGTCTGGAAGTCGGAGGAGGTGTAGAAGAAGGCGTCGCTGGAAAGCTCGTCCTCGGGCATGACCGCGAGGGCGCCGAAGCGGGGGGCGAAGGGCAGGGCGCGGCGCTTCCAGCCCTTGGGGCCGGGCACGACCTCCTCCAGGCGGTTCTTCACGTCGTCCAGGATGGTGAGGAGGAGGCGGCTCCGGGTCCAGGCGGCGCCCTCCAGGCTCGTGGACGGCGTGGGCTCGAAGAGCACGTCGAAGGCCCGGGAGCCCTTGAGGAAGGCGTCCAGGCGGATGGCGAGGAGGGATCCGGAGGGGAAGGTGCGGTCCCCGGCCTTCCAGGCGCTGCGCAGGCGCACGGTCATCCATTCCTTGTGGAAATCGGCCTCGGCGTCGCTGGGGATATCCAGGCGGGTGCGGGAGCCGTCCTTGTTCAGGAGGAACATCTCGCTGGAGAAGAAGGTGGGGCGCCGGGAGAGGATGTCGCGCTCGTGGCCCGGGGTGGGATCGTGGAAGGCGTAGGCCGACATGTCGGATTCCAGCCCTTCGAAGACCACCTCGGCCGAGGCCAGGGGGGTGCCCCGCTTCCACCGCCGGGCCTGGCGGGGGTAGCCGGAGGTGGTGAGGCTGCCCTTGCCCGTGTCGGTGCCCACGAAGAGGGTGTCCTTGTCCACCCAGCCCGCCTGGGTCTTGGCCAGGGGCAGCTGGAAGCCGCCCTTCACGAAGGCCTTGGCCTCCACGTCGAACTCCCGCACTTCCACGGCGTCGGACCCGCCGGGGGAGAGGTTCACCAGGCACAGGCGCTCCTGGGGCCTCAGGAAGGCGGCCCCCTTGAACACCCAGCCCTTGCCCTCGGCCTTGCCCAGGGCGTCGATGTCCAGCACCGTCTCCCACTTCGGCTCGGCCTTGCGGTACTCGGCCAGGGTCGTGCGCCGCCAGAGGCCGCGGGGATGCTCCGCGTCCTGCCAGAGGTTGTAGTAGAAGGCGCCGTGGCGGGCCACGTAGGGGATGCGGGCCTTGGAGTCCAGGACCTCCAGGATCCCCTTCTCCAGGGCCTGGTAGGCGGGGCCCGTCTCGAGCTTGGCGGCGGTGCGGGCGTTGGCCTCCCGCACCCAGGCCAGGGCCTTGTCGCCCATGACGTCCTCCAGCCAGAGGTGGGGATCGGCGGGTTCGGAGGGCGTCTGGGCGTGGCCTGCGGTCATGAGGGAGCATCCCAGGAAAAGGGCGGCGAGGGAATGGCGCATGGGGGCCTCCGGGCTACTTGAGGGTCTCTTCGAGGAAACGGTACTGCAGGGCTTCGTAGTGGGCCCGCTGGCGGTTGTCGGCGCCCGCGCCGTGGCCGCCCTCGGTGTTCTCGAAGTAGAGGACGTCGTGGCCCATGTCCTTCATCTTCGCGAACATCTTGCGGGCGTGGGCGGGGTGCACCCGGTCGTCGCGGGTGGTGGTCATGAAGATGGTGCGGGGGTACTTGCCGCCGGCCTTCACCAGGTGGTACGGGGAGAAGCCCTGGATGAAGGCCCACTCCTCGGGCTTGTCGGGATCGCCGTACTCGGCCATCCAGCTGGCGCCGGCCAGGAGGTGGCTGTAGCGCTTCATGTCCAGCAGGGGCACCTGGCAGACCACGGCGCCGAAAAGCTCCGGGTACTGGGTGAGCATGTTGCCCACCAGGAGCCCGCCGTTGCTGCCGCCCCGCACCCCCAGGTGCTTCGGGGAGGTGACGCCCCGCTTCACCAGGTCCTGGGCCACGGCGGCCAGGTCCTCGTAGGCCAGGTGGCGGTTGGCCTTGAGGGCGGCCTGGTGCCAGCGGGGGCCGTACTCGCCGCCGCCGCGGATGTTGGCCAGCACGTGCACGTAGCCCTTGGCGAGCCAGGCCCGGCCGAGGGTGCCGCTGTAGTTGGGGATCTGGGAGACCTCGAACCCGCCGTAGGCGCTGATCTGGGCGGGGTGGGAGCCGTCCAGCTTCATGCCCTTGGGGGCCACCATGAAGTAGGGGATGCGGGTGCCGTCCTTGGAGACTGCGAAGTGCTGGGTGGTCTCCAGCTTCGAGGCGTCGAAGAAGCCGGGCATGGCCTTGAGGCGCTCGGGGGCCTTGCCGGGCTTCACGAGGCTGAGGGCGTTGGGGGTGAGGAAATCGGAGGCCACCATCCAGCAGTCATCGGAGGTTTCCCGGTCCACCGCCCGCAGGTACAGGCCGCCGAAAGGGGGGGCCCACGCCAGGGCCTTGCGGGTCCACCCCTTCCTGCCGGGCCGCACTTCCACGAGGCGGTTCTTCACGTCCTCGCTGATGTTCAGGATGGCCCGGGTCTTCGTCCAGGTGGCCCCGGCCAGGCTGGTGCTGGGGGTGGGCTCGAAGAGCACCTCGAAGGCCCGGGAGCCCTTGAGGAAGGCGTTGGCGTCGATCACCAGGAGGCTGCCCCCGGCGTAGGTGCGCCCGGCCACGGTCCAGGCGTTGCGGGGACGCACCGTGAGCCACTGGCGGTGGAAGGAGACGCGGGCGTCCCGGGGCAGGTCCAGCTTCACCCGGCTCCCGTCCTTGCCCAGCAGGAAGATCTCCTCGTCGTAGTAGGCGTGGTTGAGGGTGAGGATATCCCGCTCGAAGCCCCGGGCGTCGTCGTGGCGGGCGTCCACGTCCATGTCCGCCTCCACGCCCTCGAGGATGATCTCGGCGGAGGCCAGGGGGGTGCCCCGCTTCCAGCGCCGGGCCTGGCGGGCGTAGCCGGAGCTGGTGAGGGTGCCCTTGCCGAAGTCCGTGCCCACCAAGAGGGTGTCCTTGTCCACCCAGTCCACCTTGGACTTGGCCAGGGGCACCCGGAAGCCGTCCTTCACGAAGGCCTTGGCTTCCACGTCGAACTCCCGCACCTCCACGGCGTCGGAGCCGCCGGGGGAGAGGCTGACGAGGACGAGGCGGTCCTGGGGCTTGAGGAAGAGGGTCCCCTTCAGGACCCAGCCCTTCTTTTCAAGCTTGCCCAGGGCGTCCACGTCGAGGATGGTCTCCCAGCGGGGTTCGGCCTTGCGGTACTCGGCCAGGGTCGTGCGCCGCCAGAGGCCCCGGGGGTGCTCGGCGTCCTGCCACAGGTTGTACAGGTAGCGCCCGTGCTGCTCCACCATGGGAATGCGGGCCTTGGAATCCAGCACCTGCAGGAGGTCCGCCTCCAGGGCCTTGTACTCGGGGGTGCCCTCCAGCTTGGCGGCGGTGCCGGCGTTGGCCTCCTTCACCCAGGCCATGGACTTCTCCCCCGAGACATCCTCGAGCCATTGGTACCGGTCCTCCTGGACCTGGGCCGTGGCGGCCAGGGAAGCTCCGAGGAGCAGGGCGGCGAGCTTGGTGATCATGGATCCTCCGGCTGGGCGGGCGAATGCCTTAGCCTCGCATTGCGAGGCCAAGCCGTCAATCGCCATCTGCCGGGGGGAGGGGCTGGTGGGTAAGATCATCCCTTCCAGGTTTTCCGGGCGGGGGCCTCCCTCGCCGACGGGACCGCCGCCGGAACTCAGCCCGCCGAGCCCGCTTCCTCCGCGCGCTCCTTCTCCAGGTCGGCCAGGAAGCGCTCCAGCCACTTGGTGCTGAAGGCCCCCTTCACGAAGTCGGGGTGCTCGATGATGCGCTGGTGCAGGGGGGCGGTGGTGCGGATGCCCTCCACGATGAGGGTGTCCAGGGCCCGGCGCATGCGGGCCAGGGCCTCGCCCCGGTCGCTGCCGTAGGCGATGAGCTTGGCCACCATGCTGTCGTAGTAGGGGGGGATGGTGGCGTCCTGGTGCATGGCTGTGTCCATGCGGATGCCGGGGCCCCCGGGGAAGTGGAGGGCGGTGATGCGGCCGGGGCAGGGGGTGAACTTCCAGGGGTCCTCGGCGTTGATGCGGCACTCCACGGCGTGGCCGCGGAGGATGATGTCGTCCTGGGTGTACGAGAGCTTGCGGCCCGCGGCGATGCGGATCTGCTCCTTGACGATGTCCACGCCGGAGACCATCTCGGTCACGGGGTGCTCCACCTGCACGCGGGTGTTCATCTCCATGAAGAAGAAGTCGCCCCGGGCGTCCAGGAGGAACTCGATGGTGCCGGCGTTGAAGTAGCCCACGGCCTTGGCGGCGCGCACGGCCGTCTCGTGGATGCGCCTGCGCAGGTCCGGGCTCAGGGCGGGGCTGGGGCTCTCCTCGATCAGCTTCTGGTGGCGGCGCTGGATGGAGCACTCGCGCTCGCCCAGGTGGATGATGTTGCCGTACAGGTCGCCGAGGATCTGGACCTCGATGTGCCGGGGCTCCAGGAGGTACTTCTCCATGTAGACGGAGTCGTCGGTGAACGCGGCCCTGGCCTCGGTGCGGGCGGTGTTGTACTGGTCGGCCATCTCCTCCGGGGAGTTGACGATGCGCATGCCGCGCCCGCCGCCGCCAGCGGAGGCCTTCACGATGACGGGGTAGCCGATCTTCTCGGCCCAGGCGAGGGCGTCCTCCACCGTCTCGACCACGCCGTCGCTGCCGGGCATGAGGGGCACGCCCGCGGCCTGCATGGTGGCCTTGGCCTGGGCCTTGTTGCCCATCATGCGGATGATCTCGGCGTTGGGGCCGATGAAGGTGATGCCGCAGGCCTGGCACACGTCCACGAAGTGGGGGTTCTCGCTGAGGAACCCGTAGCCGGGGTGGATGGCCTCGGCGCCCGTGACCTCGGCGGCGGCGATCACCTGGGGGATGTTCAGGTAGCTGCGGGCGGAGGCGGGGGGGCCGATGCAGATGTCCTCGTCGGCGAAGCGCACGTGGAGGGCGTTGCGGTCGGCCTCGGAGTAGACGGCCACGGTCTGGACGCCCAGTTCCTTGCAGGCCTGGATGACGCGCAGGGCGATCTCGCCCCGGTTCGCGATGAGGATCTTGCGGAAGGGGGGCTCGCCGGACTTCGCCGGGGGCTTCCGCTGGGACGGGTTGCGCCGGACGGGACTCATGGGCTCAGCGCACCCGCACGGCGAAGAGACGCTCGCCGTACTCGACCGGCTGGCCGTTTTCCACCAGCACCGCCACCACTTCGCCGGCCACGTCGCACTCGATCTCGTTCATGAGCTTCATGGCCTCCACGATGCAGAGGGTCTGGCCGGGCTTCACGAAGTCGCCGGGCTGGACGTACGAGGGGCCGTTGGGGGTGGGGCTGCGGTAGAAGGTGCCCACGATG
>DATGXY010000186.1:0-3436 GCA_035298525.1 Holophaga sp.
AGGGCCCGCACCGTGGGGAAGGCGTACACGTCGGGCACGGATAGGGTGCCGAAGCCCGGGCGCGGCCGCAGGCCCGAGACCATCACCGCCGCCAGGAGGGAATGGCCCCCCAGGTCCGTGAAGAAGTCGTCGCCCGGCCCCACGGGACGGTGGAAGGCCCCGGCCCAGGCCGACGCCAGGGCCGCCTCCGTCTCCGTGGCGGGGGCTTCGGCGGCGTCCGCCGCGCCCCCCTCCGCGGCCGGGGGCGGAGGCAGGGCCTTGCGGTCCAGCTTGCCGCTGGGGAGCAGGGGCAGGGCCTCCAGGGCCAGGATGCGGGAGGGCACCATGTAGGGGGGGAGGAGGGCCCCCAGGGCCTGGCGCAGGGCCGCGGGGGACGGGGCCCCGGGCCGGAGCGCCACGTAGCCCACGAGGATCTCCCCGCCGCCCCATGGCCGCACCGCGGCCGCGGCCTCCAGCACCCCGTCCTGGAGCCGGAGGGCCGCCTCGATCTCCCCCAGTTCGATGCGGAAGCCCCGGAGCTTCACCTGGTCGTCCAGGCGCCCCAGGAAGAGCAGGTCCCCGTCTTCGCCTTCCCGCACCTTGTCCCCCGTGCGGTAGATCCGGGTGCCGTCCCGCAGGGTGGGGAAGCGCTCCGCCGTGAGATCCGGCCGCCCCAGGTAGCCCAGGGCCAGGCCGGCCCCCGCCAGGCAGAGCTCCCCCTCCGCCCCGGGGGCCGCGGGGCGGAGTTCGGCGTCCAGCACCAAGGTCCGCAGGTTGGGGATGGCGCGTCCGATGGTGACGGGCCTGCCGGGCTCCAGGTCCGTCCAGGTGGCGATGACCGTGGCCTCGGTGGGGCCGTAGGTGTTCACCAGGCGCCGGCCCGGGGCCCAGCGCGCCGCCAGGTCCGGGGGGCAGGCCTCTCCGCCCACGATCAGCAGGCCCAGGCCGGGGATATCCTCCTGGAAGGTGCCCAGGACCGTGGGCACGGTGGAGAGCACCGTGATCCCCTTCGCCCCCAGCCAGGCCGGGAGCAGGGGTCCGCTGCGCGCGGTCATGGCGTCGGCCACCACCAGGCAAGCCCCGGCGTGGAAGGCGAGCCAGATCTCCTCCACCGAGGCGTCGAAGGCCAGGGAGAAGCCCTGGTAGACCCGGTCCTCCGGCTCCACCCCGAAGATCCACCCCTCGGCCCGCACCAGGTTGCAGGCGGCGCGGTGGCTGACGGAGACGCCCTTGGGCCGGCCCGTGGAACCGCTGGTGAAGATGGCGTAGCAGGGATCCCCCGGTCCCGCCCGCTGGGGGACCGGCTGGCAGGGAAGGGCGTCCAGGGCGGGGCCCTCCCGGTCCGGCAGCACCAGGTCCCAGGGGCCCAGGCCGATGCGGCTGGAGAGGCCCAGGTCCGAGACCAGGAGCCGGGCCCCCGCGTCCCCGAGGATGGCCTCCACCCGCCCCGGCGGGTACTCCGGGTCCAGGGGCACGTAGGCGGCCCCGGCCTTGAGGACGGCCAGGACGGCGATGATCATGGCCGGGGACCGGGGCAGGAGGATGCCCACGTGGACCCCGGGCCCCGCCCCCCGCTCCGCCAGGAGCCGGGCCAGGCGGCTGGACGCCGCGTCCAGGTCCCGGTAGGTGAGGCGGAGGCCCTCCCCCTCCAGGGCCGGCCGCTCCCCGTGAAGGGCGGCGGCGGCCTCGAAGAGGTCCGTGAGCCGCTCCTCCCGGGGGGGGCCGGGCCGGGGCTGGGTAAAGGGTCGGGCCACGCGGGCCTCCGGGTCGCTTGTATGTTCGGTTAAAGGACCCCGGGAGGCGTCGTCCCGTTTAGGGCATCAGCATGCCGCCGTTGACGCTCAGCACCTGGCCGGTCATGTACTCCGCCTCCTCCGAGGCCAGGAACACCACCGCGTTGGCGATGTCCAGGGGGGTGCCCATGCGGCCCAGGGGGATCTGGCGGTTGAACTCGGCCTTCACCTCGGCGGGGAGGTTCTCGGTCATGGCGGTGGCGATGTAGCCGGGGGCCACGGCGTTGCAGGTGACGTTGCGGCTGGCGAACTCCCGCGCCACGGTCTTGGTGAGGCCGATGAGGCCGGCCTTGGAGGCCACGTAGTTGCCCTGGCCGGCGTTGCCCATCTGGCCCACGACGGAGGCGATGTTGATGACCCGGCCCCAGCGCTGCTTCATCATGGGCTTGGCCGCGGCCTGGGTGGCCAGCCACGCGCCCTTGAGGTTGATATCGAGCACCAGCTCGAACTCCTCCTCCTTCATCTGGATCATCAGCTTGTCCTTGGTGATGCCGGCGTTGTTCACCAGGATGTGGAGCCCGCCGTGGCGCTCGACGGTGGTGGCCACCGCCGCGCGGATGCTGTCCCCGTCCCGCATGTCCAGCACGACGTAGTCGGCCTGGCCCCCGTCGGCCTGGATCTCGGCGACGACCCGCTTCAGATCCTCCTCCGTGTTGGGGAGGGAGGCGCATACGGCGTAGGCGCCCTGGCGCGCCAGCTGCTTGGCGATGATCTCGCCGATGCCCTGGCTGGCTCCGGTCACGAGGGCGATTCTGCCATTGAGTTCGAACATGGACGCTCCACGAAAGTAAAGGGAAAGTCTATCATCCGCCCCCCCCGTTGCGTAGGATGGGCCTACCATGCGCGCCACCGCCCTCCTCCTCCTCCTCAGCCTGGGCCTTCCCGCCCAGACGCCCGCGTCCCGGGAGACCACGGTCCAGGCCCTGGCCCGCAAGGTGGAGTCCTCGCGCCTGCGCCGCACCGTGGAGCGCCTGGCCTCCTTCGGCACCCGCCACAGCCTTTCCGACGCCTCCAGCGACACCCGGGGCGTGGGGGCCGCGCGGCGCTGGCTGGCGGCGGAGGCCAGGGCCCTCGCGGCCCTGCCGGGCTCGCGCCTGGTGCCCTTCGAGGACCGCTTCACCGCCGAACCCGGCCCCCGCGTCCCCAAGCCCACGGAGATGTACAACGTGGGGGTCGTGCTGCCCGGCCTGGATCCCACCCGGAGCCGGGACTGCCTCGTGGTCTGCGGCCACTACGACAGCCGCGCCAACGACGTCATGGACGCCTCCTCCGACGCCCCGGGGGCCAACGACAACGCCTCGGGCGTGGCCATGGCCTTCGAGATGGCCTACGCCATGGCCCAGGACCGCACCGCCGTCTCCATCTACTTCGTGGCGACCATCGCCGAGGAGCAGGGCCTCCTGGGCGCGGCCCACCTGGCCAGGCGTCTCAAGGACGAGGGCATGAACGTCCTGGGCATGGTGGCCGCGGACTGCGTGGGCAACGTGGCCGGCCCCGGCGGCACCAAGGACGCGGGGAGCGCGCGGCTCTTCTCCGAGGGCGTGCCCTCCGGGGAGACCGAGGCCCAGCGGCGGGCCCGGGAGGCCCTGGGCGGCGACAACGACAGCCCCAGCCGGGAACTGGCCCGGTACGTGAAGCGCTTCGGCGAACGGTACGTGGAGGGC
>DATGXY010000187.1:0-5680 GCA_035298525.1 Holophaga sp.
CCTGAAGGCCTTGTCCATGCGGGAGGGGCTGAACCAGCCCAGGTCGCCGCCCTTGCCCTTGGCGCTGGGATCCTCGCTGCTGGCCTCGGCGGCCTTGGCGAAGTCCAGACCGGCCACGATCTTGGCGCGCAGGTCCTGGGCCTTCTTGAGGGCGTCCGCGGCCTGGGCGTCGCCCTTGACCATGAAGAGGATGTGCCGGGCCTTGAGCTCGGTGTACTGGGCCCTGCGGGTTTCATACAGGGCCTTGACCTTGGCCTCGTCCACGGGCGTCAGGCCCAGGGAGGCCTGGTCCACGGAGACGAAGTCGACCACGCGCCGGGGCCCCACCTGGAAGCGGGCGCCGGAGGCCTTCAGGAACGCGTCCAGCTTGGCGTCGCCGGGATCCTGCACCTGGGCGGGATCGGGGGTGAAGGTGACGGCCTCGATGGTGAGCTTCTCGGCCCGCGCGCGGTGCTCCCGCTCCAGCCAGGCCTCGTCCACGGGGACGCGGCTGGCGGCCTGGGCCACCAGCTTGCCCAGGGAGAGTTCGCTGGCCACGTCCTGCTCCCACTGCTTGAGGGAGGTGCCGTACTCGCGCAGGACGGCGTTGATCTCGGAGGTCTCGCGCAGCTGGCCGGTCTCGGTGATGAAGGCCGGGGTGGCCCTGAGCCGGGCCTCCAGGGCCGCGCGGATCTCGGCGTCGGTGACGACGATGCCGTGGCGGTCGGCCAGTTCGTGGCGCAGCTCCTTCTGGATGAGCGATTCAAGAGCCCGCTCCTGCAGCATGGGGAGCTGGGCTTCGAGGTTGGCGTTGCGGCCCATGGACTTCACCATCTGGTCGATGAGCTGGTCCATGTCCCGCTTGAGGATATCGCGGCCATAGACGCGGGCCATGACATTGTCGGGCGCGCCGGCGCTGCCGGCGCTGGGCGCGAGGTAGGCCACCAGGCCGAGCAGCACGACACCCATCACCACGGCCATGGGCGTCTGGTTGCCTTTGAAGACTTGGCGGAAATTGCGAAGCATGGGTTCTCCAGGGTCGGGGAATGTCGGCCTGATCTTCTAGGTTATCAAAGGAATGCCCTTTGTCCTAAACTGATTGGCCGGGGGATTCATGGCCGTCCGACCAGTTTTGACATGGGGGGATCCCCGCTTGAAGCAGGACTCCGAGGACGTGGGGGCGTGGACCCCCGAACTGGAGCAGCTGGTGGCCGATCTCTTCGAAACCTCGTACGCCGAGGAGGGGGTGGGCATCGCCGCGCCCCAGGTGGGCGTGAATCTCAACATCGCCGTCATCGACACCTCCTGCGGCCAGGACCCGGCCGCCCGGATCGTGCTCATCAACCCCGAGGTGCTGCGGGGCGAGGGCGTCCAGAAGGGCCCCGAGGGCTGCCTCTCCATCCCCGGCATCCACGAGGTGCTGGAGCGCCCGAAGAAGGTGTGGGTCAAGAACCGCACCCGGGAGGGGGACTGGGTGGAGCTGGAGGGGGAGGACCTCCTGGCCCGGGCCTTCTGCCACGAGATCGACCACCTGAGGGGGCGCCTCTTCGTGGAATACTTCGGCCCCGTCAAGCGCCAGATCATCCAGCGCAAGTACAGCAAGTCGAGGGCTTGATGAGCAGGATCGCCTTCCTGGGAACCCCGGGGGCGGCCGTGCCCGTGCTGCGCGCCCTGGCCGGGGCCCGGGAAGTGGCCGCGGTCTTCTGCAACCCCGATCGCCCGGTCGGCAGGGGCCGCCACCTGGAGGCGCCGCCCGTGAAGAAGGCCGCCCTGGAACTGGGCCTGCCCGTGCACCAGCCCCTTTCCTGGAAGGCCCCGGAGACCCGGGAGGCCTGGGAGGCCCTGGGCATCGACCTGGCCATCGTGGTGGCCTACGGACACATCCTCCCCCGGTGGATGCTGGAGGGCTGCCCCCTGGGCGCCTGGAACCTCCACTTCTCCCTCCTGCCCCGGTGGCGGGGGGCCGCCCCCGTGAACCACGCCCTCCTGGCGGGGGACGCGGAGACGGGCGTCGGCCTCATGGGGATCACCCCCGGCCTGGACGAAGGGCCGGTGTTGGCCCAGTCCCGGCGGCCCATCACCCTGGGGGATACGGCCGAAGGCCTTCTGGAGACCCTGGCCCAGGACGCGGCCCACCTCCTCCTGGACCACCTGCCCGCCCTGGAGGGGGGCACGGCCCGCCCCCTGCCCCAGGCCGGGGAGCCCACCTTCGCCCCCAAACTGCACAAGGGCATGGCCCCCCTGGATCCCGGGCTCCCGGCCCTCCACCTGCACCGCCAGGTGCGGGCCCTGGCCCCCTGGCCCGGCACGGAACTGGATCTGGAGGGGTCCATCCTCAAGGTGTGCGCGGTGGGGGGCCTGAGGCCCAGCGGGGACCCGGCCGGCACCCTGGCCTGGGGCCGGGAGGGCGCCTGGCTCACCGCCGGGGACGGCCAAGCCCTGGAACTGATCCTCATGCAGCGCCCGGGCAAGCCTATCCAGCCGGCTGGCCAGGCCCTCCAGCCCCTGGGGACCCAGGGGCGGAAGCTCATCCCGCGAAGGGCTTGATCGCCTCGTCAATCCTTTCCGCCAGGATCCGGTCCCGCTCCGTGATCCCCCCCTTGTCGTGGGTGGTGAGGGAGATGCGAACGTAGCCCCAGCCGAAGGCCACGTCGGGGTGGTGGTTCAGGGCCTCGGCCGGGGCCACGATGCGGCTCACCAGATTGAAGGCGGCGAGGAAATCGGGGGTGCGGATCTCCCGCACGAGGGCGTTGTCCTTCTCGGTCCAGTTCATGGGCGCTCCACGCAAGGGCCGGGGGCGGCCCCGACCCCCTCCTGTGAGACCTCCCGGGCCTGAAGTTCCGCCACTTCCTCGGCCAGGAGCCATTCCTCGGGCCAGGCGGCCAGGGCGGCGATCAGGGCCTCCAGGCGGGAGGGGGCCAGGGAGGGGGCCTCCCTCAGGTCCCGCACCTCCTGGTAGAGGGCCGCCAGGCGCGGATCCAGGGCCAGGCGCCGGCGCTCCCGGGCCTCCGCCTCGGCTTCGTCCCCGGCGTTCCAGGGTTCGCCGTAGAGGCGGTCCCAGGCCTCGGGGTCGCCGGGGCCGCCGGCCACGGACACCACCCGGTCCGCCGTCAGGAGCAGGGCCACCTCCGGCAGTTCCAGGTCCCGGCTTCCCAGCCAGCCCTCCAGTTCCAGGGCCTCGCCCCCCTCCAGGCGGAGGCCGCTGATCTCCACGCCCCCGGGGGTCTCCAGGCGGAAGTCCCCGACCCGGGGGGGATCCCCCGCGTCCAGGACCACCAGGGCGCTGCCCGTCCAGGGCTCGCCCTGGACCCGGCCTCCCACGGAGACGAGGATGGGTCCCTCCAGCAGGACGAGGCCCGGCTCCAGGGTCACGACCCGGCCGGTGACCTCCAGGCCCGTGTCCAGCACCAGGTGATTGACGGTGCCGGCCCGCAGGGCCTCCCGGAGGCCGTGTTCCCCGCCCCGCTTCCAGCTGAGGGTGGCCTCGAAGGCCTCCAGCACCTCCATGAGATGGCCGAAATCCCGGGCCACGTAGAGGCGGGGCTGCATGGCGGTGATATCGAAGTCCCGCTCCACGCATTCCAGGGTCAGGGGAAGGCGCTCCACGCCGGGACCCAGGCAGTGGGCCGCCTCCCCCAGGCTGCTGAGAAGGCCCGCCCCATAGATGCGGGGGGCGTCCAGGTCCCCCACGAGGCCATACTCCGCCGTGTACCAGTAAAGGCGGCTGGCCCGGGTGCTTTCGCTGGGGTAGGTGCGGGCCGCCCGGGCGGCCTCCAGGCGGGCCTCGGCCTCGGCGACGGCTCCGGGGCGCCGGGCGGGGTCCTCCTTGATGACGCTCAGGTGGCGGATGGCCCGGTACACGGCCTCGTCCTCCCGGCTGGCGATCGCCTTGAAGCCGGCGACGCCGCAGCGCTTCACGTAGGCCGCGTAGGCGGGGTCGGCGAGGATGGGGGCGTGGCCCGCGCTCTCGTGCACGATATCGGGGGCGGGGGTGTAGCGCAGGTGCTCCACGGAGCGGATATCGGCGGCGATGGCCAGCACGCCCAGGGCCTGCAGTTCGGTGAAGACGGCGGGGGGGATGAAGCCCCGCACCCCCACGGCCCTCCAGCCGAAGCGGGAAAGGCAGGCGTCCATCTCCTCCAGGCGGGGGATGGCCTCCACGCCGATGCCCGCGGCCGCGAGGCCCTGGAGGTAACTGGGGTGGGCCCGCCCCTCCAGGTGGGAGGTGAGGCGGGTGAGGATGTGCCGCCAGACGGCCTGGTCCCGGGACGTGTAGGCGGCGTAGTCCTGGTTCACCACATGGCGGGCGAGGTGGCGCGGAAGGGATGGGGCTGCGTCCGGCATGGGAGCCTCCAGACTCCACCAGGATAGAGTCTCAACCTCAATCCGTCCCCTGCCTTTTTCAGGAGATCATTTGGGACACGTCCCGGTAGTCCGGGTCCTGGTCGGCCACGGTCCGGAACTCCACCAGCGCTTCCTCCCTTCGGCCCATGCCCATGAGGAGGATGCCCAGGTCGTAGTGGAGGCCGATGCTGTCCTCGGGGGGGAACCCGGGGGCGTCGATGCCCTGGCGGAGCCATCCGGCGGCGGCGTCGGGGTTGTTCTGGGCCAGCTCGCAGATGGCGAGCATGGAGCAGCACTCCAGGGTGCGCTCGGGGTCCCGCATGGCCTTCTTGAACTCCTCCATGGCCGGCTCGAGCAGCATCATCTCCTTGTAGGCGATGCCAAGGTTGTAGTGGGTCTCGTAGTCGTCCCCCTTCACCTGCTGCTCCACGCCCTCGCGGAAGGCGTTGAAGAGCTCGTCCACGCTCTGGATCTTCTCCACGACGTTGGTGGCGTCGTGCATCTCCTCGCCCTCGCCGGCCTCCAGGAGGGCGTCGCCCAGCACATCGGAAAGATCGAAGAAGGAGGCCTCGAAGTCGGCCTTGGCCTCCGGGGCCGCGCCCGCGGCGGGCATGCCCAGGCGCACCAGGGCGGCGTCGGCGGCCTCCATGCGCTTGCGGAGCTCGGGGTGGCCGGGATGGGCCTTGAGGGCGTTCTCGATCTCGATCTTGGCCTCCTCCGGGCTTCCGTAGTCCAGCTGGAAGTCGATGTCGGAGAGCCAGGAGGCCAGCTCGGGGGAAACGGGCGCGGGCACGCCGGGCGCGGGCACGCCGGGCGTGGCGAAGGGGAGGGGCTCCAGCTCCAGGGGGGGCAGCTCGGTGCCCCCGCCCGTGATCTCCGCCCATTCGTACTCGGGCTGGGCGGGATAGGCCGGGGCGGCCGGAACGGCGGGGATCTCCCAGACGGGGACCTCCAGGGCGCCGGCGAAGGGATCCGGGGGGGCCAGGGGAGGCGGAGGCACCACGGCCTGCACCGGGGGCAGGTCCAGGGGGATGATGGGCGGGAGTTCCTGCAGGGGCTCCAGTTCCTGGATCGTCTCCAGCTCGTGGATGGACTCCAGTTCCTGGATGGGCTCCAGTTCGATGACGGGCAGGGGCTCGGGTGGGGCCGGCAGGGAGATGACGGCGGGCGCCGAGGGAGCGACCGGAGGCACCGGCTTGACGGGCAGCACGTCCAGCAGGCCCAGGTTCCGCCGGTAGAGGCGGGTGGAACCGGGGAAGAGATTCTCGGCCAGGTCCAGCAGGTCCACGGCCAGGGCCCGGTTGCCCAAGCCCGCCAGCTTCTCCGCATGCTTCACGTAGTGCATCTGCACCTTGCT
>DATGXY010000188.1:0-28208 GCA_035298525.1 Holophaga sp.
AATCGACCTTCTTTCCTGGCTTACCCGGGCCATCCAGGCCGACCTGGACGGTGCTCCGGCCCCCACACTCGCCTGAGCCACAACGCCACATCGGGAACGTATGAAAGCGTCAGGCCCCCGCAAGGGGGCCTGAACGCTTACCCAAAGAATTATCCCGGCGAAAAACTCGCCTGGATATGGAATGGCTTGATTCCCTGGCTATCACCTTAGCCAAGGATCCATGGATCCAAGCCCACGCTCCGTTTAGCGTCAACAGCAGTCTCTATAATTGCGGAGGGCGATGCCCATACCGTCCGGGGGCAGGCCGAGCGCCTGACCTGGATGCTGGAGATTGGCCTCCCGGTGGCCTCCTATCGGGGCGATGCCGGAATGCCCAGTGCCCGGCTCATGAAGCTCCTGAACCAGGGCGGGGTGGACTTCACCATGCGCCTGCACGCCAATTCGAAGCTCGATGAACTGGCCCAGGACCTCTGTCCCGCCATTCCAAAGATGGGAGGCGCGGTGGCCTTTTCCGAATGCCCCTACCGTGCGGGGACCTGGGATCGGGAGCGGCGCGTGGTGGTCAAATTCCAGGTGCCCCAGGACGAAAGCGGGGCGCCAGCCCTGTTCACGGAGAACTTCTACTTCGTCACCACCCGCGAGGACGCCCCTGCGGAGGTGGTGGAGCATTACCTGGCCAGGGGCGAGGCGGAACGCAGGATCGGCGAGTTCAAGGCGGCCTTCGAGCCCACCTTCAGGCATGCCGAGATGGACAAGAACCAAGTGTGGGCAAGCCTCCTGGCCCTGGCCCACAACGTCCTGGTGGACCTCCGGGAGCGCGTGAAGGGCGAACCGGAGCTCAAGCCCCGGCCCAGCCTCAAGCCTCTCCGCGAGGGCTCGGGCTGGTCCGTCCTCGCCACCACCTACCAGGCATCGCCGGTCCTGCCGAGTCTGGCCCGGTTCAGGGCCTTCGCCCTCAAGCTGGCGAATGCAGTCGTCCGCCACGCCCGGATCCAGTTTCTGCGCCTCCATCCTCAGCACCTGAAACCAGCCTGGCCTTCCATCCTCGCCCCGGCCTGAAAGCCGTCGGGTACACTACCTGCCACGAAGATCAGCACAACATGAAGCCCTTGCCGGCTCGGTGAGGCACAACCCTGTTTCGACGGGGAGCCATGAGCCGCTCACTTCTCTGATTGAAGCCCCATGGGTTTGAGTTCGCCGGCATGCTGAGCGGCTTGGTCTGCGGTTATCCGGGCCTTAGGTCAGGTTGATAGCACAATTCAGTCCTCACGAGTCGGTCCTTTTGGAATTCACGGAATGTACCCGCTTTTCGGCTTGCGGATTCAAAAGGATAGCCAAACAGCAGCCCCTTCAGGTCATTAGCAGCGAAAGTCGCCGGGGTGGGCTGCTCCAGCCTACGTTTAGGCCGATTACGGCTCGGGGGTCAATTTCGACCGTTCGCGGGAATTCATCCCTGAATCTTCGGGGTCAGATTCCAATGGGTGAACTGTCCTAAAGACAAGGAGCCCCTTATGCTCGTGAAGAACCTTAATTACACCGGTACGAAATCCTGCAAATGCGCAAGCTGGCTTGAGCATTGGGAAAAGGCCAGCGGCACGAAAGCCGGCAAATGCGTCTCAGAAAAGTGCAACCAAAAGGCCACCCGGGGTGGGCACATCATCAGGGTCGGGTCCGAAGATAGGAACCATTACATCATTCCCATTTGTGCTTCGTGCAATGCCCTGGAATCTGTGTATATGATTCCAGATAATTCGTTCCTCGGATCGGCAAACGTCAGCAAAACCTGCGCCTAAGGCTGAGTTGCCTGCGGCCAAGTTTTCACTGTTGCATTCAGTTTTCCTTGAAGGTTCGATCCAGTAGGGGATTTCTAGGCTGGGCCCTTTGTCCCGTGGTTGTATATGGAAATCGCCACATTGGCAGAAAAAAGCCCCATTAACAACTTTCAAGGAATACTTGCTTATGGCCATATACCTCCGGAGCACTACGCATCTTACGCGGATAAGCTCAACTTCGTCACTGTTCGAACAGAACTTCCGGCGTTTGACTCACGAGAGTCCATTTTCGCCCCTGAATCGAAGTCACCCCGCTAGTGCACGGCCCTCCACAAGGCGAACCTCACGCAAGGCTGCACAAAATACCTTTATCAAGCCCTGCGAAAAAATTGGTGAACCAAACAACCAAATTCCATCCAAATAATTAATTCCAAACCCTGGCCAATTGGCCGCTTAAAGAAAGGGCATCCAGTGAAGAAATGGATACGAACGACGCTAATTTTAATCTTTGCGTCAGGAATTTTTAGCCCGACAGCCAGCTACGCCGTTGAGGGCTGTGATGATACCATTTATCTGATATCAGGCGGCAAAAAGATCCTGTATGTATTAACCAGCTATGACGATGACTATTGCTATTACTCAGAGGCCATCGTGCCTGGCTTTCGCTTTTAACGCTCTAGTTTGTGTCTTTAAACCCGAGACAGGAGAAAAAATGAAAACTATATGCTTGGCCACGATGGCTTGCCTATTTGCGACCGCTCAGCCAGCAACAACACCCAAAACCGCCAATGTCATTGTTGACGGAACCCAACTTCCCTCAGGGTATATCCTCAAATATCAGGTTTCTGGTAAAATTGGCCTCATGGAAGACCTGGCAACAGACAAAGTTATCGGAGGAAACGGAAAATTCCTTTTAAAATCAAAGGAAATCCATGACAACACCCTGAATGACAAGATCGGGTCAATGGCATCTTCACACTTATTTACGTTTGATTTGCCAAGCGAAATGACGAATAGAACCGATTTTGCGTTTTTTATTGTCATTTCATTTAGCATCATTGACGAACATGGCAATTTAATCAAATCATCTACTGGCTCCCTCAATGCTTCCACCAAAACCCCCAAGATTTCATTTAAGATCGTTGGTACATCAAAAACGGGAAAGCCAAATGTCCGAGTTTATATCGACGATCCCAATCGCAACTTCTCCAATTCAGTTGTAATTCAGAAATAAAACTACGTAAAATTAATTTTTTGGAAAAATCAGGGTTAAGTAATTTTTTTTAACCAATCAAAACCCCAAATGGAGCATCAATACTGATGCTCCATTTGGGGTTGATTCGGCCCGAATTGATTTATATAATTCTCAAATTTATAGTTCAGCCTCGTTTTTGATAGACGAGGGAAGAACGATGCAGTTACAAACCAGCTCCACCGAAGCCGTCAGTGGCGTTCGATCATAGAAAAGGTAAACCCCTGGGTCGATGTTTACACAAAGCGCCCTTATCGGATTTCTAGTTTCTCGCTTGGCGCGCCCGACTGGGTTCAAAGGAGATGCATCCAAGGACCAATTCGGGCCCTGACGCCCATCCCGGCCAGACAATCCAAAAGGTCCTGGTGATGGTCTTCGTCTGCAAAGCAAGCCTCACGGCCAATGGCGTCAGCCATGGAAGCTTCAGCATCAGGCTACGGGACGGAATCCCCTCGAGTGTCCACGATCTCACTCTCCCGGGTCCTGTCTTCCGTGCATGTCTGGGCTTCGAATCAGACAATGGCGTAATCGGGGGTCACCCACCCCGGCTACCGGATGGTTCAACAATTTAAGATTGTCTTTATTTGAAAACAATCAAAGCCTGTCCTTTTTGCCAGACTTTGCTTGTTCTCCACAAAGGCCGCCCATTCGGGCGGCCTTTGGTTTGGTGGAGGTGGCGGGAATTGAACCCGCGTCCAAGAAGCGAGATGTGGAGGTTCGTTACAGGCTTGGTCCGGTTTCCGTGACCTCTGCAGGGAGCCGGACGACCCTGATCGAGGACTTGCTCCCTTGTCTCGACGACCACCCGGGAGCACCGCGGCCGTCCATTCCGTTCCCCCTTCCGGCAGACCGAAGTCACCCGTCGGGAGGTTTTACGAGCCCGCTACCGGAAGATCGCGGGTACTCGCCCGTCGCGGTTAAGCGGCGAGGGCCAGTTCGAAGTTATCGTTGGCTTTTTGTTTTTCATCGGCTTGATGAGGGGGCCAACCGATGAACCCCCGCCTGCGCCTCGCACCCCTGCGGCAACCTGTCGAAACCAGTCACCCCCGGTGGTCCCATCCCCGCCTCGCCCCGCGAGGTCCGGCCGGTGAGGGCCCCCCAGTATGGAACCGCCAACCGGGGCCTGCAACCGGCTAAGATGGTCCTTTGGAGTCCCCCATTGATCAGTCATTCCGGGAATGTCTTTGTCCTGTCCGCCCCCTCGGGCACCGGAAAATCCACCCTGGCCCGGCGCCTGGTGCAGGAACTGCCGGATCTTGATTTTTCCATCTCCTACACCACCCGCGCCCCCCGGGCCGGGGAGGTGCATGGCAAGGACTACTTCTTCGTGGACCACGCCACCTTCGACCGCATGATCGCGGAGGGCGGCCTGGTGGAGTGGGTGGAGGTCTACGGCCACAAGTACGGCACGGGCAAGACCTGGATCACCGAACACCTGGCCACGGGACGGGACATCCTCCTGGACATCGAGACCCAGGGGGCGAAGAACGTGCACGCGGCCATCCCGGACGCGGTCATGGTCTTCCTGATTCCCCCCTCGGCGGAGGAACTGGCCAACCGGCTGCGCAAGCGTGGGCGGGACCCCGAGGCGGAGATCCGGGTGCGCCTGGATTATGCCCGTCACGAACTGTCGCAGTTCCCCGCATATGACTATCTTGTGGTTAACGACGAACTGGAACGGGCCTACCGGGACCTCCAGGCCGTCATCCTGGCCACCCGTTCCCGGCGGGAGCGGATGGCGGGGACGGCCGAATCGATTCTGCAGGGATTCTGAAGGGACGCAGGCATGGCGCGGTGGATCAAGAAGAGCTGGATCTGGGTGGTGATCGTCGCCACCACGGCCATCTACGCGCCCCTGGCCGGGCGCACCGGTGAGGAGCGGGCCCGCCAGCGCAGCCTGGAGACCCTCACGGAGATCATGGGCCTGGTGCAGAAGCAGGCCGTGGACGCCCCCGCCCCCAAGCAGGTGGCCCACGCCGCCATCACGGGCATGCTCCACACCCTGGACCCCCACTCCTACTACATGGACGAGACCGAGTTCCGGACCCTGCGCGAGGACCAGCGGGGATCGTTCTTCGGGATCGGCTCCATCATCCAGCAGCAGGCCGACGGCGTCGTCGTCGTCAGCACCGTGCGGGGCGGCCCCTCCGAGAAGGTGGGCATCCGCGCCGGCGACTTCATCCGCGAGGTGGACGGCAAGAGCACCGAGGGCCTCACCAGCAACGCCGTCGTGCAGCGCCTGAGGGGCGACAAGGGCACGGTGGTGGAGGTGGCGGTGCAGCGGGCCGGCTTCCCCGGGCTCCTGCGCTTCTCCATCACCCGCTCGGAGATCCCCTCCAACAGCGTCCAGTACGCCTTCATGCTCACCGGCACCACCGGCTTCATCGCCGTCAAGGACTTCGGCGAGACCACCTCCGAGGAGTTCGAGAAGGCCGTGCGCAACCTCAGGGCCCAGGGCATGACCGACCTGATCCTGGACCTGCGCTTCAACGGGGGCGGCATGCTGGACGCCGCCACGGGCATCTGCCGCCAGCTCCTGGGCCCCAACGAGCTGATCGTCACCCAGCGCGGCCGGGACGGCAAGGACGTGCAGGAGACCCGGACCCCCCGGGGCGCCGCCCTGGAGGCCTTCCCCATGGTCGTCCTCATCAACCGCGGCAGCGCCTCGGCCTCCGAGATCGTCACGGGCGCGGTGCAGGACCACGACCGGGGCCTCGTCGTGGGCCAGACCAGCTGGGGCAAGGGCCTCGTGCAGGCCGTCATGCCCATCAACCGCACCCGGGGCCTGGCGCTGACCACGGCCCGCTACTACACCCCCTCGGGCCGCTGCATCCAGCGCGACTACCAGCACGGCATCGACGACTACCTCCTGCCCGAGGACCCCAAGGACGCCCCCGCCCAGCCCAAGGGCCCCGTCTACAAGACCGACCTGGGCCGCACCGTCTACGGCGGCGGCGGCATCACCCCCGACTACTCGGTGGAGGCCGGCAAGCTCACCACCTTCGTGGGCAACCTGAGGGGCCGGCACAGCGCCTTCTTCAAGTTCGCCGTCCTCGAGAAGGAGAAGCGCGGCATCAAGCCCCAGGAAGTGCCCGACGACGCCCTCATGGAGCGCTTCCGGACCTGGATGAAGGAGCAGAAGATCGAGGTCACCGACGCGGAGTGGAAGGATCCCCAGAACCAGGCCGACATGCGCGACCAGATCGCCATGGAGATGCAGAACGTGGCCTTCGGGATGGACGCCGGGTTCAAGTACATCACCGCCCGCGATCCCCAGGTGAAGAAGGCCCTCGAGGTGATGCCCGAGGCCGGGTCCATGCTCAAGCGGAAGCTCCTCACCCTCCAGACCCCCAAGAGCACCGCGCTGGCAGCCCGGAACTGATGGCCAAGCCCAGGGCCTACTCCCCCCTCTCCGACTCCCTGATCCGGAGCCTGCGGTTCTTCTACCTGCTCTGGGGGGGCATGCTCCTGGGGACCCTGGCGGCCTACAACCGCATCCGCCTTCCGGGGTTCGTGTGGGCGTGGCCCAAGGTGGCCCGGTTCTTCTTCACGCCGCTGGGACGGGGCCTGCTGCTGGGCATCGGGCTGGCCATGTCCGTGGCCGCCCTCATCGAGGTGTGGGAACTCGTGGACCGGATCCTGGTGAGGTTCCTCCACGACCACGAAAGGGAGCGCTGACATGTCCGCCGGTTTCGAAGCCTTCGTGGCGGCCCGCTACCTGCACACCCGCACCAAGGGCGCCTTCGTGCGGGTCATGGTGCGCTTCGCCCGGTGGGGCATCGCCCTGGGGGTCTTCGCCATGGTGACGGCCCTGGCCATCGCCAACGGCCTGCTGGAGGAGATCCAGACCAACCTCTTCTCGGCCACGGGCCACTTCACCGTGTGCAACATGGCCGGCGACATCCCCGGCACGGAGGAGACCCTGAAGGCCATCCGCGCCACCCCCGGCGTCAAGGCCGTGAACCCCATGCGCCTGGACCGGGGCCTGGTGAAGCCCGCCTCCAGCGGTGCCCCGCCCTCGCCCCTCCTCGTCAAGGCGGTGGATCCCGCCTCGGCCAGGGGCACCTCCCGCATCTTCGACAGCCAGGTGCCCGGCCGCGTCGAGGACCTGAAGGAGGGCGAGATCATCCTTGGCCGCACCCTCTGCCAGGACCTGGGCGTGCGGGTGGGCGACACCGTGGCCGTCGTTTACCTCCGCCTGGAGATGGGCCTCTCCGGCATGCAGCCCCGCATGGCCGCCTACAAGGTGGCGGGCATCTTCGAAAGCCACATCGGGGAGTACGACAAGAGCTGGGGCGTCATCCACATCAACGACTCCATGCGCCTGGCGGGCTCCACGGAGGCGGAAATGATCGAGGTGCGCGCCGCCGGCGTGGACGCCATCGGCCGGGTCAAGGAGGACGTCCTCCGCCGCCTCAACGGCAAGCCCCACGGGCCCTGGTTCGCCCAGGACCTGCGCGACACCAACAAGGCCCTCTTCGCGGCCCTGAAGGTGGAGAAGTGGATGATGGGCGCCATCTTCAGCCTCATCGTCCTCATCGCCGTCTTCAACATCGTGGCCAGCCTCGTGCTCCTCGTGACGGAGAAGCGCCGGGACCTGGGCGTCCTGCTGGCCCTGGGGGCCACTCCGGCCCAGGTGCAGCGCCTTTTCGAGCTGCAGGGGGTGCGCATCGGCGCGGTGGGCACGGCCTGGGGCCTGGGCGTGTCGGTGCCCCTGTGCCTCCTGGCGGACCACTACAGGCTGATCAAGCTGCCCTCCGCCGTGTACGACTTCATCACCTACGTGCCCCTGCGCCTGTCCCTCACGGACATCCTCCTGGTGGCGGCCTTCCCGCTCCTGGTGGCCTGGGCCGCCAGCCGCTATCCCGCGCGCCGGGCGGCCTCCGTGGATCCCGTGGACGCCCTCAGGGCCCAGTGAAGGGAGAAAGACCTTGGCCCAGCCCCTGCTCTTCGTGGACACCGAGACCGGCGGCCTCGATCCCCGCTCCCACAGCCTCCTGAGCGTGGCCTTCGTGGTGGGCGAGGGGCCCCGGGTGGTGAACAGCCTCGAGGTCCTCATCCGCCACGAGCCCTTCGTCGTCTCCGCCGGGGGCATGCGGGTGAACCGCATCGACCTGGTGGAGCACGCCGCCGCGGCCCTGGACCCGGCCATGGCCATGACGGTCATGAACGTCTTCCTGGACCAGCACTTCCCCCACCGCTGCAAGCCCGTCGTGCTGGCCGGGCACAACGTGGCCTTCGACGCGGCCTTCCTGAAGGCCTTCTGGGAATCCAGGGGGGAGCGCTTCGAGGACCGTTTCGACTACAGGGCCGTGGACACCCACGCGGTGGCGGCGGCCCTGAGGGACGCGGGGCGCCTGCCCCTGGAGGACCTGGGCTCCTCCAGCCTCTTCGCCCACTTCGGCGTGGAGCCCGAGGAGGCCCGGCGCCACACCGCCCTGGGCGACGCCCTGGCCACCTTCGGACTCTACTGGAAGCTCGTGGAGCGCATGCGATGACCGGCCTCGCCCTCAGCGTCCGCAACCTGCGCAAGACCTACCCCGGCGCCGAGCATCCCGTCTTCGACGGCTTCTCCCTGGAGGTGGATGCGGGGGCCCTCTGCGCGGTCATGGGGGTCTCGGGCGTGGGCAAGACCACCCTCCTCAACTGCGTGGCCGGCCTGGACCGGTGGGAGGGGGGCGTCATCGAGGCCGGGGGCCAGGAGGTCCCCATGGGCCAGCCCGAGGCCGCGGCCCTCTACCGGCGCGCCCACGTGGGCCTCGCCTTCCAGCAGCCCCACCTCCTGCCCGAGTTCACGGTGGAGGAGAACCTGCTCATGCCCATGCGCATCGCGGGCCCCCTCGCCCCCGGCGACCACGCCTGGGTGCGGGAACTCCTGGAGACCGTGGGCCTGGGGGACCTGGGCCACCGCATGCCCGCCACCCTATCGGGGGGCCAGGCTGCCCGGGTCGGCCTCGCCCGGGCCCTGGTGCGCCGCCCCGGCCTCTGGCTCCTGGACGAGCCCACGGGCAACCTCGACCCGGAAACGGGCCTGGAGGTCTTCGAGTTCCTGTTGAAGCTCCACCGGGAGCTGCGCCCCACCACCCTCCTCGTCACCCACAACCCGGCCCTGGCCGCCCGGTGCGGCCGGACCGTGCGCCTGGGGGCCTGAGCCCGCCCGTTCGGGACTCATCAACCTTCATGGAACCAGCGGTTGGCCCCGGCCTTCCGCCCCGCCTAGGATGGGCGGGAAACGTGGAGCCTCCCTTGGTCGAATACATCGGTTTCATCGCAGCCTTCCTCACCACCTTCAGCTTCCTGCCCCAGGTGGTGAAGGTGTGGCGCACCCGGTCCGCGGAGGACCTGAGCCTCGTCATGTACCTCATGTTCACCACGGGGGTCTTCCTGTGGCTCGTGTACGGCTTCCGCATCCGTTCGGCCCCCGTGGCGGCGGCCAACGCCGTGACCCTGGTGCTGGCCCTCTCCATCCTCGTGGCCAAGGTGCGGTACGGGGGACGGAAGGCGGGGGGCCCGCCCCGGCCCTGAGGCCGGTTTCCTCCAAGCACGGAAGGGTGGGGTCGAGGGCGCGGCATCTGTGACGCGCGGCATAAATGCCCTCCATGGGGGCTTTCCGTCTCCGGGCACAATGCATACCATCTCTCCCCACGCCCAGAGGCCGGAACCGGCCCGGGGCATGCCCGACACCTGGAGCCCCCATGCGCCAACGCCTGGCCCTCGCCGCCTTTGTCTTCCTCACCCTGCTCCTCTCCGCCTGCGGCGGGGGGGGCGGCGGCGGAGGCACGGGCTTCAAGGCGACGCCCACCTCCCTGACCTTCATTGGCGTCAAGGACCAGGCTCCCCCCCCGCCCCAGTACATCAACATGACCTTCAGCTCCGGCGACGTGGCCTACGTGGGCGCCGCCTGGGTGGGCTCCCAGCCCTCGTGGGCCAACACGCCCTACCTCACCGGCTCCGGGCGCAACTGGCAGCTCGTCGTCTCCATGTGGGACACGAGCCTGCCGCAGGGCACCTACACGGCCACCCTCAAGTGCGGGGTCGGCAAGTCCGACGGGAGCGTCCTGGACAGCCAGGACGTCGTCATCACCTACAAGGTCATGTCCCTGATCGGGGTCGACAGGACCTCCATCTCCTACGACTACGTGCAGGGGGCCGCCCTGCCCTCGGCCGTCTCGGTCGACGTCTTCGGGGCCAACCTCCCCTGGACCGCCGCTGTGAGCCAGCCCTGGATCAAGCTGGGCGCCACCTCCGGCATCTCCCCCAGCTCTGTCTCCGTGTCCGTGGATCCCGCCGGCCTGGCCCCGGGCACCTATGACGGCACCGTCACCCTCTCCCACACCGGGGGCAACGACAGGGCGATCTTCGCCGTGCACCTCACCGTGTCCGCCCCCGGCATCCAGCCCCAGACGGCCCTGGCCTTCTCCGGGGTGAACGGGGCCCCCCTGGCCGCCCAGCCCATCAACGTCTCCCTCACCAGCGGGGCCTCCGTCACCTGGACGGCCACCGCCGCGGATCCCTGGGTCGTGCTGGGCAAGACCACCGGCACCACCCCCGACACCCTCGCGGTGAGCGCCGATCCCTCCCGCGGGCCCCTGGCCTCGGGCAACTACGCCTCCTCCGTCACCCTCACGGCCACCGTGGGCGGGGCCACCCTCACCCGGGTCGTGCCCGTGACCCTGGCCCTGGCGGCCCCCACCCTCACCGTGGAGCCCTCCACCCTCGTCCTGGGCGGCACCAACGGCCGGGACTTCAGCGCGAAGAACCTGCAGGTCTCCCTGAACACGGGCGCCGGATCCTGGCCCGTCACCCTCACCCCCGGCAAGACCTGGATGGCCCCCGCCGCCACGTCGGCCCAGGCCTCGGCCACCCCGGCCACCGTGGGCATCTCCCCCGCCACCGCGGGGCTCACGGGCGGCAGCTACCACGGCATCCTCACCGTCACGGCCCGGGTGAACGGCGACACCCTCTCCTTCCCCGTCCCCGTGGACCTGAACCTGGAATCCCACCGCCTCCTGGTCCAGGACACGGGCGCGGCCTTCGCATCCATGCCCGGCCTTTCCGTGCTCACCCGCACCATCCCCGTGCGGGACAACCTGGGCCTGACCACTTCCTGGACGGCCGTCTCCGACAAGGCCTGGCTCACCGTCACCCCATCGGGCACCACCCCGGGTTCCATCGTGCTCACGGCGAACCCGGCGGGCCTGGGCCCTGACACCCTGGATGTGGCCACCATCACCCTCACCTCCCCGGATTCCACCGTGGAGGGCGTGGAGCGCATCCAGGCCGGCCTGTGGGTGGGGGCCTCCGCTCCCGCCGCCTTCCTCCACCAATCATCCACCGGCAACGAGATCGCCTCGGACCCTGTCCGCCCCTACATCTATCTGGCCACGGGCAACTCCAGCGTCGAGGTGTGGAACATCCACACCAACGCCCTGGTGACGACCTTCTCCGGTCTTGGCGCGCGCATCATCCACGTGGCCGTCTCCGCCGACGGGTCCAAGCTTTACGCCTCGGACGCCACCAACTACAAGATCACGGCCGCGGACCTCCCCTCCGGCCAGGTGCGGAGCACCTGGGACGCCGGCACCGCCGAGGGCCCCCACCTCGCCTACGCCCGCTCCAACGGCCAGGGCCTCCTCCTTGCTGGCAACGGCTACGTCTTCAACGCCGAGACGGGCGCGAGCCTGGGCCGGCCCAACCCCTGGACCTCGTCCAGCTACCCCGTGGCCGCCAGCGCGCAGGGCAACCAGATGTCCCTGGACAGCGGCGTGCACAGCCTGGATTACACCGCCCTCAACGGCGGCCAGGTGATCATGGGCGAGGCCCGGTGGCCCAACGCCTCGGCCTGGAACAGCGCGGACTATGCCTTCAACCTGGACGGCTCCAGGTTCTACGCGGCCTTCGCTTCCCCCTACGACTTCTATGTCTTCGACACGGCGGGGACCTCGGGCAACCTGCCCCTGATCCAGACCCTCCCCGGCGCCGCCTACCCCGGCAACGTGGAGGTGGCCAAGGACGGGCGGATCTTCTGCCTGTCCGAGAGCGCCTCCCCCTACGATTTCTGGATCTACGGGGCCGACGGGACCCAGAAGGACGTGCGCGACCTGATTCCGTACGGCTCTCCGCAGCGCTCCTCGGGCATGAAGATCAGCGGCGACGGCCTGCGCGTGGCCGTCCTGGGCTGGGACGGCGGCAACGCCTTCCTCCGTTTCGCCACCACCGCCCCCTGAGGCGCCCCGCCCCATACCGCGCCCGTCCCCTGCCGGGGGCGGGCGCGGCCGCGTTCAGGCGTGGGCGCCGCGGCGGTCCAGGACCCAGGCCAGGACGGCCAGGAGGGCGACGGACACCAGGATGAGGTAGGCGGCGGTGACGAGGGCGCCCTTGAGGAGGATCTTCCAGGTGGGGCCGCCGTAGACGCGCTTCATGGAGAGGCCCAGGTGCACGGGGAGGGCCAGCACCAGGAGCCCGGAGGCGGTGCGGGCCGGGCCCCAGGGGACCAGTTCCAGGAGCCACTGGAGGATGAAGGTGGTGAAGGCGAAGGCGTGGAAGTGGAGGGAGAAGATCACGTGCTCCACGAAGAAACGCCGGGAGCGCAGGAACGCCAGGAGCAGCAGGGCGGCGAAGGCGGGCAGGAGCAGGAACATGACCCGGGAGAGCCAGTGCAGGAGCTCCTCCCGGAAGGCGTGGGGGTCCTCCTTGGCCCATTGGAGGCCCCGCTCCAGCTGCCTGGCGTGGGGGATGCCCTCCAGGTGGATCTTCCCGTCTCCGGCCTGGGCGGCCTCGGGCTTCGCCTCGCCGGAGCCCAGGTGCACCACGGCCCCGCCCCCGCCCTTCACGACGACGGGGGAGGCGCTCCGGGACCCCGAGAAGCCCAGGAGGAGGAAGAGGACGAAGCTGATGAAGATGTACAGCCGGAAGGGGGGGACGTACCGGGTGCGCCGGCCGGCGAGGTACTCCAGGGTGATCTGGCCCGGGCGCAGGAAGACGAGGCGCAGGGTGCGCAGGAGGCGGCCGTCGAAGTGGGAGAGGTCGTGGATCATCTCCTCCACCACGTGGAGGAGGCGGAGGTCGTGCTTGCCGTGGCGCTGGCCGCACCGGGAGCAGTAGGGCCCGTGGAGGGCGGCTCCGCAGTCGAGGCAGGTCTCGGGGGTGGCGGTTTCCATGGTTCCTCGTTCAGGCGAGCCGGTCGGGGGCGGTCCCCCGGCTCCGGCGGGTCTCGATCAGGTCGTTGAGCATGACGGCGGCGGCGGCGGCGTCCAGGCGCGCCTTGCGGTCCTTGGGCTTCACTCCGCGGGAGGCCAGGAGGCGCTCCGCCTCCACGGAGGTGAGCCGCTCGTCCCAGAAGACCAGGGGCAGGCCGGTGCGCGCGGCCAGATCCTCCCCGAAGGCCCGGGCCAGGGGGGCGGTGGCGCTCTCGGCGCCGTCCTTGTGCACGGGCAGGCCCACCAGGAGGGCCTGGGCGCCCTCCTCCCGGGCGAGGCGCGCCAGGCGCGCCAGGGTGGCGTCGCCCTGGTTGGGCCACACCTCGAAGGGCGAGGCGAGGATCTCCAGATCGTCCGTGAAGGCGATGCCGATGTTCTTCGTTCCGTGGTCCAGGCCCATCCAGCGCATATATGGCATCCTAGCGCGATGGAGCGCTTCCTGGACTTCCCCACCGACTTCGGCCCCTGCCGGATCCGCTGGACCTCGCGGGGGGTGCGCTCCCTCTCCTTCGGCGTGGAGCCCGGCCCCGGCGACCCGCCCCCGCCTTTCGTGGCCGAGGCGGTGCGGCTCCTTTCCGACCACCTCGCGGGCCGGGGCGCGGACCTGACAGGCATACCCCTGGACCTGGAGGGCATGAGGCCCTTCCAGCGCCGGGTGGCGGAGGTGCTCCTGGCCACCCGGCCCGGCCAGACCCTCACCTACGGGGCCGTGGCCCTGATGGCGGGCTCGCCGGGGGCCTCCCGGGCCGTGGGGCGCGCCGTGGCCTCCAACCCCCTGCCGGTGCTGGTGCCCTGCCACCGGGTCCTGGCCGCGGACGGACCCGGGGGGTTCTCCCTCTTCGGGAGCCTGGAGACCAAGGCCCGGCTCCTGGCCCTGGAGGGGGTCCGCCTTCCTGGCATCATGGAGGGGTGCTGAAGCCCTGGCCCGACGATCTCCTGGCGATCCCCCACAAGCGGGACGTGCCCTTCTCCCGCCTCACGACCCTGGGGGTGGGGGGGACCTGCCGCTGGCTCTTCGAGCCCGTGGAGGAGGCCCAGGCCGCGGCCTTCGTGCGGGCCTGCGTCCGGGAGGGCCTGCCCTGGAAGGTGCTGGGAGGGGGCAGCAACCTGGTGGTGCTGGGGGACGTGGAGGCGCCGGTGGTGCGCCTGCGCCTACCCGCTCGGCTCATCCGGGAGGGGACCCGGGTGGAGGCCCCCGCCAGCTACGGGCACATCCGCCTCGCCACCGACGTGGCCGCCATGGGCCTCTCGGGCATGGAATACGCCTCGGGCATCCCCGGTTCCGCCGGCGGGGCCCTGCGCATGAACGCGGGGGCCTATGGCCGTGAGCTGGTGGACGTGCTGGAGACGTACCGGTTCGTGGATCCGGAGGGGTCCATCGTGGAGCAGGCGCCGGGGCCCGGCGAATTCACCTACCGCAAGGGCCTGCCCCCGGGGCGCCTGGGCCTGGCCCTGCGGGTCGCCCTGGCCGAGGGGGACCCCGCGGCCATCCGGGAGCGCACGGAGGCCTGCAGGGCCCGGCGCGGCTCCAGCCAGCCCCTGGGCACCCGCAACGCGGGCTGCATCTTCCGGAACCCGCCGGGGACGAGCGCGGGGCGGCTCATCGACGAGGCGGGGCTGAAGGGCACCCGGATCGGGGACGCCCTGGTGAGCCCCGAGCACGCCAACTTCCTCGTCAACCTGGGCGGGGCCACCCCGGCGCAGTTCGGGGAGCTCATGGCCCTGGTGCGGGAGCGGGTGAGGGCCCACCATGGGGTGGACCTCGAACCCGAGGTCGAGATCTGGTAAGACTGGTCTCCCATGCCCCTCCTCCCCCGGACCCGCCCCCGCCGACCCTGGATGCCCTGGGCCAGGGTCGCCCTGGTCGCGCTCCTCGTCTCGGGGGCCGCGTACGCCGCGGTGGAGCTGGGACACCGGTTCCTGGGCCTGCAGAAGCTCACCATCGAGCAGGTGTCCATCTCCGGGTGCAGGGGCGAGCGCCTCGAGCAGGCCCAGGCCATCGCGGACCGGCTCTGCCTGGGCAAGCCCCTCTTCTGGTTCGACGCGGACCGGCTCCGGGAGACCCTGGAATCCCGCAGGTGGGTCAAGGGCCTCCTCATCCGCCGGGACCCGCCCGACCGCTTGAGCCTCGTCATCGAGGAGCGCAAGCCCATCCTGTGGCTCGTCCGCCCGGAAGGCGTCTTCCTCGTGTCCGACGACGGGATTGTGCTGGATCGCCTCAATCAAGTTGATTTATCCGCCATTCCCGTGGTCGCCGACCCGAAAAGCCAGGAAGACGGCCCCATGGTCCAGCTGATCCGCGCCGCCACGAGCCTCCGCAACCGGCAGAAGGAGTTTTACGACCGCCTCACCGAGCTGCGCTGGAGCCCCAAGGGCCCCGTGGCCTTCCTGGAGGGGCTGGACGCGCCCATCTACCTGTCAAAACTGGACGCCACGAAAAATATTCCCAATTTCCAGATGTTGTACCTCAACGAGCTCTCGAAACGCCCCGACCTCGCAGCCCTGCGCTACATCGACCTGCGCTGGGACGACGAGGTGGCCGTGGGCGAACCCGCCGATGCCCAGCCCCCCCGCACCCAGGCCCGCCCCCGCTGAGGTCGCGCCCATATCGGCTCTGTAATTCCAGTTGGCGTGCGGTTATGCTGTGACCCAAGGATACGGGAATTCACATGGTGCAACCAGCCGTTCTGCTAGGACTGGATCTCGGAGCAAGCAAGGTCGTCGCCGTCGTCGCAGTCCAGGAGGAAGGCGGCCTGCTCAACGTCACGGGCGCCAGCCTGGCCAGCCCGGAAGGCGGCATCCGGCAGGGCGAGATCACGGATATCAACCTCACCGTCTCGGCCATCATGCGCGCCGTGGAGGAGGCCATGCGCACCTCCGGCCAGACCCGCGTGGACGGCATCCGCGTGGCGGTGGACGGCATCCAGTTCAAGGGAGAGAACCTCCGGGACTCCATCACCATCGCCTCGGCCAACCGCGTGATCTCCATGCAGGACCGGGACCGCGTGCTGGAACAGGCCACCAACGGCTGCAAGCTCGCGAAGGAGGAGACCGTCCTCCACCGCATCCCCCAGATGTTCCACATCAAGGGCCAGCGCGATATCCGCAACCCCGTGAACATGATCGGCGACACCCTCGAGGCCGAGGTCCGCATCATCGTGGCCCCGGGCTCCGTGCTGGAGAACATCAACCGCGCGCTGCACCTCTCCAGCCTGCAGGGCGCCGAGCTGATGTACTCGCCCCTGGCCTCGGCCGAGGCCGTGCTGAGCCGCGAGGACGCGGAGAACGGCGCCGTCGTCGTGGACATCGGCGACCAGCTCACGCACCTCGGGGTCTTCCTGCGGGGCACCCTCTTCCACTCGGCGGTGATCCCCATCGGCGGCATGCACTTCACCAAGGACCTGGAGATCACCAAGCACCTGGGCGGCATCTCCCGGGCCGAGCGCATCAAGCGGGTCTACGGCACCGCCCTGCCCGGCCACGTGCCCGCGGAAGAGATGGTGGAGCTGGAGGAGGAGGGACGCCAGGTGTCCCGCCGGGAGCTGGCGGAGGTCCTGCACGCACGGGCCATCGAGCTCCTCAACATGGTGCTGGCCGAGATCGGCCGCTCCGGCCTCATCCACGAGATCCACGGCGGCGTGCACCTGGTCGGCGGCGGCGCCCTGCTGCCCCACCTGCCCATCCTCGCCCAGAACATCCTCGGCAGGCCGAGGGTCGTGCTGGGCCGCGTGGCCGGCGTGGCGGGGCTCTCCCACGCCATCGCCAACCCCCTCTACACCAACGCCCTCGGCGCCGTGAAGGCCCTGCACCGCGGCATGAACGAGACCACCTCCCGCTCCCCCCGGAGCGGAGGGATCCTGGACAAGCTCAAGCGATGGATCTGACGCCCATGAACGAAATCCCCTTCCTCCCCAACCCCGTCCACCTCCCCGGCGCCAACATCAAGGTCGTCGGCGTCGGCGGCGCCGGCTGCAACGCCCTGGACCGCATGATCCAGAGCGGCGTCGACGGCGTCCAGTTCATCGCCATGAACACCGACCAGCAGAGCCTGGCCCAGAGCCGCGCCCACGTGAAGATCCCCCTGGGCCCGCTCTCCATGCGCGGCCTGGGAGCCGGCGGCAACGCCGAGCGCGGCGCCGTCGCGGCCGAGGAAAGCCGGGACGAGATCCTGGCCCAGCTCCAGGGCGCCGACATGGTCTTCATCACCGGCGGCATGGGCGGCGGCACCGGCACCGGCGCGGCGCCCATCGTGGCCTCCTGCGCCCGGGAGCAGGGCGCCCTCACCGTGGCCGTCGTGCTCACCCCCTTCCGCTGGGAAGGCGTGAACAAGGCCGACAAGGCCTCCCTGGGCCTGGACAACCTGCGCGAGACGGCCGACACCGTCATCGTCGTGAGCAACGAGAAGCTCCTCACCCTCTGCGACCGCGGCGTGAAGATGAAGGAGGCCTACCGCGTGGCCGACGGCGTCCTCATCCAGGGCGTGCGCGGCATCACGGACCTCATCCTGCGCCCCGGCACCCTGAACGGCGACTTCGCCGACGTGGAGGCCGTGCTCCGCAATGGCCGCGAGGCCCTCATCGGCACCGGCGCGGGCCGGGGCGACGAGGCCCTGCTGGACGCCCTGACCCGGGCCCTGGACTGCCCCCTGCTGGAGCGCGAGGCCCAGGGCTCCGCCACCCAGGTCATCGTCTCCGTCATGGCCGACTGGGACCGGGTGGAGCTCTCCGCCGTGGAGACCGCCATGGGCTTCCTCAGCCGCCACTACCACGGGCTGGCCGACATCAAGCTCTGCCAGGTCGAGGCGCCGGAGCTGGAGGACCGCGTCCTCGTCACCGTGCTGGCCTCCGGCTTCCAGGAGCCCGGCCATGACGCCGAGCCCATGCCGATGGCCACCTTCGACCCTCCCGCGCAGGACCGCTCCGGATTCGCCGAGCTGCCCCGCCAGGCCTACGGCGACAGCGGCCGGGTCTACGGCGAGGCCGCGGCCGCGGACGCGGCGGCCCCCATGACCCCCACCCGGCTCCTGCCCCAGGCCCCCACCCCCAGCGGCGAGATGCCCGGGGTGCAGGAGGACCTGCACGTGCCCGCCATCATCCGCATGACCCAGGGCCGCCTGCCCATCGAGTAGGAACGCCTTGGCGGGAAGGCGATGGCCTAGCCCGCCACCTGGCTTCCGCCCCGGGCCTTGGCCCGGTACATCGCCTCGTCGGCGCGCTGGAGGAGGGCGTCCAGGGCCTCGCCGGGGCCCAGCTGGGCCGCGCCCACGCTGAGGCCCACGGGCACGGAGGCGCCGGCCGCGGAGAGCTCCAGGCCGCCCGCGATCTGCACCAGCTTTTCCGCCACCTCCAGGGCCCCGGCCCGGTCCGTGTCCGGCAGGAGGACGAGGAACTCCTCGCCCCCCCACCGGGCGCAGAAGTCGTAGCCCCTCAGGGAATCCCCCAGGGCCTGGGCCAGGGCCTGCAGGACGCGGTCCCCGGCCTCGTGGCCGAAGGAGTCGTTGATCTGCTTGAAGCGGTCCACGTCGGCCATGAGGATGGACAGGGGCGTGCCGTTGCGCATGGAGCGCGCGAGCTCGGCCTCCAGGTGCTCCAGCATGGCCCGCCGGTTGGGGATCCCCGTGAGGGGGTCGGTGCGGCTCGCCACCTGGAGCGATTCGTTCAGCTCCTTGAGCTGGATCTGGAACCCGTCGGAGATGCGGGTGATCTTGGCCATGCGCCGCAGGAGCCGGAAGTGGGCCCGGGCCAGGGCCTCCAGCTCCTCCATGAGGGGATGGCTCCGGAAGGCCGGCGTCTCCCGCAGGGCCTCCAGCCTCGCCTTGAGGGACAGGGCCTCCGGGTCCTGGAAGGTGTCGCGCTCGAGGGGGACGGCGTTCATGGCAGTCCCTCCGCGGCCCGGGGAACGATGTCGAAGGGCAGGGTCAGGTCCTCCCGGAACTCCTCGGCCAGGTCCAGGGCACGGTCGTTCTCGGGATCGTAGAACCAGGCCAGGCCCACGTCCCGGCCCCCGTCGAAGGCCTCCTGGAGGAGGTCCATGAGGTCCATCATGCTCTTGATGCTGGAGGTGTTCAGGTAGGTGAGCTCCAGCTCCACCCGCAGGGGGGCGGGGCCCTTGGCCAGGAAGGCCTCGGTCCAGGCCAGGACGGGGGAGAAGAAGGCGAAGGCGTTCTCGGGGTAGGCCTCCCCGCGGATGCGCAGGAGCCCTTGGGCGGCGCGGGCCTCCACGGCGGGGCTGGAGGCGGTGGCTTCCAGGGTGAGATCGTCCAGGTCCGTCCGGCTCATAGGGTCACCGTCAGGGAGAAGAAGTGCAGGTCCCCGTCGAAGGGGACCACCGCGTAGGCCAGGGGGCCGCTGGCCGTGCGGGCCATGCGGATGAGGCCGAGGCCGGCCCCGTCCCCGGTGGGGGCCGCGTGGACCTGGGCCTTGAAGCGGGCCTTGAGGGCCGCCCGGTCAAGGGTGGCCAGTTCGTCCAGGCGGGCCAGGAGGGCCTGGCCGTCCTCGGGGTGGATCAGGTTGCCGCAGCGGATCACGTAGCGGTCATCCTGCCGGCCGATGACCAGGATCCCGTTCTGCACCCGGGCCCGGGTGGGCTCGTCCCAGCAGGGGCGGTTGGCGTAGTTGGCCACGTTCTGGGCCGCCTCGATGAAGACGGTGAACACATCGGCCAGGGCGGGCTTGGAGACGGCCTCGCACTCCAGGTGGCGGCGCACCGCCCGGCCCAGCTCCTCGATGAGCCCGTGCCGGAAGGGCCCGTTGAAGCACATGAGGATGCCATTCGAGGCCAGGGTCCGGCGGATATCGTGCAGGTCGTTCACAAGCCCTCCGGAACGCGGAAACCGAGGAAGGTGATATCGTCGCGCTGGGGCTTGGGCCCCATGTAGTCGGCCAGGGCCCGTTCCAGGGCGGCCCCCTGGGCGGCCATGGGCAGGTCCCGCACCTCCACGAGGATCCGGGCGAGGCGGCGGCGGCCGAAGCCGAAGCCGTGGCGCCCGCCGTTCTGGTCCAGGAGGCCATCGCTGAAGAGGAACACGGAGGTGCCCGGGGGCAGATCCACGGCCCGGGCCTGGAAGGGGTAGTCGGGGCGGCTGCGCCGGTAGCCGAGGCTGTGGGGATCCGCGGGCACCACCTCCACCTCGGCCTCTTGGGGCCGGAGGACCCACAGGGGGATGCGCGCCCCCGCGAAGAGCCCCCTGCCCCCCTCCAGGCGCAGCAGGCCCAGGTCCAGGCCATTATCCATCGTCCGGTCGGCGCCCTCGGCGGCCTCCTGGTGGAGAAGGGCCTTCAGGGCCTGGTTCATGCCGACCAGGAGGCGGGCGGGATCAGAGGTGCCTTCCCGGGCGGCCACCTGGTCCAGGGCGGCACTGGCGGCCATGCTCATGAAGGCCCCCGGCACGCCGTGGCCGGTGCAGTCGCCCACGCCCAGGAGGAGGGCGCCCCCCTCCCGGCGGAGGGCGTGGAAGTCGCCGCCCACCAGGTCCCGGGGGCGGGCCAGGAGGCAATGGTCGGGCAGGGCCGCGCCGATGGCCTCCGGGGTGGGCAGGGTGCGGTCCTGGATCAGGCGCGCGTAGGCCACGCTGTCCAGGATCTGGGCCCGGGACCGGGCCAGTTCGGCCGTCCTGGCCTCCACCAGCCGCTCCAGGTTCCCGGTCACATCGCGCACGGTGCCCGCCATGTGGTTGAAGGCGGCGGTGAGCTGGCCCAGTTCGTCGTCGCGCTCCACGGGCAGGGCCACCTCAAAGCGGCCTCCGGCCACCTCCCGGGCGGATTCCGTGAGGCGGGCCAGGGGCGCCAGCACGCGCCGGCCCAGGAACCAGGACGCCAGGGCCGCGCTGCCCAGGAAGCCCAGGAGGAGCACCCCCAGGATGGGGATGAAGCTGCGCATGCCCAGGACCTGGGAGGGGTTCACGAGGGTGAGGGTGGCCCAGCCCACCTCCGGCAAGGGCAGGGCCGCCACCAGGTAGCGCTTCCCGCCCATGCGGAGGGTGAAGGTCTCCTGGGGCGAGCCGCCCTTGAGGAGGCGGTCCAGGCGCGCCGCGAGGAGCTGCCGGTCGGCGTCCCGGTCCAGGAGCTGGCCCAGGGTGACGCGGCTGGCCTCGTCCTTGATGCCGGCGTTGCGGGCCAGGAGGGTCTCGTCGGGGTGGGCCTGGAGGATCCCGCGGCCGTTCAGCATGATCGTCGTGGTGCTGCGGTCCCCGCCCCGCACGATGTCCTTCACGAAGGCGGAGAGATCCAGGCCGGTGCCGGCCATGCCGATGCGCTGGCCGCCGTCCTTCACCACCACGTTGATCCAGACCTTGTAGGCGCCCAGCGCCACGTCCGAGTCCACGTGGAGTTCGTAGTCGTCGATGCGGGCCATGCCGTCGAAGTACCAGCGGTCGTTGACCTGGGCGGGGTCCAGGGTCTCGAAGGGGGCCTTGGCCGGACCCCGGTCCCCGCCGCCGAAGTAGTGGTTGCGGGTGGCGCCGGCCACGAGGAAGCAGCTGCGGTCGGAGAAGACCCGGCGGTACGCCTCCAGCTCCTTCAATCCCGCAGCCCGGGCCCTGGGGTCCCGGTCGTCCCGGCACATGGCCCGGATCGTCTCCTCCTGGGTCATCTTCCGGGCCAGGGCCACCTCCCGCATGACGGGCCCCATGAAGCGCTCCCGGTCCAGCTGGGCGTGGGTGATGGCGAAGCGGCGCGCGAACCGCGTGGAGAGGCCCCGCGCGGCCCACAGGAAGGCCATGAGGGTGAGGAGGCCCACCCCCAGGTACACGCCCAGGAGGGTGAGGACGGAGCGGACCTTCAGACTCAGCATGTTCATCCCATCATTGTAACGAGTTGCTCATTCCCCTTTGGGTTCTTCCAGCCGGAGGAACCGCCCGCTCAGCAGGTGGTGGAGGAAGGCCACCGCCCGTTCCTCCACGGGTTCCGCCTCCGCGCCGAGCCCCGCCCGGAGGGCGTCGCACACCTCCCGGACCGTGCGCCGGCCGTCCACCGCCTCCCAGATGTACGAGCCCCGGCGGTCCAGGCGCACCCGGAAGTGGGGCCTGGATAGGCGCTTCTGGAGCCAGGCAAGGCGAGGGCTCGTGAACTTAGGCCGGAGAAGGACGACGAGGCCGTCCTCCGTGCGCTCGGATTCAACCGCCTGGACGGGCACCCAGGTCATGAATGTTTCCAGGGTCATTTCCCCCATGGGGGCTCCGTGAAAAAAGCGCGGGTCCCGGCGCGCCGGGACCCGCGGGTGGTTCAGGCCGCGCTCAGAAGTTGGCGCTGGGCGGCGCGGGCTCGTCGGCCTCGCCGGCGTTGGCCAGGGGCAGCTGCACGAGGTAGATGGCGATGCCGGCCAGGATCAGGAGGCTGACCACGAAGAGGCCAGGATCCTTGATGATCTGGTACTTCACCTCGAAGAAGGTGAGGGCCGCGAAGGCCAGGCCCACGAGGGCCTCGCCGGCGATGAGGCCCGCCGAGACGAGCACGCCCGTGTTCTCCACGCGCACCTTCTGGGCCGCGTTGAGGCCCTTGCGCTCGGCCATCATGTCCACCACGCCCTTCACGAGGCCGCCCAGGAAGATGGCGAACGTCGTGCCCAGGGGGAGGTACATCCCCACGCTGACCAGCATGGGGCTGCGCACCTGCATGAGGATGAAGGCGAAGCCCATGAGCATGCCAACGATGATCAGGGGCCAGGCCATGCCGCCCTCGACGATGCCCTTGCTCAGCATGGCCATGAGGCCGGCCTGGGGGGCGGGGATGTTGGGGCTTCCGAAGCCGGCGTCCAGCTTGAGGACTTCCTTCTTCTGGTCGGCGGGGAGCTGGCGGAGCTCGGCGATGGTGCGCACCTGGCCCTTGTCGTCCGTGAAGGTGGCGCCGGCCTTCTCCAGTTTGACGATCTGGGCCTCGGCGGACTTCTTGATGTCGCCCTCGTGGAGGATCATGAGGGGCAGGAACAGCACGACGGCGGCGAGGCCGACGCCGAGGATGTCGCCCATCTGCATGCGCCAGGGGGTGCCGCCCAGGATGTAGCCCACCTTGAGGTCCTGCAGCATCTCGCCGGCCACGGCCGTGGCCACGCAGGCGATGGCCGCCACGCCCAGCACGGCGGCGACGCCGGGCTGGCCCTTGACGCCCAGGGCCACCATGACGAGGGCCGTCACCACCAGCGCCGACAGGGTCAGGCCGGAGATGGGGTTGTTGGAGGAGCCCATGATGCCGACGAGGTAGCCGGAGATGGCGGAGAAGAAGAAGCCCACGATGACCATCACGAGGGCGGCCACCAGGGAGACCAGGATGGAGAGGTGGAACAGCTGCCAGGTGATCAGCATCGTGGCGGCGCCGGCGCCGAGGATCCCGGCGAAGACCCAGGTGATGGGCAGGTCCTGGTTGACGCGGTCGATGGTGTGCTCGCCGGCGGCGGCCTTCTTCACATCGGAGACGGAGCGGACGAGGCCGGTGGTGAGGCTCTTGCGCATGCGGAAGAGGGTGAAGCCGGCGCCCACGAGCATGCCGCCGATGGCGATGGGCCGCACGATGTTCTTCCAGACCGCGGCGGAAAGGGCGATCCAGTCGCCCATGGAGGCGTTGGCGGGCATGGCGTAGGGGGCGATGAAGTAGATGATCAGGGGCACCAGGAGGCCCCAGGCGATGACGCCGCCGGCGAAGTTCAGGGCGCCCAGCTTGGGCCCGATGATGTAGCCGACGCCCATGTAGGCGGGGCTGATGCCGGGGGCCGTCAGGAGCATGCCGCCCTTGGCGGCCACGTCCTTGGCGGAGGCCAGGCCGGTGAAGACCTTCTCCTTGAAGAAGAGGAACTTCTCCCAGGTGGTGGCGAACAGGGACATCTGGCAGAGGGCCTGCACCAGGGCGCCCACGCCCATGGCGGTGAAGAGCACCTTCGTGCCGCCCCCGCCCTTGGCGCCGGCCTTGTGGATCTCGGCGGCGGCGACGCTCTCGGGGTAGGGCAGTTCCGCGTCCTCGACCATGACCCGGCGCAGGAGGGCGACGAACATGATGCCCAGGACGCCGCCCACGAACATGATCAGGCTGGAGGTGAGGTAGTTGGCGGCCGAGAAGAACTTGGGCCAGATGCCGGAGATGACGAAGGCCGGGATCGTGAAGATGGCGCCGGCGGCGACGCTTTCCCCGATGCTGCCCACGGTGCGGCCCATGTTCTCCTCGAGGATCGTGCCCTTCATCAGCTTGATGAGGGCCATGGAGATCACGGCGGCGGGATAGGTGGCGGCGATGGTCATGCCGGCCTTGAGGCCCAGGTAGGCGTTGGCCGCCCCCAGGACGACGGCCAGCACGAGGCCGATGAGGACGGCCCGGAGGGAGAACTCCCTCAGGTTCTGGTCCGATGAGACGTACGGTTGCATCAATTCCCCCTCTTCATGAGGCTTTCGTTGGGCCGGAAAGGGCGGCCTGCCATTGGACGATGGTTAGATTCTGCCTTGTTACAGGCGTGCGTCCTATGGTTTCCTTCAACCAGGGCACGAGCGGATGGAAAAAGAGAACCTGATCACAAGCCGGGCGAACCCCAGGTTCAAGGCCCTGCGCGGCCTCGCGGCCCAGGGGGGGCCGCGGCGGACCCACGCGCTCCTCCTGGGCGCCAAGCTCATCGAGGCCTGGGCGGGGGCCCCGGAGGCCGGCCGGCTCGTGCCCGAGACCTGGCTCCGCCTGGAGGGAGAGGCGCCCCACCCCCTGGCTCCGGCCGGCCTGGAGACCCTCATCCTAGGCGAAGGGCTCATGCGGGACCTGGCCGAGGCTGGGACCCCCCCGGATCACATCCTGGTGGCCGCCCTGGGACCGGATCCCGGCGGCCCCCTCCCCGAGCGCGTGATCGTGCCTTGGGGCGTCCAGGATCCCGGCAACCTGGGGGCCATCCTCCGCAGCGCCGCCGCCTTCGGCTTCCAGGAGGCCCTCCTGGGCCCCGGCTGCGCGGACCCCTTCGCCCCCCGGGCCCTGCGGGGCTCCATGGGGGCCGCCTTCCTCCTGCCCCTGCGCCGGTCCACCCGCATCGAACCGGACGGGGCCGCCTGGGTGGCCCTGGACGGCGGACCGGGCGCCATGCCCTTGGCCGAGGCCCCCCTGGAGGGCCCCGTGCGCATCCTCGTGGGGAACGAAGGCCACGGCTTCCGGGGCGCCGACCTGCCCCCGGGCGTGGTGCGGGCGGCCATCCCCACCCGGGGGGTGGAGAGCCTCAACGCCGCCGTGGCCGCGGGCATCGCCTGCTTCGAGACCGCGCGCCGGCGGGGCTTCCCGTGGTGAGGGCCCTGGTGGACGCCGCCCTGGTGGCCCTGGCCTACGCCTTGGCCAACCGCTTCCCGGCGGCCTCGGGCCACGGCTACCTGGAGGCCCTGGGGGCCTTCCTCCTGCCCGCCGCCGTGATGGCGGCCCTGACCCGGGGCCGCAAGCTGGCCTGGATCTTCCTCGGGCTCCTGGGCGGCACCATCCTCGGCTTCCACTGGGTGCCGGAGGTGATGCACAGCAAGGCCCCCATGCCCTACCTGGCGGCCCTGGGGACGGCAGCCCTCTTCTGGACCTACGAGGCCCTGGGCCTGACGGCCGTGGCAGCGGCCTCCCGCCTGGCCTTGCGCCGGGGCCCCGCCGCCGCCGCCCTGGCCGCGGCCCTGGGCATCGTGCTCTGGCAGGCCTGCGCCTTCCACATCTACGACTTCAGCTTCGGGGCCTCCCTGGGCGGCGTGCCCTGGATGGCGCGGGGCGCGGCCTTCCTGGGCACCCACGGCCTCGCGGCCCTCCTGTGGGGCCTGGGGGCCCTGGCGGGGGTGCTGGCGGCGCGGGGCGCCCGCCGGCGCCACGTGCTGGCGCCCTCCGCCCTCCTGGTGCTCCTGCTGGCCGCCCTCTCCCTGGGCTGGCGCTTCCTGCCCCGGGGCCCCCAGCGCACCCTGGACGTGGTGATGATCCAGCCCGGCTATCCTCCGGGCGTGCGCCTTCCCCTCATGGAGGAGGATATGTGGCGCCGCACGGACGGCGAGCTGCGCCGGGCGGGCCTCCCCCGCCCCGGACGGGCGACCCTCGTCCTCTGGCCCGAGAGCTCCGTCCTGGGCCGCAATGACCTGGGGCCCTCCCCGCGCCTCCAGGCGGAGGCCCGGCGCCGGGGCGTCGCCTGGCTCTTCGGCACCGAGGGCGGCCCCTTCAACCTGGTGCGGGGCGAGGCCGGGGGCGGCCCCAGTTTCGTGCAGGCCAAGGTGGTGCCCATGCCCTTCGGGGAGCGCATGCCGGGCCCTGCCCCCGTGCGGGCCTGGCTGGACCGCCAGATGGGCTTCTACTCCGCAGAGGCGGGCGAGCTTGGGCCGGGCTCCAGCTTCACCTTCCCCACGCCCCAGGGGCCCCTGCGGGCCCATCCCCTCATCTGCAGCGAGGCCCTCCTGGAGACCCGCACCGCCCAGGGCCTGGCCCTGGCCGGGGGGGACCTGCTCACCAACCACACGAACGACGGCTGGTTCGACCGCAGCCCCGCCACGGACCTCCACGCCGCCCAGGTGCGCCTCCGGGCCGTGGAGACGGGCCTGCCGCTCCTCCGGGCCACCCTCACGGGCAAGTCCGGGGTCTTCCGGGCCGACGGCACCTGGGAGCTGTGGGGCGCCCCCATGACGGAGGCGGCCCACACCCTCGCCCTGGAATGGCGCCCCGTGGCGGCCCCGGCCCGGGCCCCCTGGCTCGTGCAGGCCCTGCTGGCCGTCCTCGCCGGAGGGCTGGCCCTGGCCCTCCTGAAGCCGGCCCGGCGCGGATAGAATCGGGGCATGGAAGCCCCCTCCTGGTACCACGCCCCCCTCTTCCGAACCCTGCCTCCCCCCCAGCGGGAGCGCCTGGCCCGCATCGTCACCACCCGGACCCTGGAGCCCGAGGCCATGCTCTTCATGGAGCAGGACCCCTGCACGGGCTTCTACGTGGTGCTGGAGGGGGCCATCCAGCTCACCCGCAGCAGCCACGTGCCCGGGGCCCATCCCACCCTGGCCGTCGTCACCCCCGTGAACAGCTTCGCCGAGGCCGCCCTCTTCGGGGGCGAGGCCTTCCCCGCCACGGCCACGGCCGTGAAGCCCAGCCGGGTGGCCCACTTCCCCAAGGCCGCCTTCCTCGCCGCCATGCGGGAGGATCCGGACCTGGCCCTGGCCATCATCCACGCCCAGACCCTGTGGCTGCGCCGCCTCATCCAGAAGGTGGAGCAGCTCACCGCCTCGGACAGTTCCGATCGCCTGCGCTCCTGGGTGGAGGAAAACGTTCCCCCCGGCCGCACCTTCGTGCTTCCGGTCACAAAGAAGACCCTCGCCGCCCAGCTCGGCATGACCCCCGAGACCCTCTCCCGGGGGCTGAGAGCCATGCAGGACGAGGGTTTCATCGAAGTCCAAGGCAAGGCGATCCGTCGCGCGTAGCCCGGGGTCGCCCTTTTTTCAATTGATTTTTAATCCGACCCCCATATCCTTAATTAGGCCCAGGATTTCGATATGCTTTTCTCGACTGCCACCGGATACGCACTCAGGGCGCTGGCCGCGATGCCCGAAGACGGCACGTACAGCCTGGCGAAGGACCTGGCCTCCCACCTGGAGCTGCCCGGCCCCTACCTGGCGAAGATCCTGCAGTCCCTGGCCCAGGAGGGCATCCTCCATTCCGTGCGCGGGCCCCGGGGCGGCTTCCGCCTGGCCCGGCCCGCCCACCGCATCACCGTGGGCGAGGTGGTGGAGGCCCTGGAGGGCATCGAGACCATGCAGGGCTGCGTCATGGGCTTCGCGGCCTGCTCCAACCACGACAACCCCTGCCCCCTGCACAAGGCCTGGAACGAGGTGAAGGCCCACATGGACGCCTCCATGACCCACGTCACCATCCGGGATCTCCAGATCCTGGACATGCAGCAGCACCGGGAACGCGCGGAAGCCGCCCGGGTCGGGGCCTGAACGTCTACTTCTTCTTGCCGGCCTTCGAGAGATCCAGCTTGATGGTCAGCCGGGGGTTGATGGAATCGAACAAGGGCGCGGGGATGATCTTCCTCAGCACC
>DATGXY010000189.1:0-12415 GCA_035298525.1 Holophaga sp.
CCCGCAGGGCGCCCACCAGGGCCCGCGCCTCGGCCTCGGGCAGGAGGCCCGTCTCCCCCAGCATGCGGGCGTGGGCCGCGCTGCCGGCGGCGTCGCTGGCCAGGAGGCTCAGGTCCGTGACGGGATCGCTGCCCACGGTGAAGCGGTGGAGGGCTTCGTCCAGGGGGAGGTCCTTGGCCCAGAGGGGCTTACTCATCGAAGGCTCACTCATCAGCGGCCTCCCGGGCGAAGTTCCGGGCCAGGGCCCCGTAGAAGGCCGCGCCGGCCTTCAGTTCGGAGAGGGTGATCCACTCGTCGGGGCGGTGGCTGCGGTGGGTGTCGCCGGGGCCGGCCTTCACCGCCGGCAGGTGGGCCAGGAAGGCCCAGTCCGAGGCGGTGGCGGAGCCCACGGGGGCCTTGCGGCCGCTGGCGGCGAGGGCCGCCTTCACCACGGGGCTGGCCGCGTCGGTGGCCACGGCCCGGTAGCGCAGGGAGTGCACGGCCACGTCGCTTTCCAGGATGCGCCCGATGCGCTCGGCGGTGGCTTCGTGGTCCAGGTTGGGGGTGGTGCGCAGGTCCACGAAGAACTCGCAGGCGTCGGGCACCATGTTCCGGGCCCGGCCCCCCTGCACCGTCGTCACCTGGGCCCGGGTGGCGCCCAGGAGCGGGTGGGGCTCGAAGGTCATGCGGGCGAGGCGGTCGATGTCCCTCGCCGCCTTGTGGATCGCGTTCTCACCGAGCCCCGAGTGGGCCACGTGGGCGCTTTCGCCCCGGGCGGTGCACCGCAGGATCAGCATGCCCCGCTGGGCGGCGCACACGTCCAGGCCCGTGGGCTCGCCCACGACGGCCGCGCTGAGGGCACCCAGCTCGGGCAGGAGCTCCTGGATGCCCTTCCCCCCCACCTCCTCCCCGGCCACGAAGGCGAAGACGGCCCGGGCCCCCTGGAGGTCCCCGAGGCCGGCTGCGGCCAGGAGCATGGCGGCCACGCAGCCCTTGGCGTCGTTGGCGCCCAGGCCCGTGAGCCGCTCCCCGTCCCACCGGGGCGCGAAGGGGTCGCTGCTCCACCCGTCGCAGGGGGGCACCGTGTCCAGGTGGCTGACGAAGAGGATCCGGGGCCCCTCCCCGCCGGTCTCGAACCAGACGTTGGCCCCGATGCGGCGGGGCTCGAGGCCCATGCCGGCCACGATCCCGGCCACGTGGTCGGCCAGGGCCTGCTCGGCCCCGCTCACGCTGGGGATCGCGACCAGGGATTCCAGGAGGGGGCCGGGATCCATCACGGGGTCACCCCGTTCCGGTCGGCCACGATCATGGTGCCGCTGCCCTCGTTGGTGAAGACCTCCGCCAGGATGGCGTCGGCGCGGCTCCCGGAGACCAGGTGCACCCCGTGCACCCCGGCGGCCAGGGCCCGCTTGGCGGCGGCGATCTTGGGCTTCATCCCGCCCTGGATGACAGCCTTCATCTCCTCCAGGGTGGACAGGTCGGCCAGGGGCACCAGGCTGCTGGCGTCCTTCAGGTCCCGCATGAGGCCGGGCACCTTGAGGATGAAGAAGAGCTTCTCCACGCCCAGGGCGGCGGCGATCTCCGCGGCCACGGTGTCGGCGTTGGTGTTGAGCACCTGGCCCTCGGCCGTGGCCGAGAAGGGGGCCACGACGGGGACGAAGCCGCCGTCCAGGAGGGTCTTCAGGAGGGAGGGGTCCACGGAGACCACGTCGCCCACCATGCCGTAGTCCACCGTGCGCCCGTCCACGGTCACGGGGCCCCGCTTCCTGGACGTCACGAGGCCCGCGTCCTGGCCGGAGATGCCCACCGCGGGAAGGCCCGCGGCCTGGAGCGCGGCCAGCAGGCCCATCTGGATGCGGCCCTTGAAGGCCATCTTGGCGGCGTCCAGGACCCCCGGAGGCGTGACCCGGCGGCCCTCCACCTTCTCGGTGGGCAGGGCCAGGCTTTCGCACAGGGCGTCCAGGCCCGTGCCCCCGCCGTGCACGATGACGAGGGGGATGGAGAAGCTCCAGAGCAGGGCCAGCTGTCCGCACACGGAGCGGCAGAGGGCCTCGTCCTCGAGGATGTCCCCGCCCAGCTTCACGACGAAGGGGCGGTTCCGGAAGCGCCGCACGTACTCGGCGGCGTTGTGCAGGGCGGCGAAGGGGTGCGCGGTCCTCGGCATGTCAGGCCTCCAGCAGCCACTGCAGCAGGGCCCGCTGCACGTGGAATCGGTTCTCGGCCTCGTCCACGACGCGGCTCCAGGGACCGTCCAGGACGCCGTCTGCGACCTCGACGTTCCGCCGCACGGGGAGGCAGTGCATGAAGATGGCGTCGGCGGCGGCCTTGGCCATGATCTCCGGGGAGGTCATCCAGTCCGGGAAGGCCTTCACGGCCTCGGGCCCCAGGGGGCCGGCCGTGGCGGGGCCCCAGGCCTTGGCGTAGACGACCCGGCTGCCCTTCACGGCCTCGTCCAGGTCGTTGGTGAAGGCGACGCTGCCCCCGGCTTCCCGGGCCAGGGCCTCGGCCTGGGCCTTCACCTCGCCCTGGAGCTCGAAGCCCTCGGGGTGCGCCACCCGCACCTCGCAGCCCGCGGCGGCGGCGGTGAGGAGGAAGCTGTTGGGCACGGCCTTGGGCAGGGGCTTGATGTGGGGGGCCCAGCTGAGGGTCACGGGCAGGCCCTTGGTGGCGCCGAAGGTCTCCCGGGCGGTCATGAGGTCCGCCAGGCCCTGGCAGGGGTGCTCCCGGGCGCTCTCCATGCTGAGGGTGGGCACGGTGGCGAACTGGCGGAAGCCGTTCATGACGGGGTCCTTGTGGTCCTCGGCGTCGTCGGCGTTGCCCGCGAAGGTGCGCACCGCCAGGACGTCCGCGTAGCGGCTCAGGACGGGGGCGGCCTCCCGGATGTGCTCGGCCCGGTCCCCGTCCATGACGGCGCCGGCGCGGTCCTCCAGCTTCCACACCCCGTTGCCCACCTCCAGCACGATGCTGGAGCCGCCGCCCCTGGCCATGACGGCCTCGAAGGAGGCCCGGGTGCGCAGGCTGGGGTTGAAGAAGATCATGCCCAGGATCCGGTCCACGAGGTGCCTGGGATGGGGGCCCTGCTTCCAGGCGATGGCCTGGGTCAGGATCTTCTCCAGGCCCTCGACGCCCAGGTCGCTGATTCCGGTTGCGTGCCTCATGTTCAGTTCTCCTTCGTGAATCGGGCGACTTCCCCGGCCAGGGCGTCCACCGCGGCGGGGGTCAGGGTGAGGGGGGGCATCAGGCGCAGGACGTCCGGGTCGGAGCTGCCGCCGACGAGGATCCTGCGTTCCTGGAGGCGGGCCTTGAGGGCCTTGGCCCTGCCGGGGGCCTTGAGGCCCAGCAGGAGGCCGGAGCCCTTGACCTCGGTGACGCAGGTGCCGGCCAGGGCCGCGCGGATCTGGGCCTCCCGTGCCAGGGCGTTCTGGAGCAGGCCCTCCTGCCGGATCACCTGGAGCGTGGCGATGAGGGCGGCGCAGGCCACGGGGCCGCCGCCGAAGGTGCTGCCCAGGTCCCCGGGCCGGATGCAGGCGGCGGTCTCCGAGCCCAGCAGGATGGCGCCCATGGGCACGCCCGAAGCCAGGCCCTTGGCCGAGGTGACGATGTCGGGCTTCACGCCGTGGAGGCCGGCCGCGTAGGGGTGGCCGAGGCGGCCCACGCCGGTCTGGACCTCGTCGTAGATGAGCAGGGCACCCTGGGCCAGGGTCTTGGCCCGCAGGGCCCGGAGGAACTCGGGGGTGGCGGGGCGGATGCCCGACATGCTCTGGATGGGCTCCAGGATGACCCCGGCGACGTCGGAGAGATCGGCGGCCTCGAGGGCCTCCAGGTCGTTCCAGGCCAGGCGCAGGCAGGGCGCCAGGAGGCCCTCGTAGGGGGAGGTGATGGGGGGATCGTCGGTGACGGAGAGGGCCAGCAGGGTGCGGCCGTGCCAGCCCCCCTGGAAGGCGGCGAACTTCTTCCGGCCGGTGATGCGGCAGGCCATCTTCAGGGCGTTCTCGTTGGCCTCGGCGCCGCTGTTGCAGAAGAAGATCGAGGTGAGCCCCGTGTCCCGCCCTGAGGCGGTGAAGGCCAGGAGCTCCTGGGCGGCCCGGCTCCGCACGGGCAGTTCCGCCGCGGTGCTGTAGAAGATCAGCTCCTTGGCCTGGGCGGCCACGGCGTCCGCCACCCGGGGGTGGGAATGGCCGGTGGAGGCCACGCAGTGGCCCCCGTAGAAGTCCCAGTAGGCGTTGCCCAGGGGATCGAAGACCCGGTCCCCCTCGCCCCGGAGCAGGGGGAAGGGATAGGGGGTGTAGGTGGGGAGGAGGGCGGGGGCCTGCAAATTTGCGTTCATGGATTGCAAATACCCGGAAATACCGGCAACATGTTGCAAATTGTGCACCCACCCGCCGGGGGGGTCAAGGAAGAAATTCAGCTCCGCCCATGATTTCCAAGGAGGCCCTCCGATGGCCAGGTCTTGCAAATTTCTGCAATCCCATGCAAATTAGGCCCATGAATCTGGACGAGGCCATCCTCAGCCACCTGTCGCGGCGGCCCATCTCGGAGCAGGCCGACCTGCTCGCCATCCTCCGGGAGGAGGGCTTCGACCTGACCCTGTCGACCCTCTCGCGCCACTTCAAGAAGCTCAACATCCGCAAGGAGGAGGGCCGCTACCAGCGGTCCCGGCCCGCCCTGGCGCCGGTGCACCCCTTCACCCTGCAGAAGGTCCCCCCCGTCCTCCTCATCGTCAAGACGACCCCCGGCTTCGCCCAGCCCATGGCCCTGGCCCTGGACCAGGCCTCCCTCCCCGCCCTGGCGGGCACCATCGCGGGCGACGACACCATCTTCCTGGCGCCCAAGGACGCCTCCCTCCTGGACCGTCTCGAGCAGGAGGTCAGGGGGCGCCTGGCCCAGGGCATCTGAAACCCACCTTCAAAGGAGCAGCACATGTCCCTCGTCCAGGAGTTCAAGGCCTTCGTCGCCAAGGGCAACGTGGTGGACCTCGCCATCGCGGTGGTCGTGGGCGGCGCCTTCGGGGAGATCGTCAAGGCGTTCGTCAACGGCATCGTCATGCCCCTGGTGAGCTACGTCATGCCCGCGAACATGGTCTGGGAGCAGTGGACCCTGGGCAAGCTCCGGATCGGGCTGGTGCTGGGCGCCACCCTGAACTTCCTCATCATCGCCGGCGTCGTCTTCCTCGTGCTGGTGAAGGCCCTGGCCCTCGTCATGAAGAAGAAGGAGGAGGAGGCCGCCCCCGCGGCCCCGGCCACCAAGACCTGCCCGGAGTGCCTGGAGACCGTGCCGGCCGCGGCGACCCGCTGCAAGTTCTGCACTTCCAAGTTCTAGAACCGCCGCCCCCTGGGGGCGCCCATGTGGTGACGAACAGCACATTTCCGGCCGGGAAAGGCCGCTGAAAGCGCGTACGCTGAAGATCCAGGTGAGACCCGGACCGGAGCCTGCCTTGATCGACCATCCCAGCGAACGCGAAGCCAGGGCCTTCGTCGAAGGCCAAGGGCTCCGTTTCGAGCCCGGGGTCGACGAGTGGGCGGGCCTCTACGAGAACGGGCGCCTCGTGGCCACGGGGGCCCGGGCCGGCCGGATCCTGAAGATGTTCGCCATCCTCCCCGACCACCAGGGCACGGACGCCCTGGGCCAGCTGGTGACCCGCCTCCGGGCCTCGGCGGAGGCCGCCGGCCACGGCGACCTCTTCGTGTTCACCGCCCCGGACAAGGCGCGCAGCTTCGAGGCCCTGAACTTCCGCATGCTGGCCGCCCACGGCCCCGTGGCCCTCCTGGAATTCGGCCCGGGCCTGGAGGGGTGGCTGGCCTCCAGGGCCACCCTGGTCCGGCCCGGCCGCAACGGGGCCATCGTCCTGAACGGCAACCCCTTCACCCTCGGGCACCTCCACCTGGCGGAGCTCGCGGCCCGGAAGGTGGACAACCTGTACCTCTTCGTGGTCTCCGAGGACCGCTCCGCCTTCCCCTTCCAGGACCGCATCCGCCTGGCGCGCGAGGCCACCCGGCACATCCCCAACGCCACGGTGCTGGAGACGGGGCCCTACGCGGTCTCCGCCGCCACCTTCCCCACCTACTTCCTCAAGCGGATCGAGGAGGGCACGGAAGCCCAGATGGGCCTGGACCTGGAACTCTTCGGGCGGCGCATCGCCCCCTTCTTCAACGTCGCGGCGCGCTTCGCGGGCGATGAGCCCCTCTGCCCCCTCACCGCCGCCTACAACCGGGCCATGGAGGCCATCCTGCCCGGGGCGGGCGTGGCGGTGGAGATCGTGCCCCGCCTGGCCCTGGAGGGCGCGCCGGTGAGCGCGTCCCGGGTGCGGACGGCCCTCGAGGCCCGGGACTGGCCCCTCCTGGCCGGCCTCGTGCCCCCGGCGACCCTGGATCATCTCAAGCGCATGGAGGAAGGAAGACCATGAGGATACGAAGGAAGGCGACTGCGGGAACGATGCAGTCCAGCGACCTCGTCGTCACGGTGGAGCCGTCGGAGGCCCTCGGGATCGAGATCGAATCGACCGTCAAGAAGCAGTTCGAGCACCTCATCCGGGCCCGCATCGAGGCGGTCCTGGCGGAGCTCGACGTCACGTCCGGGCGCGTGCGCGTCTCTGACCGGGGAGCGCTGGACTACGCCATCGCCGCCCGGGTCGAGGCCGCGGTGCGCCGCGCGGACCAGGAGTAGCCATGGAAAAGATCTGGCATCGCGAGTGCGCCACCGGCAGGCGCTTCATCATCAAGATCGAGCCCGGCGCGAAGCTGGCCGAGACCATCCTGGCCTTCGCCGCCTCCAAGAACCTCCCCTTCGCCTCCCTCGTCTCCGCCGTGGGCTCCGTCCGCGACGTGGTCTTCCGGGACATCCAGACCGGCGCCCACCTGCCCATGACGGAACCCCGGATCCGCACCCACCGGCTGGAGGGCCCCCTGGAGATGCTGGGCCTGCAGGGCAACATCGTGCCGGGGCCCGACCGGCGCCTGGACGGGCAGTTCTACTTCCTGGGTTCCAAGGCCAGCGGCGAGGTCGTCGGCGGCCGGCTCGTGGAGGCCGAGGTCTTCGCCACCTGCGAGATCGTCCTGGCCGAGTACCTGGCCCAGGGCATCGAGCGCTACCGTTCCTCCTCCAGCGGGGTGGACACGCTCTACTTCGAGGAGGAGTGACCGTGAAGCTGCGCCGTTCCTTCCTCTACGTCCCGGGCAACATGCCCGGCATGCTCCAGAACATCCCCGTGTTCCAGGCCGACGGCGTCATGATCGACCTGGAGGACGCCGTCCCCCTCCAGGAGAAGGACGCCGCCCGGCTCCTGACCCGCAATTTCATCCGGGGCTTCCAGTCCCGGAACCTGGAACTCTTCGTCCGCATCAACGGCCTCGACACCCCCTACGCCGAGGACGACCTGCGGGAGGTCCTGCCCGCGGTCCCCGACGGCATCCGCCTGCCCAAGGCCGACAGTCCCGAGACCGTGGAGCGCCTGGACACCATGCTCACCGAGGCCGAGGAGGGGCTGGGGCTCCCCATCGGCCACTTCAAGATCATCCCCTCCATCGAGAGCGCCCAGGGCGTCCTCAACTGCGTGGAGACGGCCAAGGCCTCCCCCCGCCTCGTGGCCCTGGCCTTCGGGGCCGAGGACTTCACGGCCAGCATGGAGATCGACCGCACGAGGTCGGGCGAGGAGCTCTTCAGCGCCCGCACCCGCATCGTGTGGGCCGCCAAGGCCGCCGGCCTCCAGGTCATCGACACCATCTTCCCGGACGTGAACGACATGGATGCCCTCCGGGCCGAGACCGAGCTGGCCCGGCGCCTGGGCTTCACGGGCAAGTCCCTGGTGAACCCCCGCCAGATCGAGGTGATCCACGAGGTCTTCCGGCCCTCCCAGGCCGAGATCGACCACGCCCTCGAGGTGCTGGACGCCATCAAGCGCGCACGGGAGATGGGTACCGGCGTCATCAGCCTCAAGGGCCGCATGGTGGACGCCCCCGTGGTGACCCGCGCGGCCCGCGTGCTCAAGACCGCGGTCGCCTTCGGCATGATCGAGGTGGACCTGTCCGACGAGGTGATTCATGGCGCTTAACAGCCTTGGCCGGGAGATCCCCGACGTCTGGCGCGGCCGGAAGCTGGAACCCTACCGGGACCCATGGTCGAAGAAGCCCGAGGTGCTCCGGGCGACGCGGCCCCTGGTGCGCCGCTTCCCCGGCGACAGCAAGCTCCTGCCCAGCCTCAGGGCCGCCCTGGAGGCCTGCGAGCTGCGGGACGGCATGAACATCTCCACCCACCACCACCTGCGCAACGGCGACCTCCTCCTCAACCTCCTGGTGAAGGAGCTGGACGCCATGGGCCTGAAGGACATGGGCATCGCCTCCAGCTCCGTGCACGACGTGCACGCGGAGATGATCCCCTACATCCGCAAGGGGGTGATCACCCGCATCGAGACGGGCGTCAACGGCCTCATCGCCAAGATGGTGAGCCGGGGCGAGCTGACCTGCGACATCATCGTGCGCAGCCACGGCGGCCGGGCCCGCTCCATCGTCACCGGCGAGGTGGAGATCGACGCCGCCTTCATCGCCGCCCCCTGCTGCGACGAGACCGGCAACATGAACGGCGTGATGGGCCGCTCCGCCTGCGGAAGCCTGGGCTACGCCCACACCGACGCCCGCTACGCCAAGAAGGTGGTGGCGGTCACCGACAACCTGGTGCCCTTCCCCGCCGCCCCCATCAGCATCAGCTCGAGCGACGTGGACTACGTGGTCCAGGTGGAGAGCCTGGGCGACCCCTCCAAGATCGTCAGCACCACCACCCGGGTCACGCGGGACCCGGCGGGGCTCCTCATCGCCAAGTACGCCGCCGAGGTCATCCGGGCCTCCGGCCTCCTCAAGGACGGCTTCTCCTTCCAGACCGGCGCCGGCGGCACCTCGCTGGCCGTGGCCGAGAACGTGCGCCGCATGATGGCCGAGGGCCAGGTCAAGGGCAGCTTCGGCTGCGGCGGCATCACGGGCTACTTCGTGGACATGCTGGAGGAGGGCTACTTCAGGACCCTCTTCGACGTGCAGTGCTTCGACCAGCGAGCCGTGGAGTCCATGCGCGTGAACCCCGGCCACCGGGAGATCAGCGCCGACCTCTACGCCAGCCCCTTCAACCGCGGCTGCATCGCCAACATGCTGGACTGCGTCATCCTCGGGGCCACCGAGGTGGACGTGGACTTCAACGTCAACGTCAACACCGAGTCCAGCGGCTGGCTCCTGCACAACACCGGCGGCCACTGCGACGTGGCGGCCGGCGCCAAGCTGGCCATCGTCGTCGCGCCCTCCATGCGGGGACGGCTGCCCGTGGTCCGGGAATCGGTCACCACCGTCACCACCCCGGGCGAGACCGTTGACGTGGTCGTCACCGAGCGCGGCATCTGCGTGGCGGACCGCCACGAGGACCTGAAGCGCGAACTCGCCCGGCGGGGCCTCCCCGTCAAGGAGATCCGCCAGTTCCACGAGGAGATCACCCGGGTCACGGGCAAGCCGAGGGAGCTGGAGTTCGGGGACGAGGTCGTGGCCCTCATCGAGTACCGGGACGGCACCATCATCGACACGGTCCGGCGCGTTGTCGACTGAGGCGGGGATCCTGGAGGCCCGCGACGGCCGCGGGCGGGAACTGCTCCGCGCCCTGGAAGGGGCGCGGGGCTGCGTGGTCATGGGCGGGGCCAACGTGCCCGGCCCGGCCAAGTTCCGCCCCGGCCTACAGGCCCTCCTGGAGCGGGGCTGGCGGGAGCTGGCCCCGGCCGCGGGCCTGCGCCCCGTCCTGTGGGGCGTGGACGCCCTGGGCCCCTGGTTCCTGGCCGTGTCGGACCGCTGCGCCCGGGAGGTGAAGGCGGCCGCCGCCGCGGTGGAGGAGGCCTTCCCCGCGGGGCGCCTCCTGGACCTGGATGTGTACGGCCCCGGCGGAATCCAGGTGGGCCGGGCGGACCTCGCCCTTCCGCCCCGGGCCTGCCTCCTCTGCGCCGGATCTCCCGCCGCCTGCGCCCGCCTGGGCCGCCACGCGACGGAAGACCTGCTGGGGCGGTTCGACGCCCTCCTGGCCGAGGCCCGGCCCCGGCCCGGGGCGGTGCCCGCCCACCGCCTGGCGGAGACCCTCGCCCAGGGCGCCCTGCTGGAACTGGAGCTGACCCCCAAGCCCGGCCTCGTGGACCGCCGCGACGCCGGCAGCCACCCCGATCTGACCTTCGACGCCATGCGGCGCTCCGCCCTCATCCTCCCCGTCTACCACGACGCCCTCCTGGAGCGCTGCGGCGAGGGGCTCCGGGCCTGCGCCGCCGAGGGGCTGGAGGCGGAGGCGCGCATGTTCCTGGAGGCCGGCTCCAACGCCCACAAGGGCTACATCTTCCTTTCCGGCCTCGTGCTCCTGGCCGCCGTGCGCTGCCGGGGCCGCCTGGGGGACCTTCCCGGCGCCGTGGCGGAACTGGCCGCCGGGTTCTTCGGCGGAACCGCCGAAGGCGACACCCATGGGGCCCGGGCCCGGGCCGAGCACGGCCTGGGCGGCATCCGCGCCGAGGCCCTTGCGGGGCTGCCCGCGGTCTTCGAGCGGGGCTGGCCCGCGTACCGGGCGGCCCTGGCCCGGGGCTGGGACGTGGAACGGGCCGCCTTCCGGGCCCTGGCCGAGCTCATGACCACCGTGGAGGACACCACCGCCGTGCGCCGGGGGGGGCTGGAGGGCCTGGCCCGGGTGCGCCGGGACGGGGAGAGCCTCGCGGCCATCCTGGAGGCGGGGGGCGATCCGGTCCCCTTCCTGGGGGCCCTGAACCGGGACTACGTGGCCCGGAACCTCACCATGGGCGGGGTGGCCGACTGCCTCGCCCTCACCTTGGCCCTGCATCTGGCCGCCTGCTGATCCCACCCGCCGGCCCCCCTTTTCCGGGCCGGCCATGACCCACTATTGGCGCCTTCCCCTTCCCCGCCCACCCTTGCGGGACCCGGGTTCCCCGGGGCTTCCAGGGGTCCCCATGCGCCGTCCCATCCTCGCCGCCGTCCTTTCCGCCTTCACCACCTTCGCCGCCCCACCCGAGGCCCGGGAGACCCTCCCCGTCCCCGCCATCCGGCAGGACACCCTCCGGGGCGCCCAGTTGGAGGCCTTTGGCCGGGACGTGGCCATGGCCACCGGGGCCACCCAGCCGGAGGCCAACGGCCGCCGGGCCGTGCTGGCCCCTTTCGGCGGTTCCAAGGTCCGGGCCTTCAAGGAAATGGAGGCCACCGCCCTGGTGGTGCTGGGCTCGGACCGGCCCGGTTCGCCGGAGGACGTCCGGGCCGCCTTCCACGAGCGGCGGGAGGACCTGCGGGCCCTGCTGGAAACCGCCCGGTGGTCGGGGAGCCTCACCACGATCCAGGTGCGCCGGGTGGACCTGGCCGCCCAGATCCTGGGCCTCCTCCACCTGGAACTGGGCGTGGAGGAGGTGGAGGCCCGCTGGATGCTCCCCCGGGGCGCCGGGGAGGACCGGGACCCGGGCGTCTTTTCCGGCCCGCCCCTGGGGGAGGCCGATCCCCCCATCCTGCTCTCCCTCCGGTTCACCTGGCGGGGCGTGGAGCGCCACCTCCTCCACGTGGGCTGGAAGATCACCTCGGATCTCAAGGAGGACCGCCACCCCCTGCCCCTGGAGGTCCTGCGGGCCCTGCGGCCCGGGGGCTTCGACGCCGCCTACCTGTCCGCGGATGGCCTCGTCTTCTTCAGCGCCTACCCGGATAACTTCGGCGGCAAGGCCACCGCCCAGCTCACGGAGGTCCTTTCCGGGAGCGGCCTGGTGCTGCTGGACGATCCCCAGGCCGAGCCCTACCGAACCCCCTTCTTCGACCGGGAGTCCGGCTTTTGGATGCTGGGGGGCCGGGCCCTCCTCGTGCCCTGGGGCTTCGAACTGGTCCGGCGCTTTCCCGTGGAACAGCCCGTGTTCGGCTACTGCGGCATGGCCGCCGGGGACCAGGTCCTCCTGTGGCGGAAGCCCGGCCGCAGGCCGGCGGAAAAGGAGGGAGCCCCCGTCCTGGATCTAAGCCTGATGGCCCAGGTGGGGCCCACCCGCCGGTTCCGGCTCCAGACCCAGCCCTGACGGGCGGTGCCCCGTGACGCGGATCACGGCCGGGGAATGGTCGCTTGACGAGCCGTTCGTTTTAATTGAGAATGAGTCTCGTTCACTGTACCCATTCCGATGCTGGGCTTCCCCGCATCCCCCCCGGGAGATCCGCCATGCGCCTGCGCCCCCTCACCGTCTGCCTGCCCTTGGGCCTCCTGGCCTGCGGCGGGGCCCTTTCCACCCAGCAGGGCGGCCTGGGTCCCGAGGCCCGCCTGGGGGAACGGATCTTCCAGGACACCTCCCTGTCGGCCTCCGGCCGCCAGTCCTGCGCCACCTGCCACGTGGCGGCCGCCGCCCACGGATCGGACAACGAACTGCCGGCCCAGCTTGGGGGCCCCGGCCTGGATCTCCAGGGCAGCC
>DATGXY010000190.1:0-23642 GCA_035298525.1 Holophaga sp.
CCCGCGCCTTCCCGGGAGATCCAGGCGTCCATGCCCGTCCAGATCAACCTGGCGGCGGGCATGGCCATCGACGTGGACGGCGCCCTCGACCTCAAGGGGCACGGCCGCGGCGACGCGGAGGAGCGGCTCAAGGAGCGGATCCTGGACGGGCAGGCCCTGGGCTGGCGCTCCCTCCACGTGACCCTCGGCCCGGACCCGGAGCTGCGCGACATGCTCCTGGATCTCCTGCGGGGCGCCGCCGGCACGCGGGTGTCCCGCTACGCCCAGGCCCCGATCCCCATGGGCGGAAGCCAGGCCTGGATCCTGTACTTCCGTGGTCCCGGATCGTCGCCGGAGGGAGCCTGATAGGGGCTTTTTCCAAACCTTTCGATGGCTGGGCATAATTATGAAGGCATCCTGCCTTCCCCTGTCCTATAATCCCCATCAACCTCCATGGGAGAACCTGATGCATAAGCGGAACCGGCTCCATGCGTTTGCGGTTATCTCTTGCCTGGCCCTTGGCCCCGCCGCCTCTGCCCAGGAGCCCGCGACCAAGCCCGAGGGCAAGCAGGCCCAGGCCGCCGCCGAGACCATCAAGGTCGCTCCGCACGGTTCCCGCTGGGACTACCCCAAGGAGATCAAGGTCGCCGAGGGCCAGAAGATCCACATCGTGGAAAAGGGCGACACCCTCTGGGACCTGGGGGCCAAGTACCTGGGCAATCCCTTCTCCTGGCCCCAGATCTGGGAGCTGAACAAGTGGGTGAAGGATCCGCACTGGATCTACCCCGGGGATCCCCTGGTCATCGATATCTCCCGCACGGCCCTGGCCCCCGGGAAGGAGGCCCCCACCCCCGAGGTGGCCGGCCTGCGTCCCGACATCCGCCGCATCACCAAGCCCGTGCAGGATGAGTACGGCTACTCCTTCCAGGACTTCCTCCAGCTGCCCTTCATCACCCCCGGCGGCGCCGACGCCTACTTCAAGGCCGGCGGCGGCTTCCAGCTCCAGGGGCGCCAGGACGGCGAGCGCAGCATCCTCGCCGATGGCGACACCGTCTACCTCAAGGGCGGCTCCAACCAGGGCGTGAAGGTGGGCGACCGCCTCGTCGTCACCAAGGTCCTCTCGCGCAAGTTCCACCACCCCGAAGACACCTCGAAGAAGGGGCTCCTGGGCGACGTGCTCCAGCAGGAGGGCGTGGTCCGGGTCGTCACCGTCTATCCCGACGACTCCACGGCGGTCATCGAGCACGCCCTGGACGGCGTGTACCAGGGCGCCTGGGCGATGCCCTTCACCGAGCCCGCGGCCATCGTCGCCGTGCCCCGGCGCGACACGGCCAGCCCCGTGGCCCTGAAGGACCCCCTCGCCAAGGTGATCTTCGTGCGCGAGAACCGGCCCGTGGGCGGGGCCGGCGACATGGTGATCGTCGACCAGGGTTCCCGCCACGGCCTCAAGGTGGGCGATATCCTCCTCAGCGCCCGCCGCCGCCCCATGGACAACCTGGGCAAGGCCTCCTCCAAGGGCCCGAAGGCCATCACCAACTACTACCTGGGCCAGATGATGGTCGTGCGCACCGAACAGGACACCGCCACCTGCCGCATCCTCCGCTCCAAGGAGGAGATCATGGTCGGCGACGTCGCCACCCGGTAGGACCCGGTTCCCGGGCATGGAAGGGGCCGCCTCCGGGCGGCCCCTTTCCGTTCGCGGTGGCCGGGCCTCGCCCGGCCCCCCTCGCCCCGTTCAGGCCTTCCGCAGTTCCAGCACCACCCGCTCCCCCCGGGTGGGGAGGCGGTAGGGGTGGACGGTCGCGCTCCAGCCGGGGGGCGGCGCCTCGGAAGCCCCCTTGAGGGCCAGGAAGGGAGCCCCGGGGGCGCCGTGGCGGGCCCACCAGCCCAGGAGCAGGTCCAGGGTCCCCACGGCCTTGGCGACCCCCAGGGAGGCCCCCAGGGGCTGCAGATCCTCCGCCCGGGCCGCCACGCCCACCAGGTTGCGGATCCCCAGTTCCAGGGCCGCCTGGCGCACGAAGGCGATCTTCTTGTGGGCCTTGTCCAGGGCGTGCACGGTCAGGTCGGGCCGGGCCAGGGCCAGCACCACGGCCGGGATCCCCATGCCGGTGCCGAAGTCCACGATGCCGGCCCCCGCGGGGAGCCCTTCCAGGAAGGGCAGCAGGGAGGCGGAATCCAGGATCAGCTCCTCCCGCCGTGCCTCCCTGGGCAGGGCGGTGAGGGCGTGGGTCCGGTTCCAGCGTTCCAGGAGTTCGAGCCAGGCGGCGATGGGCGCCTCGAGACGGGTGGGCAGTTGGGCTTCCATAATTCCAAAATACCCTGACTTGGCGCCGGAAAGGGGAATCCTCGGGAGAAGCAAGGCCGGCGGGACGCCGCCCTGGAAATTGCCTGCAATCAAAATAGATTCATCAACATTTTCAACACCCAAAAAAAGCATCCTAATTCCACGTAAAACAAGGGATTGGTCCGTTCCCATTGACATGCGAATACACCGCTTGAATACTGGATATGTATTGAATGATCTCATTGAAAGGGGACATCATGGCGACGGTGCAAAAGCCTTTCAAGGTGGACTGGTCCAGCCGCAGCAAAATGAGGGGCCCCGGCGAGAAATCATTGGGGGAGCTGCTCTTAAAACTGCGGGACCGGCTCTCTCCCAAGGCGGAGGGTGTATCCATTTCCTACGTGGATGATCGCGTGATGCGGAAGTACAACCGCGAGCACCGCCAGATCAACCAGACCACCGATGTCCTCAGCTTTCCCGCAAATCCCGAAAAAGGCGCCTTCCAGCACCTGGGCGACCTGGTGATCAGCCTCCCCATGGCGGAAAAAATGGCCAAGAAGCTGGGCGTGAGCCGCCGGCGGGAAGTGGAGACGCTGATCATCCACGGCTTCCTCCACCTGTGCGGCTACGACCACGAGCAGGACGCCGGCGAGATGCTGGCCCTCCAGGCCGAACTGGAGCGGGACCTGCTCGAGGCCGATCCCCTGCCCATGGCCGTGAAGCGGGGCCGCAAGCCCGGCAGCAAGGTGAAGCGCCTGAAGGACGGCAGCCGGGTGGTGGTTACCGGACGTGCCGCCAGCGCCCTGGTGCGCCGTGAGGAGGCCAAGAAGGCCAAGCCCGCCGCCAAGAAGGCCAAGCCCGCGGAAAAGACCGCCCGGAAGGCCGCCGAGAAGCCCAAGCGGGCTCCCGGCCGCCCCCGGAAGACGGCGGAGGCCCCGGCGGCCCCCAAGCGGGCTCCGCGCCGCAAGCGCCCCCCTCTCCGCTCGGGGGTCCTGGGCTGAAACCCCTTCTGGAAACAGGGCTTTCTTCCTTGTAAGATAGGCGTTCGGCCGTTTTTCGGCCTTGGACGGGAGCCCCTGTGCTGAATCTCCTGATGGGCCTTGGCGTCGCCATCGCCGTCGCTCTGGCCTTTTTCATCCTCAAGATCCCCCTCTGGGTCGGCATTCCCGTCGGCCTGGTCGCGGGCGTCGCCATGTTCATCTGGCGGGGCCGGGTCATCCAGCAGAAGCTGGAGGCCATCTTCAACCGGGCCGGGGAGCTCATGAAGAAGCAGCAGTTCGATCCCGCCATCGAGGTGATGAAGGAGGGCTACGCCCTGGCCCCCTACCAGTTCATGGTCAAGGGTTCCATCGACGGCCAGATCGGCGTCGTCCAGTACGTGCGCAAGAAGAACGAGGAGGCCGAGCCCCTGCTCAAGGCCGCCAGCTACCAGCACTACATCGCCAAGGCGATGCTGGCCATCCTCCAGTGGAAGCGGGGCGAGAAGAAGCAGGCCCGGGAGACCTTCCAGCTGGCCATCAAGGCCGGACGCAAGGAGAGCCTCCTGTACGCCGTCTACGCCTACGTCCTCACGGAGATGAAGGAGCGGGACCGGGCCATCGATATCCTCAACCAGGGCATCAAGGTCTGCGAGGGCGACGAGCGCCTCGTCACCAACCGCAACGCCCTGCAGAACAACAAGCCCATGAAGATGAAGGTCTATGGCGAGCAGTGGTACCAGTTCATGCTCGAGCGGCCCATGATCCGCCAGGAGCCACCGCCCTTCGCCCGGATCTCCAAGCGCGCCATCCGCGGCTAATCCCCACATTTCCAACGGAGCACACGATGTCCGGCCACAGCAAATGGTCCACGATCAAGCACAAGAAGGGCGCCCTGGACGCCAAGCGGGGCAAGGTCTTCACCCGCATCCTGAAGGAGATCACGGTAGCGGCCCGCCTGGGAGGCGGGGATGTTGCCGCCAATCCCCGGCTTCGCCTGGCCGTTGACCAGGCCAAGGCCAACAACATGCCCAAGGAGAACTGGGAGCGCGCCATCAAGAAGGGCACCGGCGAGCTCGAGGGCGTGAGCTACGAGGAAGTGCGCTACGAGGGCTACGGCCCCGGCGGCGTGGCCATCCTGGTGGACGCCCTCACCGACAACAAGAACCGCACCACCCCCGAGATCCGCTCGTACTTCGCCAAGTTCGGCAACGAGCTGGGCGCGGCCAACTCCGTCTCCTACATGTTCACCAAGCAGGGCCAGATCGTCGTGGACGCCGAGGTGCCTGAAGACAAGGTCATGGAAGTGGCCCTGGAGGCCGGCGCCGACGACGTGAAGGACGAGGGCGGCGCCTGGGTCATCACCACCGACCCCGCCAACTACCAGGCCGTGAAGGACGCCGTGGACGCCGCCAAGCTCCCCGTCATCGAGTCCGGCATCATCCACGCCTCCGCCGTGCGCGTGGACATGAACAACGACAAGCTCAAGAGCTTCCTCAAGCTCGTGGAGCTCCTGGAGGACAACGACGACGTCCAGGACGTCTGGCACAACGCCGACTACGACGAGGACGAGGATTAGACCTCCGGAGATCGGACGTGGAAGGGGCGGCCGTGGCCGCCCCTTTCATTTGCGCTCGGAGGGCCGCTGGAAGCGGAACAGGACCCGGCGCTGCAGGGCCCGCCCCTCGGGCGTGTCGGGATTGCCCTCCAGCTGGCTGTCCCCGTGGGCCTCCGCCGCCAGGAGGGCGGGATCCATGCCCATGGCGGCCAGGCGACGCACCACCGCCTGGGCCCGCTGGCCGCTCAGGTCCAGGGAATCCTGGGCCCGGCCCCGCTCGCCCTGGGCGGTGTGCCCCTCGCAGACCAGGGTGTAGCCGGGGTACTGCACGGTGATCTCCACCACCCGGCGGAGCATGGCCTCGTACGTGGGGTCGATGGCGACGCCCCCCTCGGGGAAGAGCAGCCCGCCCCTGAACCTCACCACCTGCATGCGCACGCCCGCGTCCTGCCCCTCCACGGGCCGGATGTCGGTGAGCAGCTTCTCCAGGTCCCCCGCCATCTGGGGGGCGATCCCCTGGTGCCCGGGGAGCACGCCCTCCCCCCTCGCCCCCAGCTCGTGCTGGAGGGCCAGGAGGACTTCCTGCACCTTCCGCTGGTCCTGGCTGGTCATGCCGTAGATGACGGCGAAGAAGGCCATCAGCTGCACCATCAGGTCCGCGAAGGTGATGAGCCAGAGGCTCTCGTAGTCGTCCTTCCGGCGCTGGAAGCGGCCGAGGATCTTAGCCATTGAAGCCGCCGGACCTGCGCGTCCGGAACTCGGGGGCGAGGAAGGCGTTGAGGGCCTCCTCCAGCTGGGTCGGGTTCATCTCGTCCCGGATGCCCATGATGCCTTCCAGCATCAGGCGCCGGGTCTGCAGCTCCTCCCGGCTCCGCAGCTCAAGCTTGCCGGAGATGGGCAGGGCCACCAGGTAGGCGATGACGGCCCCGTACAGGGTGGACAGCAGCGAGATCGCCATGCCCTGGGCGATGCCGGTGGGGTCCTTCAGGCTGTTGAAGAGGTGGATCATGCCGATGAGGGTGCCCACCATGCCGAAGCTGGGGGCGGAGGCGGCGATGAAGCGGAAGATCTCCTGCCCCAGGGTGTGCCGGTCGAAGGTGGTCTGGATCTCCTGGGCCAGCACGTCCTGGATGTGCTCCCGGGGGACCCGGTCAACCACCATGCGGATGCCCTGGGCCATGAAGGCGTCCCCGGGCATGTGCTTCTCCAGGCCCAGGACGCCTTCGCGGCGGGCCCGCTGGGAGAGGCCCACCAGCTCGCTCACGATCTCGCGGCTCGTGCGGGGGTGGGTGATGAAGGCCCTGGAGGCCACGGCGAAGGCGGAGCGCACGTTGGCCAGGGGGAACCGGATCATGGTGGCGGCGATGACGCCGCCGAAGACCACGATGAGGCTGTCAGGGTGCAGGAAGACCCTGGGGCTGGGCCCGATGGAAATGGCCGTGACCAGGAGGGCCAGGCCCAGCAGCAAGCCGATCAGGGTTCCCCGGTCCATGTGCGCCTCAGGTGGATGGTTGACAGAGGCAGGGTATCAAGAAAAGGTCATGCCGGAACGGCGAGACCCGGAGGGAACCCCATGCAGAGGCGGACCATGGCGATGGTGGGGTCCACGCTGCCGTCGCGGCGGCGGATGGTGATATCGGGGGCCTTGGCCGGGAAACCGGCGGCCTCGGCGAAGCCCTCGGGCAGGTCCTCCCGGCGGCAGCCCGCGAAGAGGCCCAGGCCGTAGGGGTCCCCGTCCTTGAAGATGACGTCCTGGCGGCGCATGAGCAGGAGTCCCGCCTCCCGGTAGGCCTTCTCGGCCCGGGGGACCTGGTCCAGGGGGAAGACCGTGGCGAAGATCCCCCCGGGGGCCAGGATGCGGGCCGCGGCCTTGGCGTAGTCGCCGATCTCGCCCCGCACCTCGAGGCGGGCCGGGATGGCCTGGGGATGGGCGGCCTCCACCTTGGTGCCCAGGGGCCAGTAGGGCGGCGTGCCCGTCACCAGATCGAAGGGGGCCTCCCCCTCCAGCACCGAGGGGTCCCTGAGGTCGCCCTCGTGGATGGTCACCCGGTCCAGGAGCCCGTTGTAGGCCATGGTCTTGCGGGCCAGGCGGGCCGAGATGGCCTGGGCCTCCACGGTGTGGATCCGGGCCCCGGGGCAGCGCCAGGCCATGGACACGGCCACGCTTCCGATCCCCGAGCCCAGGTCGGCGATGCGCCCGGCCCGGGGGCACCAGGAGGTGCCGTACCAGGCCGCGAGGATATCGTCGGTGGAGAAGCGGTGGCCCCGGCGGTACTGGTAGATCCGGTAGTGGCCGCAGATGTAGTCGAGGGTCTCGCCCTCCTCCGGCTCGGGCCCTCCGGGGGGCACGGGCCCCGGGCGGGTCCATCCCTTAAACGTCGAGGCCGTCATCCGTCTCCTCCTGATCCGGCTCCGGCACCGGCGGCTCCTCGTCCAGCCCTTCGAAGAGCCCCCCTTCCGGCATGGCCGGCTCCAGCCGGGCCAGGGCCTGGGCCTCCAGCCCGGCCTCGCCGAAGTCGGCCAGCCGCGGCAGGTCGCCCAGGCTGTTCAGGCCGAAATGCACGAGGAACTTGCGCGTGGTGGCGTACATCATGGGGCGGCCCACCACGGACTTGCGCCCCGCGGGCACGATCAGCTCCCGCTCCAGGAGGCTCTTCACCTGGTTGGCGCAGCTGGTGACGCCCCGCAGCTCGTTGATCTCGGGAATGGTGACGGGCTGCCGGTAGGCGATGATGGCCAGGGTCTCCACCTGGGCCGGGGTCAGCTTGCCGCTGCGGGTGATGGTCACCAGGCGCGACACCATGGCCTGGTACTCGGGGGCCGCCGCCAGGCGCCAGCCGCCGCCCACCTCCAGCAGGCGCATGCCCCGGGGGGGCTGCAGGCGCTCCCCCAGCTTCTCCAGGCCCAGGCGGAGGGTGCCCTCGGCCAGGCCCGTCACCTCCCGCAGCCGGGCCAGGTCCATGACCTCCCCCGAGGCCACGAGGATCGCCTCCAGGGCTCCGGCCAGATCCCCGCCGGCCTCCCAGAGGGGCTCCGAATCCTGGAAGATGCCGCTCTCCTCCCCCGTCACGGGTACGACCCCAGGCGCTGGCCGACCTGGACGGGCCCCTCCGTGCGGCAGGGGCTCCAGCGCTGGGCCCCCGGCCCCCCGATGAGCAGCACGACGGTGGATCCGAACTGGAAGGTGCCCAGGTCGTCCCCGGCCCGGCACGGAAGGTCCTCCACCGCGAAGCCGCCGTCCTTCGGCAGCTTCCTGCCCCCCAGCCAGCGGGGATCGATGACCACGCCCCCCACGTGGGTGGCCCCCACCGCGACGGCGGCCACCTCCAGGCCCTCGTCGGGGCCCGAGCCCGTGGCGGTCCAGGTGGCCCGGCGGTTGCGGACGTAGAGGCCGGGCACGTGGGTGGTGCTGGCCTCGTTCACGGGCCAGAGCTCGCCCTCCACGCGGCCCACGGCCGTGACCCGGCCCTGGATGGGCACGTGGATGCGGTGATAGTCCCGGGGGCTCAGGTAGAGGGTCATGTAGTGGCCCCCCTCGAAACGCAGGGCCATGGGGTCGTGCTTCAGCAGATCCTGGAGGGCGTAGGGCATCCCCTTGGCCTGGATCGCGTGCCCGGCCTCGATGCGGCCGCAGGCGATGATGCGCGCGTCCACCGGCGAATTCACCGCCCCGGGCACCAGGACCTCCTGGGGCCGCAGGCCGGGCCGGAGCCGGCGGGTGAAGAGGGCCTGCAGGCTGGGGTAGTCCTCCAGGGGCAGCTCGGCCTCGGTCATATCCAGGCCGTAGGCGCGCACGAAGCGGGCGAGCACCGCCCGGCGCAGGGGCCCGGGGAGCGAGCGCGCGGCAGCCCATCCGGCTGCGGCGCTACCCGCCCGCTTGGGGTAAAGGCGGAGGAGGGAGAGGGAGAGGGGCCAGCTCGACATGCACAACCAAGTTATCACGCCAAGGGCCAGCCCCAGCCCTGCCAGGACCATCCGCCGACGCCTGGTCCAGCGTCCGGTCTTCCTCCGTTCCCCCATTCCGCTCACCATTTCAAATTAACCTATATGAATAGTCATGTTACTTTCGATATTTTTTGAACGATTCACTCCCATTCCGGACCCCGGACGCTAGAATGGAGCATGGCGGCGCCGCGGGAGCACGGTTCGCAACGCCGCCCAGTTTCCGGTCCGCGCCCCTGGCGCCGGCCCCCGCGTTCCGTCCCGCTTCATCCGTCCGGAGGAGAGGCCCATGGGCAGCCACGCACACGCCCCCACCGCCCCCGACACCCTCAAGGCCCGCATCCGGGAGCACCTGGGGGTCAATCTCAACCACTGCTACCAGTGCGGCAAGTGCAGCGCGGGCTGCCCCGTGGCCGAGGACATGGACATGACCTCCAGCCGGGCCCTGCGCCTCCTGCAGCTGGGCGACCCCGCCCTGGACCGCAAGGTGATGGAGAGCGAGGGCATCTGGCTCTGCCTCACCTGCGAGACCTGCTCCACCCGCTGCCCCCAGGAGGTGGAGGTGGCCAAGGTCATGGACCACGTGCGGACCGAGGCCCTGCGCGCGGGGCTGGCCCACCCCCGGAGCCGGGACATCCTGGCCTTCCATCGCGCCTTCCTGGACTCCATCCGGGTCACGGGGCGCCTCTATGAGATCGGCCTGGTGGCCAACTACAAGGTGCGCAGCCGCCACTTCCTCAAGGACGTGGCCCTGGCGCCGAAGATGTACCTCCGCGGCAAGCTCCCCCTCCTGCCCCACCTGATCAAGGGCCGGGACGCGGTGGGCCGGATCTTCGCCAAGACCCTCGGAAAGGGGAGGTGACGCCATGCGCATCGGCTACTACCCCGGATGTTCCCTCCTGGGCTCCAGCAGGGAGTTCGACGAATCCGTCCGCGCCGTGATGGGCGCCCTCGGCGTGGAGCTGGTCCAGGTGCCCGACTGGAACTGCTGCGGCGCCTCCAGCGCCCACGTGCTGGACGCCGCCCTCGCGGCGGCCCTTCCCGCCCGCATCCTGGCCCAGGCCGCCGCCGCGGGCCTGGACGAGGTGCTGGCCCCCTGCGCGGCCTGCTACAACCGCCTCGTCTCCGCCCAGGATTCCATCGCCAAGGATCCCCGCCTGGCGAAGGAGGTGGAGGAGGCCGTGGGCGCCCCCGCCGGCCGGGTCAAGGTGCTCAATGTCCTGGAGGTGCTGGACCGCCTCCGCCCGGAGATCCAGGCCCGCATCCAGGCCCCCTACGCGCGGAAGGTGGCCTGCTACTACGGCTGCCTCCTGGTGCGCCCTCCCCGGGTCGTGAAGTTCGACCGGCCCGAGGATCCCCGGAGCATGGACCTGCTGGCCGCCGCCGCCGGCGCCACCCCCGTGGAATGGCCCTTCAAGACCGAGTGCTGCGGCGCCTCCTTCTCCGTCACCCGCACGGACCTCGTGGCCAAGCTCTCCGGCCGGGTGCTGGAGGGGGCCGTGAAGGCCGGGGCGGAGGCCGTCCTCGTGGCCTGCCCCATGTGCCAGTCCAACCTGGATATGCGCCGGCCCGAAATCAACGCCCGCCTCGGCCGGGACCTGGAGATCCCCGTCCTGTACATCACCCAGGCCCTGGGCCTGGCCCTCGGCCTGGAGCCGGAGAAGCTGGGCCTGCAGCGCCACTTCGTCCCCGCCCTGGCCCGCGTCTGAGGAGGCACCCATGTCCCGTATCGGCGTCTTCACCTGCCACTGCGGCGAGAACATCGGCGCCACCGTCGACTGCGGCAAGGTCGCGGAGTGCAGCCGCTCCATCCCCGGCGTCGTCCACTCCGTGGACTACAAGTACATGTGCTCGGATCCGGGCCAGGGGATGATCAAGGAGGCCATCAAGGAGCACGGGCTCACCGGCGTCGTCGTCGCGGCCTGCTCCCCCCGCATGCACGAGCCCACCTTCCGCAACGCGGTGGCCGAGGCCGGCCTCAACCCCTACCTGTGCGAGATGGCCAACCTGCGCGAGCACTGCTCCTGGGTGCACGAGAAGGGCGAGGTCACCACGGAGAAGGCCGCCGACCTGGTGCGGGTCATGGTGGAGAAGGTCAAGCACAACCAGCCCCTGCACCCGATCCGTGTCCCCGTCACCAAGCGCGCCCTGGTGCTGGGCGGGGGCATCGCCGGCATCCAGGCCGCGCTGGACATCGCCGACGCCGGCCACAAGGTGGTGCTGGTGGAGAAGAGCCCCTCCATCGGCGGGCACATGAGCCAGCTTTCGGAGACCTTCCCCACCCTGGACTGCTCCCAGTGCATCCTCACCCCCCGCATGGTGGAGGCCGCGCGCCACCCCAACATCACCCTCATGACCTACGCGGAGCTGGAGAAGCTGGAGGGCTTCATCGGCAACTTCAAGGCCACCATCCGCCGCAAGGCGAGGAAGCTGGACGAGAAGCTCTGCACCGGCTGCGGCCTCTGCATCCAGAAGTGCCCCCAGAAGAAGATCCCGGACGAGTTCAACGAGGGCCTGGGCCAGCGCACCGCCATCTACGTGCCCTTCCCCCAGGCCGTGCCCAACAAGCCCGTCATCGACACCGCCAACTGCACCTTCTTCAAGTCGGGCAAGTGCAAGGTCTGCGAGAAGATGTGCCCCACGGGCGCCATCCGGTACGACCAGGAGGACGAACTCGTCACCCTGGACGTGGGGGCCCTCGTGCTGGCCACGGGCTTCAAGGTGATGCGCACGGACAAGTTCCCCGAATACGGCTACGGCCAGGATCCGGATATCCTCGACGGCCTCCAGTTCGAGCGCCTCGCCTCGGCCTCGGGCCCCACCCTGGGGGTCATGAAGCGCCCCAGCGACGGCAAGGAACCGGAGACGGTGGTGTTCCTGGCCTGCTCCGGCAGCCGGGACCGGGCCAAGGGCGTGCCCTACTGCTCCAAGATCTGCTGCATGTATACGGCCAAGCACGCCATGCTCTACCGGCACAAGGTGCACCACGGCAAGGCCGTCGTCTTCTACATGGACATCCGCTCGGGGGGCAAGGACTACGACGAGTTCGTGCGCCGCGCCATCGAGGAGGACGATGTCCAGTACGTGCGGGGCCGCGTCTCGAAGATCCACCGCGAGGACGGCAAGCTCGTGGTGAAGGGGGCCGACACCCTCCAGGGCGGCGCCCCCGTGGAGATCCGGGCCGACATGGTGGTGCTGGCCACCGCCGTGCAGAGCCAGGACGGCTCCGAGGAGCTGGCCCAGAAGCTGCACGTGAGCTACGACCCCTACCACTTCTTCGCGGAGAGCCACCCCAAGCTCAAGCCCGTGGAGACCAACACCGCCGGCATCTTCCTGGCCGGGGCCTGCCAGGCCCCGCGGGACATCCCCGAGACCGTGGCCCAGGCCAGCGGAGCCGCCGCCAAGGTGGCCGCCCTCTTCGCCCGGGACGAGCTGACCCGGGAGCCCGTGGTGGCCGTGGTGAACCGCCTGCCGGCGCCCACCTTCTCCTACTGCGTGGGCTGCTTCCTGTGCCAGAGCGCCTGTCCCTACCAGGCCATCGAGCAGGAGGAGATCAAGGGCCGGGACGGTTCGGTGCTCAAGGTGGTGGCCAGGGTGAACGCCGGCCTCTGCCAGGGCTGCGGCACCTGCGTGGCCACCTGCCGCACCAAGGCCATCGATATCCAGGGCTTCAGCAACGAACAGATCTACGCCGAACTCATGACCCTCTAGGGGCTCCACCATGGCCTTCGAACCCAAGATCACCGCCTTCGTCTGCAACTGGTGCACGTACGCCGGGGCGGACCTCACGGGCACCAGCCGCATCAAGTACCAGCCCAATGTCCGCGTCCTGCGCCTGCCCTGCACGGGCCGCATCGACTTCATGCTCCTGGCCAAGGCCTTCGCGAGGGGCGCCGACGGCATCATCGTCAGCGGCTGCCACCCCAACGACTGCCACTACACCTCGGGCAACTACCACGCGAGGCGCCGCTGGATGGTGTACCGGGACCTGATGGACTTCATGGGCATCGACACCCGGCGGGTGACCTTCTCCTGGGTCTCGGCCGCCGAGGGGGCCCGCTGGGCCCAGCTGGTGGACGAGGTCACGGCCACCGTGCGCGAACTGGGGCCCTACGAGGACTACAAGGAACTCGCCCTGGCGGGCGTGGAGTGACGCCATGGACCTGACGACCCGATCCCGAGAACTCCTGGAAGGCGGCGCCGTGAAGGCCGTCATCGGCTACGAGGCCGGGCGGCGCGGCGGGATCCGCCCCGCCTTCGTGAAGGAGGCCGCCAAGGCCGCCGCCCTCGTCTTCGATGGCCGCTGCACCCAGAACCTGGCCGCCTACCTCACCCGCCGGGAGGTGAAGCGGATGGGCCGCGTGGCCCTGGTGGCGGCCCCCGACACCCTCCGGGCCCTCCTGCAGCTCATGGCCGAGCGCCAGGTGAAGGAGGAGGATGTGCTGGCCCTGGCCGTGGCCCCCGACGGCGCCGTCACGGAGCTGCCCACCGCCGCCGCCGTGGAGGAGCACCTGGCCGTGACCGCCAAGGAGCTGAAGGCGGAGGACCGCGCCCTCCTGGCCAGGCTCGACGCCATGACCCGGGAGGAACGCTGGGCCTTCTGGCAGAAGGAGCTCTCCCGCTGCGTCAAGTGTTACGCCTGCCGCAACGCCTGCCCCATGTGCTACTGCGGACACTGCACCATGGACTGCAACCGCCCCCAGTGGGTGCCCGTGGCCAGCCACGCCCTGGGCAACCTGGAGTACCACATGGTGCGCGCCATGCACCTGGCGGGGCGCTGCGTGGAGTGCGGGGACTGCGGCCGGGCCTGCCCCGTGGGCATCCCGGTCCACCTCATGGCCTTCCACTGCCAGGAGAGCGTGCATGCCCAGTTCGGGCAGCGGGCGGGGACCAGCGCGAAGCTGGACTACGCCCTCTCCACCTTCCGTCCCGACGACAAAGAGACCTTCATCCGGTAGGGCGCCATGGCCGAGACCCGTTTCCTTCCCTCCGAACAGCTGGACGCCTTCCTCGCGGCCCTCGCCGCGGATGGCCGGCGCATCCTGGGCCCCACCGCCCGGGACGGCCGGGCCGAGCTCAATCCCGTGGCCACCGCCGCCGACCTGGACCTGGAGGGCCTCCAGACCGTCATGAGCGCCAAGGAGACCGTCTTCCCCAAGGTGGAGCGCATCCTCGAGTATTCCCTGGGCGCCGGCAAGGTGGACCTCCGCGACGCGGAGCCCGACGCCAGGCCTACCGTCCTCTTCGGCATCCGCCCCTGCGAGGCCGACGGCTTCGGGGCCCTGGATTCCGTCTTCAACTGGGACACCCGGGACCGTTTCTTCAACGCCCGGCGCGAGGCCCTGGCCGTCGTGGCCGTGGCCTGCACGAAGGCGGACGACGCCTGCTTCTGCACCTCCGTGGGGGGTGGCCCCGGTTCCACGAAGGGCAGCGATCTCCTCCTGACCCCCGTCCAGGGCGGCTACCTGGCCGAGCTGGTGACGGGAAGGGGCGCCGCCCTCGCCGCCCTCTGTCCCCAGGCCTTCCGCCCCGATCCCGGCCTGGAGAAGAAGGTGGCCGAGCTCCCCGCCGCCTTCGATCACGCCGCCCTCACGGCGGCCCTCGGGGACCGCTTCGAGGATCCCCTCTGGGAGGCCCAGGCCCTGCGCTGCCTGGGCTGCGGGGCCTGCGCCTTCGTGTGCCCCACCTGCGTGTGCTTCGACCTGGTGGAGGAGTCCGACGCCAGGGGCGGCCGTCGCCTTCGCACCTGGGACACCTGCGGCACCGCCCAGTTCACCCTGCACGCCTCGGGCCACAACCCGAGGGAGGCCCAGGCCCAGCGCTGGCGCCAGCGGGTCTTCCACAAGTTCTCGTACTACCCCGAGCGCTACGGCAGGCTCGGGTGCGTGGGCTGCGGCAAGTGCACCCGCGCCTGCCCCGTCGACATGGACCTCCAGGAGCACCTCCTGGAAGCCGCCCGCGCCTGAGGAGGAGCCATGAGCGAGCCCAACATCTACCTCCCCCACCTCATGCGCATCGCGAAGGTCACACGCGAGGCCCCCGGCGTGAAGACCTTCCGCCTGGAGTTCATGGACCAGGCCGCCGCCGACGCCTTCGACTTCCAGACGGGCCAGTTCGGCCTCTACAGCGCCTTCGGCGAGGGCGAGAGCACCTTCTGCATCGCCTCCAGCCCCACCCGCAAGGGCTACATCGAGTGCACCTTCCGGGAGGTGGGCCGCGTCACCGCCGCCCTGGCCGACAAGGAGGAGGGGGACATCGTGGGCTTCCGCGGGCCCTACGGCAACCGCTTCCCCATCGAGGCGTGGAAGGGCAGGAGCCTCCTCTTCGTGGCCGGCGGCATCGCCCTGCCCCCTCTGCGCAGCGTCATCTGGAACTGCCTGGACCTGCGGGACTGGTTCAAGGACATCACCATCGTCTACGGCGCCCGGAGCGTGGCCGACCTCGTGTACAAGCACGAACTGGCCGAGTGGGAGGCCCGGCCCGACGTGAACCTGGTCGTCACCGTGGACCCGGGCGGCGATACCCCGGACTGGAAGGGCAAGGTGGGCTTCGTGCCCCCCGTCGTGGAGGCCCTGGCCCCCTCCCCCGCGGATACCGTGGCCCTTGTGTGCGGCCCCCCCATCATGATCAAGCTGACCCTGCCCGTGCTTGAGAAGCTGGGTTTCCAGCCCGGCGCCATCTACACCACCCTGGAGAACCGCATGAAGTGCGGCCTGGGCAAGTGCGGGCGCTGCAACACCGGCAGCAGCTACGTGTGCAAGGACGGCCCCGTCTACACCCTGGAGCAGCTCAACGCCCTGCCGGCGGAATACTGAGCCTGGGCCGGGTGGCGGGGACGAGCACCAGGGTCCCATTAGCCCCCTAATGGGAGCACCGGTCCCCCTGGAAAGGCGGAACGCCGTCACAACCCACCAGCCGGCCATACCGCCCCGGAAGGGCTCACGTATCATGAGACGATGCCAACCCACCCCGGGCTGGCGAGGAGGATGCATGTTCCGGCCCCTGATCCTGTCCCTGCTCTGCGGGGCGATGACGGTTCCCGCCCTGGCCGCGGGCCCCCACCCCGTCTCCATCCACGATCTCCTGGCCATGGAGCGCCTGGGCGATCCCAAGGTCTCCCCCGACGGCAAGGTGGTGGCCTTCTCGGTGTCCAAGCCCGACGTGGCCGCCAACAAGAGCTCCCACGAGCTGTGGCTGGCCTCCGTGGACGGGGCCTGGACCCGCCGCGTCACGGCCCCCGGCACCAGCAATTCCCAGGCCCGCTGGTCCCCCGACGGCAAGGCCCTCTTCTTCGTCTCCGCCCGCTCCGGCTCCGCCCAGGTGTGGCGCCTGCCCATGGACGGGGGCGAGGCCGTGCAGGCGACGAACCTGCCCCTGGACGTGGACGCCCTCACGGTGGCCCCGGACGGCAAGCACCTGTTCCTGGGCATGGCCGTCTTCCCCGGCACCTCCATCGAGGAGACGAAAAAGCGCATGGACGCCCAGGCCGCCAACAAGGCCACGGGCATGGTCTTCGATCGCCTCTTCGTGCGGCACTGGGACACCTGGGCGGACGGCACCCGCAACCACGTGTTCCGCTATGAGATCGCCACGGGCAAGGCCGTGGACCTGATGCCGGCCATGGACGCCGACTGCCCCTCCAAGCCCTTCGGGGGCGCCGAGGACTTCGCCGTCTCCCCCGACGGGAAGACCGTGGTCTTCTCCGCCCGGGACATGGGCCGCCAGGAGGCCTGGTCCACCAACTTCGATCTCTTCGCCGTGCCCGCCGAGGGCGGGAAGGCCCCCGCGAAGCTCACCACCAACCCCGCCTGGGACGCCCAGCCCCGCTTCAGCCCCGACGGCAGGACCCTGGCCTACCTGGCCATGAGCCGCCCCGGCTTCGAGGCGGACCGCTTCGACTTCGTCCTGCGGGACATGGCCACCGGCAAGGAGCGCAAGTTCGTGCTCAAGGCCGACGACACCCCCCGGGGCGACCGCTCCGTGGCCGCCTTCGCCTGGAGCCCCGACGGCAAGGTCATCTACGCCGAGGCCGAGAACTTCGGCCAGAAGGCCCTCTTCGCCGTGGACCCCGCCACCGGCAAGGCCCGCATCGTCGTGGGCCAGGGCACCCTGGACGGCATCGAGTTCACCCATGACGGCCGCATCCTCTATGGCATGAACTCCCTCCACGGCCCCACCGAGCTCTACACGACGGACGCCGCCGGCAAGGACATCCGCCGCGTGACCCGCTTCAACGACGGCCTCATGGCCGCGACGAAGCTGGGCAAGCCCGAGCAGTTCTCCTTCAAGGGCGCCAAGGGCGACACGGTCTACGGCTACATCGTCACCCCCGCGGACTTCGATCCCGCGAAGAAGTACCCCGTGGCCTTCCTCATCCACGGCGGTCCCCAGGGCACCTTCGGCAACGACTGGCACTACCGCTGGAACCCCCAGGTGTACGCCGGCGCCGGCTACGCGGCCATCATGATCGACTTCCACGGCTCCACCAGCTACGGCCAGGCCTTCACCGACGACATCCGCGACGACTGGGGCGGCGCCCCCTTCGAGGACCTCATGAAGGGCCTGGACTTCGCCCTGGCCAAGTACCCCTTCCTGGACAAGGACCGCATGGGCGCCCTGGGGGCCTCGTACGGCGGCTTCATGATCAACTGGATCGCGGGCCACACCGACCGCTTCAAGACCCTGGTGTGCCACGACGGCAACCTGGACGAGCGCATGGCCTACTACGACACCGAGGAACTGTGGTTCCCCGAGTGGGAGCACAAGGGCCTGCCCTGGGAGAACCCCCAGTCCTACATCAAGCACAACCCGGTGGAGTACGTGAAGAACTGGAAGACCCCCATGTTCGTCATCCACGGCATGAAGGACTACCGCATCACCTACGCCCAGGGCCTCTCCACCTTCACGGCCCTGCAGCGCAAGGGCATCCCCTCCAAGCTGCTCATCTTCCCCGACGAGAACCACTGGGTGCTGCGTCCCGCCAACTCCCTCCAGTGGCACCAGAACGTGCTGGGCTGGCTGGACCAGTGGCTCAAGAAGTAGGGTCCCCGGACCCGCGCACGGAGGCCGGTTCGCCGGCCTCCGTTTTTTTATGCCCATGAGAACAGGGCGCTTCCCTCGAAAAAACCCGTGCGCGGACCCGGCTCCGGCCTAGGTTTTGAACGGGACCCCGGCCCGTGGGGCGCGGCGTCCCGGACGTTCCCAAACCAGCCGAGGGCCGACCGCACCAGCGGATGGCCCGTCATGGAGGCACCATGCTTCATACCGCCACCCTCGCCCTCCTCGCCGCCGCCACCCCCCTGGCCGCCCAGACCCTCCAGGACCTCAATGGCCTGAAGACCGAGGCCCGCCACTTCGTCTCCTCCGGCCTCTCCAGCTCGGGGGAGACCCGCAAGACGGAGCTGTACCGCATCATCGGGGAGCCCGCGCCGGCCGCTCCCGGCCTCCTCCAGCGGGGGGTGGACGTGCTGCTCTGGAAGTTCCAGTACAAGATCCTGGATACGAACCCCGGGCCGGGGGCCGCGGAGGCCAGCCAGCACCGGCAGTGCTGGGCCCAATGCCTGAGGGGGGTCTTCAACAATTTCGAGTACTCGGATGTCCTGGTCACCGACGCCCGGCCCATCGAGCACGCCTGGATCGCCGTGGGCCTGGACGAGGCCATCGCCGAACTGAAGAAGCAGGGCTACACCCACGGCTTCGAGCGGGTGACCCTCATGCGCCCCATGCACCCGGCCCTGCCCAACGAGTTCGTGTACATCTTCCAGTGCCCGGTCGAGAGGACGAAGGTGGCCATCTCCACCCAGACGGGCGCCTTCATGTGGAAGGAAACCTGGAACTGATACACTTGTAAAATGGCGCGGTTTCCTGGTAGATTTTCACCTCTGCCAACGGAGTCGCGCCATGTCCGAAAAGCACGCTTTCAAGAGTGAATTGCAGCAGGTGCTGCACATCATTACCCACAGCCTGTACTCCCACAAGGAGATCTTCCTGCGGGAGCTGATCAGCAACGCCAGCGACGCCATCGACAAGGTCCGGTTCAATTCCCTCCAGAACGAGCATCTCCTGGAGGGGGACCGGGACTTCAAGATCCGCCTGGCCGTGGACCGGGAGGCCCGCACCCTCACCGTGTCCGATAACGGCGTGGGCATGGACCACGACGCCATCGTGGATAACCTGGGCACCATCGCCAAGTCCGGCACCAAGGCCTTCCTGGAAACCCTGAAGTCCGCGGACGCCGCCGCCCGGCCGGGCCTCATCGGCCAGTTCGGGGTGGGCTTCTATTCCGCCTTCATGGTCGCCGATCGGGTAACCGTCGTCTCCCGGGCCGCGGGTTCCAGCCAGGCCGTGCGCTGGGAGTCGGACGGACTGGGCGAGTACACGGTGGACGCCGCGGAAAGGGCCGGCCGGGGCACCGATGTCGTCCTCCACCTCAAGGACGAGGAGAAGGAGTTCCTGGAAGCCTGGCGCCTGCGCTCCATCGTCAAGCAGTTCTCCGACTTCATCGAGCACCCCGTCGTCATGGACGTGGAGAAGGGCGAGGGCGAGGCCCGCAAGGTCGAGGAGGAGACCCTCAATTCCCGCAAGGCCCTGTGGCTGCGGGGGAAGACCGATGTCACGGCCGAGGAGCACAACGCCTTCTACCGCCAGGTCTCCGGCGACTTCGAGGATCCCGCCAAGGTGATCCACTACGCCGCGGAGGGGGCCCTGGAGTTCCGGGCCCTGCTCTACATCCCCCGCCGCAAGAGCTGGGACCTGCAGTTCGCCGAGCCCAAGGTGGGACCCAGGCTCTACATCAACCGGGTGCAGATCATGGACCACTGCGAGGCCCTCCTGCCCCCCTACCTGCGCTTCGTGAAGGGCGTGGTGGACTGCTCCGACCTGCCCCTCAACGTGAGCCGGGAGATGCTCCAGCACAACCCGCTCCTGGAGCGCATCCAGAAGAGCCTCGTGAAGAACGTCTTCCAGGCCCTGGCCGACCTGCGGACCTCCGACCCGGAGACCTACGCCACCTTCTTCTCCGAGCTGGGCCCCATCCTGAAGGAGGGCCTGGCCCGGGACCACGCCAACCGGGAGCAGATCGCCGATCTCCTCCTCTTCGAGAGCCTGCGCACGGAGCCGGGCAGGACCACCACCCTGGCCGAGTACAAGGCCGCCATGCCCGAGGCCCAGAAGGACATCTACTGGCTCGCCGGCGAGGAGCGCGCGGTGCTGGAGCCCTCCCCCAGCCTGGAGGCCTTCCGGCGCAAGGGCTGGGATGTGCTGCTCCTCACCGATCCCATCGACGCCTTCGTCTTCCCCGGCCTGCCGGACTTCAAGGGCACCCCCCTGAAGGCCGCCGACCGCCACCAGCCCGAGCTGGAGCCGGAGGAGAAGGCCCTGGCGGAGGAGGCCCAGGCCACCTTCAAGGGCCTGCTGGACACCCTCAAGGGCCGCTTCAAGGGCGTGAAGGACGTGCGCCTCTCCCAGAACCTGGTGGAGAGCGCCTCCCGCCTCGCCGCGGACGACGACGCCCTGGATCCCCACATGGAGCGCCTCCTCCAGAAGCTGGGCCAGGCCCCCGGCCACCAGGAGCGCGTGCTGGAGCTGAATCCCGCCCACCCCGTGGTGAAGGCCCTCCAGGCCCTCCACGAGCGGGACGCCGCCGATCCCCGGGTGGAGGCCTACGGCCAGCTCCTCCACGACCAGGCCCTCCTGGCGGAGGGGTCCCGCCTGCCGGATCCCGGCGCCTTCCTGAAGCGGCTCAACGAGCTGGTGGTGAAGGACGCGGGGATCCTGTAGGGGATCCCCCGCCTTCCGGATGTGCCCTGGCAGAACCAGGGGCGGGTCCGGAACGGAATCCTCAGGAAGGTGTGCGCCTCGGGTAGGTCGGACTGGAACCTGCGCTCCGGGTATCGTTCGGTCCTCGGGCAGCTGGTATCCGGCGATGCTCGGCGGTGACGACGGTCCAGGGCCCTCCGGCCAGGATCCGCCCCAGGGCGGCGGCGGCGAGGGGATCCAGGTTGGCCATGGGTTCGTCCAGGAGCAGCACCCCCTTGCCCGCGGCCAGGGCGGCGGTGAGGGCGGCCCACTGGCGCTGGCCGCCCGAGATGGAGCGCCCCCCCTGGGGCAGGGGCGTCTTCCAGCCCAGGGGCAGGGAAGCCACGAAGGTCTCGAAGCCGGTCTCCGCCGCGGCCCGGAGCAAGGCGGAGGCCGCGGCCCCGCCGCTGAGGGCCCGGAGGCTGTCCAGGAGGGAGCCCCCGTAGAGCTGCACGGACTGGGGCAGGTAGAGGATCCGGTCCCGCATGCGGGATGGGGGCTGGCCGCCGATGAGGACCTCCCCCCGTTCCGGGGTCTCCAGGCCCGCCAGGAGCCGCAGGAGGGTGGACTTGCCCCATCCGGAGGGCCCGTCCAGGAGCAGCCTTCCGCCGGCGGGCACCTCCAGGCTGGCGCCCTGGAGGATCCAGGGCGATCCGGGACCGTACCGGAACCAGAGATCCCGGGCCTCCACGGCGGCGGGGGAGGGGTCTGGGCCCCGGGAGGGCGGCATGTCCTCCCGGGGGAGTTCCAGGATGGCCGAAGCGCGCCGCAGCTGGGGGGCCAGGACGAGGAGGTGCAGCCAGGTCCCCGCGAGGCCCAGGAGGGCCCCCGAGAAGGCCGAGGCCAGCTGGAGGAAGGCCATGAAGGTGCCCAGGTCCAGTTCGCCCCGCACCACCAGGAGGCCGCCCCAGGCCATCAGGGCCACGCTCTGGACCCGGGCCAGGGTGGAGGCGGCGGCCTCGGCGCAGAGCCCCACGCCGGCCCTGCGCAGCCCCAGGGCCAGCCCTTTCCGGAATACGGCCCGCCAGCGGTCCAGCGCCGCGTCCTCGGCGCCGCAGGCCTTCAGGGTGGCCGCGCCCTGGACCACCCCGGCCAGGAGCCCCTGCTCCCGCACCGCCACGGCCACCTGCCTTTCCTGGAGGCGGACCTCGATGCGCCCCGCGGCCAGGGACCCGCCCGCGACGAGCAGGGTGCATCCCAGCACCGCCGCGGCCGGCCCCGGCAGGAGCCAGGCCATGGCACCCAGGAGCACCAGGGCGAGGAGGCCGTCCAGGAGGACCCCCAGGGTCTTCTCCGGCAGCAGGTCCCTGGCCGCGGCCAGCCCCCCCGAGGCCTGGAGCCACTCCCCCAGGGGCCGCCCCCGCAGCTCGGGGTAGGGCAGCGCCAGCACGTGCTCCAGGAAGCCCCGCTCCGCGCCCATGTCCATGGCCAGGGAGAAGTGCAGGAGGGCCCTGCCCCGCACGAAGGCGATCCAGGCGTGGAAGAGGGCCCCCAGGAGGCTTCCGGCCGAGGCCAGCAGGAGAAGGGAGCCGGCTCCGTCCGGCAGGGCCCGGTTGAGCACGCTGCGGGTGAGGGCGGGGGTGACGAGGCCCAGGGCCTGGAGGAGGAGGCTGCACCCGGCCACCATGGCCAGGGAGCGCCGGTGCCGGGCCAGGAGTCCCCCCAGGCGCCGCCACAGGCCGCCCCGGGCGGAGAGGCCCGGCGCCAGGTCGAGCACGGTGCCGTCCAGGAGTTCCGCAAGGGCGGGGGCCGGGACCCGGGCCGACCATCCGTCCCGCCCCACCAGGTGGACCTGCCCCCCGTCCCGGGCCCGCACCAGGACCCAGCCGCCCCGCCGGAGCCTGGCCAGGGTGGGCAGCTCCAGGCCATCCAGGCCCCCGTGCCCCAGGGTGACGGGGCGGGCCTGGATCCCGTGGCGGGCCAGGGGGGCCACCAGGGCCTCCGGCCCGGGGTCCGGGCCCAGTTCCTCCCCGAGGGCGGCGGGCTCCTCCTCCCGGCCCCGCAGGCGGAGGAGGCCCCAGAGGGCCTCCCCGGCCGGGAACCCCCGGGCATCAACCATGGAGGGCCTCCCCCGCGGCCAGGGCCAGGTCCCGGAAGGGCCCCGGACGCGCGGCCAGGTCCCCGTAGGGTCCCTCCTGTACGATCCTTCCCCGGTCCAGCACCAGGATCCGGTCCGCGTCCCGCACCGTGGCCAGGCGGTGGGCCACGAGGATGCGGGTGCAGGCCAGGCCCGCGAGGTTGGCGTGGATCCGGGCCTCCGTGGCCAGGTCCAGGCTGCTGGTGGCCTCGTCCAGCACGAGGATGACCGGATCGCGCGCGAGGGCCCGGGCCAGGCACAGGCGCTGGCGCTGGCCGCCGGAGAGGGTGGAGCCCCCCTCCCCCACCTGTGCCGACCAGCCGCCTGGCCTCGCGAGAAGGATCTCCTCCAGGCAGGCCAGACGCGCCGCCCGGGCCAGGGCCTCCGCCGGGGCGCCGGCGCCCAGGGCCACATTGGCGCGGAAGGTGTCGTCGAAGACCGTCTCCTCCTGGAGCACCGCCCCCATCTGCCGGCGCAGGGCCCGCAGGTCCAGTTCGCGGGCGTCCACCCCGTCGAAGCTCACGGAGCCCCCCGTGGGCGCCAAAAGGCCGAGGAGGATCCGCGCCAGGGTGGATTTCCCTGCCCCGGAGGGGCCCACCAGGGCGATCTTCTCGCCCGGGGCCACGTCGAAGCTGACGCCGCGCAGCACCGGCGGCGCGCCGGGGCCGTGGGCGAAGGCCACGTCCCGCAGGCTGACGGCGCCCCGTAGGCGCCCGGGATCCCGGGCGCCGGACGCCTCGGGGGCCGTCTCCAGCACGTCGTCCAGCCGCCGCAGGTGGATGCCCAGCTGCAGGGACGCGGCCCAGGCCTCCAGCAGGGCCCCCAGAGGCGCCAGGAAGAGGGACTGGAGGGAGAGGAAGGCCACGAAGACCCCCAGGGTCATGCGCCCCGCCAGCACTTCCCGGCCTCCCAGCAGGAAGACCGCCGCGGCCCCCGCCCCGGCGAGGGCGTCCAGGGCGGCGCCGGCGGCGAGGCCCAGGCGCTGGCGGCCCAGGCCCGCCTCCACCCGCGCCGCCATGCGGTGGGCCC
>DATGXY010000191.1:0-3705 GCA_035298525.1 Holophaga sp.
GGGTGGTGGTGGCCGAGGTGCAGACTCCGAGCGACACGACGTTTCGGGTCTACGACTGGGCGAAGGAGTACGGCCGCAAGGAGCCCTGGCCCGTGCCCGCGAAGAGCACGTCGCCCTTGGCGCTCCAGGCCGCGGCGGTGGCGCCCGCGGGCAGGGGCAGGGGCTTCCAGGCGAGGGATGCCGGCGCGGCCTCCTCCGGGCATTCGGCCCACAGGAGCCGCCCCTGGCCGTCCAGGCCTGCCAGGCGCCAGGTGGCGGAGGCGGCGATGCCGCCGCCTTCGAACCGGCCCGCCGCCAGGAGGCGCATGCCGGGCGCGGGGGCGGAGGCGGTCCAGCGCGCTTCCAGGGCCCAGCCGGTCCCGGGTTCCCCCGGGGCCGTCCAGGCCAGTTCCAGGAAGGCCAGCCTGCCGTCCGCCCCGATCACCGCGCAGCGGCCGTGGGTGTCCAGGCCCGTGTGGGAGCGCCAGGGCAGGGGGGGCGCCCCGGCCCCGGAGGGGGCCAAGGGCTGGCCGTCGGCCAGGGCCGCGAGGCCCGCCGCGGGGTCCAGGGCGGCGACGCCCCGTCCGGTCTCGTCCAGGGCCAGGGAGGCCGCCGGAGCGATCTTCGCGCCCGCCGCCTCCCGGGTCCGGGGGGGCCGGAAGAGGGGGAGGGCCTCGCTTCCGATGAAGACGAGGATCCCCAGCACGGCGGCGATGATGGTCATCCCCCCCAGGGTGATCACCCAGTGCATCAGGCGGTCCAGGCGCTTGGCCCTGTCGAGGACGCTTTTCATGTCAGGCGTTCCGCTCCCTTGGAAAGACTACTTGAGGAGGGCCAGGTTCTCGTCCACCACTTTCTTGGGCAGGGGGTAGTAGCCGTCCTTGACGACGATCTCCTGGCCCTTCTGGCTGAGGACGAACTTGAGGAACTCCCGGGTCAGCTTGTCGCCGCCCTTGGGGTTGAAGTAGATGTACAGGTAGCGGGCCAGGGGGTACTTGCCGTTGAGGGCGTTCTCGTAGGTGGGCTCGAAGAAGCCCTTGCCGTCGGTGGAGAGGGCCAGGACCTTCACGTCCGACGTCTTGTAGCCGATGCCCGAGTAGCCGATGGCGAAGCGGTCCGTGCCCACGCTCTGGACGACGGAGCTGGAGCCGGGCTGCTCCTTGACGGTGTCCTTGAAGTCGCCCTTCTCCAGGGCGTGCTCCTTGAAGTAGCCGTAGGTGCCGGAGGCGCTGTTGCGGCCGTAGAGGCTGATGGGCTTGGCGGCGAACTCCCCGGCGGCCTTGAGGTCGCCCCAGGTCTTGATCTCGGGGGCGCCGGACTTGCGGGTCTTGGAGAAGATGCCGTCCAGTTCCTTGACGGTGAGCTTCGTGACGGGGTTCTTCTTGTGGACGAATACCCCAAGGGTGTCCAGGGCCACGGCGATCTTCACGGGCTTGACGCCGTGCCGGGCCTGGAACTTGTCGATCTCCTCCTTCTTCATCTCCCGGCTCATGGGCCCGATCTGGCTGGTGCCCTCCGCCAGGGCCGGCGGGGCGGTGCCCGAACCCTTGCCCTCGACCTGGATCTTGACGTCGGGGTGCTCCTTGCCGAAGGCCTCGACCCAGTAGGTCATCAGGTTGTTGAGGCTGTCGCTGCCCACGGAGTTGAGGTTCCCATGCATGGCGGCGGTCTTCTTGTAGGCCGGGATCTTGGGATCCACCTTCACGGCCTTGTCGGCGAAGAGGCCGGCGCCCACCGCGAGGCACAGGATCAATCGGATGGCTTTAGGCATGTGCTTCTCCTTACCCTATGGCCCCAAGCTTCCCGGTCGCCTGGTCCAATCCTGGGACACGGCCGTAAAATCCCTGTAACCTCTCGCGATTTCATGGCATTTGACGGCTGGCCGGGAATAATTGTCCTGAAATGACTTATTAACCCTTGCCCCGGGGGGGGCCCGATGGGACAATGCCGGTAACCAGGGCGGGCCGGATTTCATCCGCGTCACCTTGGCCCTTCAAATCCCGGGCGAGCCGGCGTTTCCGGCCTGCGACCCCAATCCAATCCCATCTCATCCCATTTCAAGAAATCCATCCAACCCATCGCGAAGCCCGACCGCCTTGTACGGCCGAGGGCCTGTCTCCAGGAGAATCGGTTTGCCCAAGAAAACCATGCTCATCAACGCCACGGACTCGGAAGAGATCCGTGTAGCCACCCTCGTGGACGGGGTCCTTTCGGACTTCGACATCGAGTTCGTCCATAACGAGAAGATCAAGGGCAACATCTACAAGGCCAAGGTGGTCCGGGTGGACCAGAGCCTGCAGGCCGCCTTCATCCACTATGGGGGCCAGAAGAACGGCTTCCTGCCCATCGGCGAGCTCCCCCGCGATCTGGTGAGCCCGGACGGCCGCCGGGGCCGGATCCAGGACCTGCTGAACCGGGACCAGGAGATCATGGTCCAGGCCGTGCGCGAGGAGCTGGGCTCCAAGGGCGCCATGATGACGGCCCAGATCTCCCTGCCTGGCCGCTACCTGGTGCTCACCCCCGGCAACCCCACCAACGGCATCAGCCGCAAGATCGAGAGCCGGGAGGAGCGCGAGCACTTCAAGCGCCTCATCGACGAGCTGGAGATCCCCCGCAGCTTCGGCGTCATCGTGCGCACCGCCAGCCTGGGCGTCACCAAGGAGGACTTCCAGCGCGACCTGGACTACCTCCTGGACACCTACAAGGAGGTGCAGGCCCGCTACAAGCACCGCCACGGCCCCGGCCTCGTGTGGCAGGAGGACGACGTCGTCACCCGCACCCTGCGCGACACCTTCACCAAGGATGTGGAGGAAGTGCACGTGGACGACCTGGAGACCTTCCACGCCGCCCAGGGCTTCTTCAAGCGCACCATGCCCCAGCACCTGGGCGTGCTGAAGCACTACATCGGCAAGAAGCCCCTCTTCTCCAAGTACGCCACGGAAGAGCAGATCGACCGCATCTACGGCCGCAAGGTGCCCCTGCCCAGCGGCGGCGCCCTGGTCATCGACCAGACCGAGGCCCTGGTGGCCATCGACGTGAACTCCGGCAAGACCTCCGGCGACAACGTGGAGGACATGGCCTTCAAGACCAATATGGAAGCGGCCGAGGAGGCTGCCCGCCAGCTTCGCCTCCGCGATCTGGCCGGCCTGGTGGTCATCGACTTCATCGACATGAAGCGCGAGGGCAACAACCGCGCGGTCATGGAGCGCCTCGTGGCCTGCCTCGAGGAGGACAAGGCCCGCATGGAGGTCGGCAAGATCAACCGCTTCGGCGTGCTGGTCATGACCCGCCAGCGCCTGCGGCCCAGCCTGCAGCACGTCACCCACGAGAGCTGCCCCACCTGCCAGGGCACCGGCAAGGTGAAGAGCCTCGAGGCCCTGGTCCTCAGCGTCGTGCGCCGCCTCAAGGCCGTGCTCAGCCGGGACGCCATCGCCGAGATCCGGGTGAAGCTGGCCCCCGCCATCGCCCTGGCCGTGCTGAACCAGAAGCGCAAGGACCTCGCCGAGCTGGAGGACCTGCACGACGCCCGCATCGTCATCACCGCCGACCACGAGATCCCCTACGGTGAAATGGCCGCGGAGATCGAGCGCGCCGAGGAGGAGCCCGCCGAGAAGACCCCGGCCCGCCAGGAGCGCCGCAGCGATCCCGAGGACGAGACCGTCGTCCTGGGCGGCGACAGCCCCATTTCCTTCGAGAAGGCCCTGGGCCTGGAGGAGACCCGCAAGC
>DATGXY010000192.1:0-35288 GCA_035298525.1 Holophaga sp.
CCGAGCCGGTCCGGGGGGTGGTGAAGGCGACCACGAGGGCGCCCGTGGCTGCGCCGGCCAGGAAGGCCCAGAGCATGGGCATCCTGGCGGTGGGGGTGCTGGTCTCTTCGTTCATGGGGTTGCTCCTTCGAGGGTTGAAGAGAAAGCGGCGACGGTCTTCTTGGACGGCCGGGATGCGGCCCCCTGGCGCGCGCCGGGGAAATCCAGGGACTTCCCTTGGATCTTTGAGTATTTATTTCATTTTTTTAAAGCTTAAGAAGGGGCCGGGAATCCAGGCTCCCGACAGGAAAGATCAATGCTCATCCGCCTTGGGTGGCCGGGATGGATGGGGCCGCTCCTCCTTGCCGGGCTTCGGCCGTTCAGCGTTTTGCCGGGGCGGGGGCAGGGAACGGGGGACCTGCTGGTGAGGCTGCGCCGGCTGGGCCTGGGGTTCCCGGGACCGGGGAGGGGCCGGCTCACGCCTGGCCGGTGGCGCCTCTCGGCGGCCGGGCATTGCGGCCCGGGGAAGGGAGGCCGGCGGCTGGCCCTCGAAGGGGCGAGGTGTCGCTCTCACGGCCGGGTTGCCCCCGTTGACCGCGACCCGGAACTGCCGGTCCTGCCCAGCCCTTTGCCGGTGCTGGGCCTGCACGGGAGTGGACGGGTGATGGCGGTCCAGGGCGGCGGCCCGGTCTTCGGAGGAGGGGACGGCCTGGATCCCGTCCGTTCCCCCATGGAAGGCGATTCGCGAGCCGCTTCCGGCCACCCGGCGGTTGAAGACGTGGGCCACCCGGCCTTCGTCCACGTTGGCCACGGCCCGGTTGTAGTGATAGTGGTGATCCTCCCAGTAGCCTCCGTCGAAGCCGGTGCCGCCATACCCGAATCCGTAGTCGATGCCTCCGTAGAAGCCCACCCGGGGTCCCCAGTACCCATCGTTGAAGAACCAGTGGCCGCCCTGGCGAGCCCAGTAGCCCGGGGTCCAGAGCAGGCCTTCCCCGGGCCCCATGACCCAGGTTCCAGGCACCCAGTAGTATCCGTGCCGGCCCCAGGCCCAGAACCCGGGCATCCACTGATAGCCCTCCCCGGGGACCGGGGGCTGTTCGTATTCCGGCAGGAGGGGCGGCCCGATCGAAATGCTGAGACTCACCTGGGCATCCAGGGGCGGGGGAGCGCCCAGGACGAACACCAAGGAAGCCACACCAAGAAAAGCAGACCGTTTGAGCATCGGATTCTCCTCACGCCATGCAATTCAAATAGCATTTATCGTTCCGTTTTTTGGACTTAGGGTTCAAGCCCACCTTCCCTGCCCGGGTCGGGAACGCAGGGGCACCTTCGCCAAAGTGACCTTCGCCCGCGATCAGATTGATGGACCGGAAACCCCATGCCCCGCTGGGTTCCTGGACGGGAGGCCGCCGATGGGCCCGGGCCGATCCGGGCCCGGCGCCCTGCGCTCCTGGGCCAGGTCACCCGGGTGATGGCCCATCACATTGAAGAGAACCCGCCTCCCCGCCGGGCGGTCGTGGCGGCCAAATCCAGGCGCCGAGTGACTTGTGGCCATGGCCCGGAATCTGCTGCATCAGTCGGCCGGCCATAGGCCCCCATCCATCCCAACCCAGGAGCCAGGACATGAGGCAGACCGCCATGTTTTCCCACTCACCCATCAAGGCCTCCAACATCCTCGGCACCCGCGTGGTGGCGGTGGATGGCGAGATCCTCGGCAACATCAAGGAGATGGTGATAGATCCAGCCACAGGCCGGCTGGCCTACGTGGTCATGAGCTTCGGGGGGTTCCTCACCCTGGGGGTGAAGCTGTTCGCCATCCCCTTCAGGGCCTTCGAGTTCGACTTCGTGAACAACCAGTACGTCCTCCGCGTCGCCAAGGCGCGCCTGAAGCGCGCCCCCGGCTTCGACGCCGATCACTGGCCGTCGATGGCGGACGAGAAATGGAACCGCGACGTCCATGCCTACTACGGCGAAACGCTCTGACGCGACCTGGAGGGACACGCTCCCGCGGGCGGGGACACGAAGACTCCCCGATGGCTTCCCGTCGCCGCCTCCGGCCGGGACGCCTTCGGGGAGAACCCCGTTCCGGAGCGGGCCAGCTAGGCGATCCTCCGCCCCTGGATGAGGCGAACGAGGATCATGATCACGGCCAGGAGGAGGAGGACGTGGATGAACGAGCCCAGGGTGATGCCCGTGATCAGGCCGAGGGCCCAGAGCATGAAAAGGACGATGGCGAGGGTGAACAGCATGGTGACTCCTTGACTGGGCGAAGCGGGGAGGGGGTCTCTCAGGGACGGCCATCCGGGTAATTGATGATGATGTTCACCCGCCTGTTCTCCTGGGCCCCTTCGGCGCTGGTGTTGTAGGCGACCAAGCGAGTCTTGCCGAAGCCTTGAGCGCTCAGGCGGTCGCGATCCACGCCCAGGGTGTCCACCAGGTAGCGGACGACGTTCTGCGCCCGCTTCAGGGAGATCTCCCTGGCCTGCTCCGCCGTTCCCCGATGATTGCCGGTGTGGCCCTCGACCGTGGCCGTGGTTGCCGGATTCGCCTTCAGGAACAGGGCGACCTTGCGCAGGCTGGCGTCGTATTCGGGCTTGACCTCCGCCCGGTTGGCATCGAAGGCGAGGTCGAGGGCCATGGTCATCCGGGCGGGCTTCACGTCCAGGCCCTCCACGTCGGTTACGCAGGCGATGACCGCGTTGATGCGGCGGTTGCGCCGCTTGCCCTCGTCGGTGGTGTTGTCGGCGATGGGGCGGTTGGGACCGTAGCCGGTGGCCCTGAGGCGGGAGGCCTCGATCCCGAGGGGGCCCACCAGGTAGGCCACGACGGCCTCGGCGCGCTTCAGGGACAATTCGGTGTTGTGCTCCAGGGTCCCCATGCTGTCGGTGTGGCCTTCGATCAGGGCCGTGGTGGCCGGGTAGCGGGTCATGAAGGTGCCCAGCACCGCCAGCTTCTCCTTGTCGGCGCGCTGGATTTCGTCCCCGTCGATCTCGAACTGGAGATCCAGGATGGTGCAGTATTCCTGGGTGTTGGCCGGCACCGGCACCACCACCATCAACGGTTCGGGGGCGGGAACGGGTTCCAGCGCAGGGTCGGGTGGCGGGACGTAGGTGGAGACATAGGGAGCCGGCCCGGCGCGGCCCAGCCGCACCAGCAGACCCAGGTAGGCCACGTCCAGGTTCCGGCGGTTCAGGACCGGGTCGTTGACGCGGTAACGCTCCGCCTCCAGGCGCAGGGCGACCCTTCGGCCCAGGCCCCACTGCAGGCCGGCTCCGTAGGTGAGCCCCGTGCTGTTGTCCGTGGGGCGCGCATCCACTCCCGGAAGGAGGGAGGTGCCCGAGAGGTCGTCCCGGCTGCGGGCCAGGATCGCTCCGCCGCGCACGAAGAAGGAAAACGAGTCGCTGAAGGGCAGGCTGAGCACGGCTCCGAAGGTGGGGCCGTCCACCCTCATCCTGCCGCGCAGGCTCCCAGGCGCCAGGGTCGAGCCCTGGTAGCTGAAGCTGCCCAGGTTGACGTAGGCGGCCTCCAGGGCGAAGTAGCGGTTGAAGCCATAGCCGGCCAGCACTTTGTAGGCGGTGTCATTCCGGTTCAGGTCGAAGGAGGTGCCCAGGTAGCCGTACGGTGGTAGCGCGGCGCCCAGTTTCTGGGCGTCTACGTCCAGCCGGCTGCGGCCGATCCCGGCGCCGAGGTACCAGCCGGAATCCTGGGCCGCGGCGAAAGGCCCAGCCGTGAGGAGCATGGCGATGAGGACCCTTCGTTTCGGATCAAGAGGATGAATCATGGGAACTCCTTCGGGGAAGGGTGGATGGATGCCGCAGGATGCGGGCGCAGCTGGACAGGTCCTGACCCATTCCGGCCCCCTGGCCGGCCCAGGGCGGATGGGATCCGGGACCTGTCATCTGCCGTTGGAGGCAGAAGTGCAGCATTCATGCCACCCTCCGGGGAGCGGGGCGTCCCAGCCGCCAAGGGGCGGTCCCTGGCCCTCGCCCGGACGGTTTCCACGCCCCCAGGCAAGCGGATGATCCCAAGGAACGCATGAACCCCAGGGCCATCCAGCCCACCTTACAGCCGGGCGGGTTCGCCAACCGGGCCGCCCCCTTCCCCTCCCATCGGATTGAAGGCGTCCGTCCTCATCCTGATGGCATGCAGCGCCCCTCCTCGCCCATCCCGCCCCCGGCGAGGCCCCCCGCCATGCGCCCGGGCCCTCGCCAGGAAGACCCCCCTGGAGTCTTGAATCCGGACGTGTTCCAGGACCGCGCCGCCCGCAGGCCCCATGCACCCGCCAGGGTTGCCATGCCCCTCCCCCGGCGATATACTTCAGGGCCCGCCCAGGCGGGATCCGCAGCCGTAGCTCAGTTGGATAGAGTATTGGCCTCCGAAGCCAAGGGTCGCGCGTTCGAGTCGCGCCGGTTGCACCAATCGAAGCCCCCGCAAGGGGGCTTCCCTTTTGCCCGTCCGCGACTCGGACGCGCGAGTGGCTTGCGGAGACGGTCCGGGGGACCGTCGCAGCAAGCCGCGGGACCCGGAGGGGACCGGTTCGAGTCGCGCCGGTTGCACCAGTCGAAGCCCCCGCAAGGGGGCTTCCCTTTTGCCCGTCCGCGACTCGGACGGGCGAGGGGATCGTGGGCGCTGGATGGGTTCGGGCCGGGCCTGTCAGGCCGGGGCCCCTCCCAGGAGGGCCGCCAGCAGTTCCCCCAGATCGACGGTGGCATAGGTGGTGGACTGGTCGCTCAATGCGAAGGGGAGGACGAGGGTCCCCGCGTGGATGAGGGATCCGCAACTGTAGACCACGTTCGGGACGTACCCTTCCCGTCCGTTCTCCTCGGGGGTGATGAGCGGGGTCCTGAGCCTTCCGATGACCTTGGCCGGGTTGTCCAGGTCCAGCAGGACCGCCCCGATGGAATAGGTGCGCATGGGCCCGACCCCGTGGGTGATGACCAGCCACCCCTCCGGGGTCTCCAGGGGCGAGCCGCAATTGCCGATCTTGACGGCCTCCCACATCTCCCGCGGCCTGATCAGGAGGGTGGGATCGTTCCAGTAATGGGGGTTGTCGGAGTACAGGATGAAGAGGTTCTCGTCGTCCTGGCGGGAGAGCATCGTGTAGTTGCCGTGGATCCTCCGGGGGAACAGGGCCATCCCCTTGTTCTGGACGGCGGACCCGTTGAGGGTGAGCACCCGGAAGCGAAGGAAGTCCGGGGTCTCGATGAGCTGGGGGAGCACGGCGGACCCGCTGAAGGCGGTGTAGGTCGCGTAGTACATCACGGAGCCGTCGTCCTCCACGAAGCGCACGAACCGGGCGTCCTCGATGCCGTTGCTCTCACTGGCCGACACCGGAAAGATGGCCCGGTTGCCAAGTTCGCATTCGGGGGAGAAGGACATCTCGTAATTGGAATCGGCCAGCCAGAGGATGCATCGCAGGGTGTTGTGGAGTTCCTGCTTCACGGGCCTTCCCTCCCGGCGGACCCTCGCCAGGCTGCGGTTCAGGTCGGTCAGGGAGAACCACTCGCCCAGCGTGTCCAGCACCGCGGCGGTGTGGAGGTTATCGAAGCCCATCTCGTGCAGCTTGAAGGCGAATGCCACCTTGTTGAAGGCCGGATCGGCCGCCAATTCCGCCAGCATGACCCGGCGGGAGACGGGGTCCACGGTGAGTTCGGCGTCCCGGATGAGGCCCGTCCTGAATTCGATGGAGGAGATGTGCCCCTCGCCCGTGGCCCGGAGGCTCATCACGAACCGCAGGGCCCGATCCGGAACGCCGCTCTGATCGGGGTGGGGGACGATGGAGGGGTTGAAGAGGGCCGCGGATTCCAGGGCGAATTCCCCGGAAAAGAGGGCGCCGATCAGGAGCCGGCGTTCCATGGAAAGGGGCACGTCCGTGAACAGATGATGGGCGACGTGCCGGAAGGTGGTCATCAGGTCCCTTTCCAGGTCGAAGTGCCTCGACTGGAATTTCGCCACCATCGCCGCCAGGTGGAGGGCGGTCTCCGCCTCGCTCAGGGCCATGGCCCGCCCCAGGATGGTCATGATCCGGTTCGCGTTGGAGGGGATGAAGCGCCGGAAGATGACCCGGTCGCTCTGGGGCGCCAGGGCGAGGGCGTGGCGCAGGACCCGGGGGCCGATCATGCCACCCCCCCCGCGCCGTTCATCCCGGCCTCGGCGATCTGCATCCTGGCCCGCGCCAGATGGAAGGCCAGGGTGGATTCCGCCCCCTCGTTCTCGTTGAGGCGATCCGCATGCAGGCCGTCCGCACACCCTCCCGTCCCTGGATCGTAGAGGGCGAGTCCCAGATCGTTGCGGCCGAGGAACCATTCGAAGGCCCGTTTCGCCTCGCCCCGCCACAGGTTCTCTCCCGAGATCCGGTGGGCGCCCAGGCAGGCCTCCACCATCGCCTGGGCCTCCAGGGGCTGTTGATCGAAATCGGCGTGGCCGCCGTGCCGGGCGTAGAAGCCGCAGCTGCCGATGGGCCGGAAGTGCCCCTTGGGCGCCAGCTGGATGGACACGAGCCAGCGCAGGGCCTTGAGCCCGGCCTCGACGGCCCGGGGCCGGCCGAGATCGTGGCCCACGAGGATCAGGGCCTCGCACAGCCGCGCGTTGTCGTAGGTGGCGGTGTCCTCGAACCAGGGCCACGTCTCGGTGGCGCAGGCGTCCCACAGGCCCAGGAGCCGGTCCAGCCGTTCCAGGGCCAGCTCCCGCATTCCGGGGAAGGCGGCGGCCTGGCCCAGGAAGGCATGGAGCCCGATCAGGGTGAAGGCGATGGCCCTCGGGGAATGGAAGGTCCCGGCCGCGGGAAGCCCCTCCCGGAAGAGGTGGAGGGCCAGCTTGCGGTGCCCTTCGTTGCGCGAATGCCCCACCCCGGTTCCCAGGGCCCAGAGGGCCCGGGCGTGGCAGTCCTCGCTGCCGGGGTCGTCCAGCCAGACGCGCCCGTAGCTCATGAAGTTCCGGAAACGCCCCGTTTCGCGGTTCAGGGCGGCGGAGAGGAAGGCCAGGTAGAAGGTGGCCAGGCGCTCCAGGACCTCCGCGGCCTCCTCCCCGCCCATCTCGTCCAGGAGGGTGCAGAGGAGGTAGGCCCGGGCGTTGTCATCGGTGCAGTAGCCCTCGGTGACATTGGGGACGTTGTAGAAGGCGTGCTGGAGGATCCCCGTGGTGTCCGTCAGCCTTTGCAGGTGATCCAGGCGGAGCGGCGGAAGGGCGTAGGGACGGCCGAAAGCCGTCCAACCGGATAAAGGGGCGCGGGGGACGCTCCGGCGCTCCCCGCAGGCGGACCGGAAGGATTCCAGGTAGCGGGAGGCCACCTTCGGCCACACCATGGTCCTTCCCAGCTGGTAGGCCCGTTCGCGGACGGAGCGCATGAGCTCCGGGCCCTCCAGGTAGCGGCAAACGGCCTCCGCCAGGGCCCCGGCTTCCCGGAAGGGGACCAGGATGCCCCGCCCCTCCGCCAGCAGTTCCTGGGCGTGCCAATAGGGGGTGGAGACCACGGCCTTGCCGGCGCCGAACACGTAGGCGAGGGTGCCGGACGTGATCTGGGCCTCGCTGAGGTACGGGGTCACGTAGATATCCGCGGCGCCGATGAACTGCTTGAGGTCCTCCAGGGAGACGAAGCGGTTGTAGAAGAGGACGTGATCCCTCACCCCCCTGGCCTCCGCGAGCCGCTCCAGGGCCAGGCGGTAGTTCTCGCCGTCCCGGGCCAGCAGGTGGGGGTGGGTGGCCCCCAGCACCAGGTAGACGACCTTGGGGTGCTTCTGGATGATCATGGGGAGGGCTTCGATGGCGAATTCGATCCCCTTGCTGGGCCCGATCAGGCCGAAGGTCAGCAGGACCTCCCTGCCCTCGAGGCCCAGGCGGGCCTTGAAGAAGCTGGACTCCAGGAAGGGCATGTCCGGGATCCCATGGGGGATGACATCGATCCTGGAAGCCTGGACACCATAGGTCTCCTGGAGGATCTCGGCGCCCTTCCTCGCCATCACCACCAGGCGGGTGCTTCGCCGGACCAGTTCAGCCATCACCTTGGCCTGGGCGGGGTCGGGATCGCGGAGCACCGTATGGAGGGTGGTGACCACCGGCATTCTCGCTTCCCGGAGGAGGGCCAGGATGTGGCTCCCCGCGGGGCCCCCGAAGATGCCGAATTCGTGCTGGAGGCAGAGCGCCTTGCAGTTGCTGAAGTTGAGGAAGTCCGCCGCGCGCCGGTACGAATCCAGGTCCTTCTGGTCCAGTTCGAACCGGACCCTGGGCGGGTAGGCGTAGCCGTCGACCCGGTCGTTCATGGCCCCGGCGAAGCAGTCCACCTTGGGGGCGGCGGCCGCCACGGCCTCGCAGAGATCGGTGGTGAAGGTGGCGATTCCGCAAAGCCGCGGCGCGAAGCCCCCCAGGAAGGCGATCCGCTCCGCCGGGAAGACGTCCTTCCCCCGGGGGTGTCCTCCGCCGGGTTCAGACATGGAAGTAGGCCAGGCCCATCAGCGGCCCCTCAGGGGGGGGACCCAGGAGCGGGGGCCTCCACGGCAGGGATTCCCCCCGCCTCCTGTCCCGCAGGGCCAGCCTGCGGGCCAGGCACCGCGGACAGACGTCGAACGGATGCGTGGCGGTGGGTTGATTCGCGAGGCTGGACATGGTCCTGCTCCTTGGGGGGATGACGGGTGGCGGCGGGATATCCAGGCGACCCGCGACGCGGGATCCCCCCGGGGTGTCCACGCCCCCGACGCTGGGTTTCCATTGCAGGGCCTCCTGGGCGATCCATCCCGGCCTTCCTTCGGGAGGATCGAAGGGGTCCGTCCCGGCGCGCCTTTCCGAACGCGGCCAAGGGCCGGAGTGCCCGCCCCGCAGGAAACCTTCAATAAGGAAGTTCCGCGCCAATAGGCAATGCGATGGATCGAGGCGGGTTAACCCGCCATCAACGCTTGCCCCGCTGGAGGGGGCATCCAATTGATCGCCCCTGGATTGGCGGCCGCCCGTGCGTCTTCGCGGCGAAGCCTCCCGGGACACCAGCCGAACCTTTGACCGCCAGCGCCCCCTTCCCCGAAAGGGGAGGGGCCCGCCTCCTGGCCAGGCCTATGCTTGGGGCTGGAGCCTTCGCCGGCTGCGCAGCGACCGGTTCAGGGGAACGGGTGGCGGGCCCAGGCATCCCGGCCGGGCGCCTCGAGGAGGGCATTCGTGGACACGCTTGAAAGGAACATCGCCCTCGCCCTGATCCTGGGACGGCTGGAATCCGCCCTGGCGATCATCAAGGGCCTTGAATACAAGGTCTTCGGAATCACGGCAGAGGATCGGGCGCTGCTGGAGCCCTACCTGGAATCCGCCTCGCACGCCCTCACCGAGGCCCTGGAAGGCACGCTGAGGATGCTGCCCGAGGACGGCAAGCCCCCCCGCCGAAGCAACTGATCCCCCCATCCACCGGGCAGGGAAAGGGGTCCATGGCTCCCTGGGCATCCTGGCCCGGGAATTGCTGCCCTCGATGGGCGGCCGGAAGCTCCCAGGGACCCGGCTCGCATGGGAGGTTCCCGTGAATCCGCTGATCGCCCCCCTATTCGAATGGATCCTCCTCGCGCTTCCCGTCCTTTGGCTCCTCAGCTGCCTTCGGGTGGTCAAGGAATACGAAAGGGCCGTCGTCTTCCGCCTGGGCAAGGTGCTGCCCAAGCCCAAGGGGCCGGGCCTCATCTTCATCGCCCGGCCCATCGACAGGGTCGTCCTGGTGAGCCTCCGGACGACGGTGCTGGATGTCCCCACCCAGGACATCATCACCCGGGATAACGTCAGCCTGAAGGTGAGCGCCGTGGTGTACACCCGGGTCCTGGATCCCAAGGAGGCCGTCATCCGGGTGGAAAGCTTCCTCTACGCCACCAGCCAGATCGCCCAGACGACCCTGCGGTCCGTCCTGGGCGAGGTGACCCTCGACGAGCTGCTCGCCGACCGGGAGAAGCTCAGCCGCCGCTTGCGGGAGATCATCGACGCGTCCACCGAACCCTGGGGCATCGAGGTGACCGCCGTGGAACTGAAGAGCGTGGACCTGCCCGAGCAGATCCAGCGGGCCATGGGCAAGCAGGCCGAAGCCGAACGGGAAAAGCGGGCGAAGGTCATCGCCGCGGAAGGCGAACTGCTCGCCAGCCGCCAACTGCTGGAGGCGGCCAACACCATCAGCCAGAATCCGACGGCCATCCAGATGCGCTACCTGCAGACCCTCTCCGAAATCTCCGTGGAGAAGAACAGCACCATCATCTTCCCCCTGCCCATGGAATTCCTGAAGGCCTTCGCGAGCCGGGGGGAAAGGCCATGAAGGACCACCCCCCCGAGCACGACGACGAAGCGGACCTGAAGACGGAGCTCGCGTTGATGCTCCGGCCTGGAAAAGGGGACCCGCTCGGGGAGACCGGTGGACCCGGTTGATGGAAGTCCAGCCCGAGCCATGGCCCATGCGGGCCCGGCTTTCCTCCGGCCCTGGAAGCGGGGTCAGTGGGTGATGTAGTCCTCCAGCTGCCCGATCACGAACTTCTGCTCGGAAATGACCTCCTTCACCAGGTCCCCGATGGACAGGAAGCCCGCCACGGACCCGTCCGCGGCCATCACGGGCAGGTGGCGCACGTGCTGCTCGGTCATGATCTCCATGCAGGCCTCCACCGTCTCGGTCAGGGGCACGGTGAGGAGGCGGTCGCTCATGACCTCCCGCACCTGGGTCGTGGCGGAGGCCCGCCCCAGGAGCACCACCTTCCGGGCGTAGTCCCGTTCGGAGAAGATGCCCACGGGCCGGTTCCCCTCCATGACCAGGAGGGCCCCGATATCGAAGGTGGCCAGGAGGTGCAGGGCGTGGAGGACGGTCTCACCCGCCTCCACGGAGATGAGCCGGTGGGGCTTCAGGGCGAGGAGCTGTTCCAGGGACTTCATGCCTACCCCCTTGGGTGCCAGGTCGCGCCAGGAGCGGCGCGCCGGCGTCTGGCCCGAAGGTAGGCCGGTTTGAAAATGAGATCCATTTAAATATTTTTGTCGCGTTTGTCCGGTCCCTTACGCGATGGGCCGCTTATCCGCGGGCAGGAGCACCCGGAAGCGGGCCCCCTCCCCTGGGCTGCTGTCCAGGTGGATGACGGCGCCCATGGCGTCCGCCATCTGCTTCACGATGCTGAGCCCCAGGCCCGTGGATTTCTCCCTGCCCGTGGGCAGGGCGCTCAGGCGGGTGAAGCGCCCGAAGAGGCGCTTGCGGTCCTCCGCCGTGAAACCGGGCCCCTGGTCGGCCACCACGAGGGCCACCCGGTCCGGGCCGGGCTCCACATGCACGGAGACGGGCCGTCCCCGGGGCGAGAACTTGAGGGCGTTGGACACGAGGTTGTCGATGATGGCCACGCAGAACCGGGGATCCGCGTGGACCCAGGCCGGCCCGGAGCCCGCGAAGGCCAGCGGCACGCCCTTGGCCTCGGCGGAGGGCCGGTGGCGGTCCACCACCATCCGGCAGAGGCCCTCCAGGTCCAGGGACTCGGGCTCGGGCCTCACCTGCCCCGATTCCAGCGAGGCGATATCCAGGAACCGTCCGATGAGGGCCTCCATCTCGCGGCTCGTGGCCTGGATGTTCCGGGCCTCCCGGCGCATGGCCTCGGGGTCCTCCTCCTCCTCGATCAGCTGGGCCTCGAGGACGATGCCGCTGAGGGGGTTCCGCAGGTCGTGGGCCACGATGCCCAGGAAGGAGGTCTTCTGCTCGTTGAGGGTCTTGAGGGCCTCGTTGGCCGCCTCCAGGTCGAGGGTGCGCGCCCGCAGTTCCCGGGTGGCCTCCTCCACGGCGGCCTCCAGCAGGGCGTTGCGGCGCTTCAGGGCGCGGCCGCGGCCCCGCACCAGGGCGGCCACGCTGCCCGTCCCGAGGACGGCCCAGGAGACCAGGGCCCACCAGGAGCGCCACCAGGGCGGCCGGATCCGGAAGGCGTAGGCCGCCTCGGCGCCCACGTTGCCGCGCACGTCCAGGGCCCGCACCCGGAAGCGGTACGAGCCCTCCCACAGGCCCAGGTACTCCTTGAAGGGCTCCCGGCTCCAGGCCGACCAGTCCCGGTCCACCCCGTCGAGGCGGGTCTGGAAGCGGCTGCCGCCGGCGGGATCGAAGGCGGGCGTCGCGAACTCGAAGCGCAGCCGGTTCTCCCGGTAGGAAAGGGAGGGCGCCGGGCCGTCCAGGGCCAGGCTCCGCCCCTGGGCGGTGGCGGCGCGCCGGATGGAGGCGGCGGAGGCCCCGGGGACCTCCCGGTCCTCCGCGGGATCGTAGCGGTGGAGCCAGCCCACGTCGCCCATCCACACCACCCCGTCCGGGTCCACCAGCATGGAGCTGTCGTCCAGGGTGCGCAGGCGCCGCAGGCCCGACGACTCCCACCGGTACCCGCCCCCGGGCACGGGCACGGCGGCCCCGTAGGTGTAGCGGAGGGTGGCGGGATCCTTCATCCCCAGCCAGATCCTTCCCGCCCCGTCGGCCCCGAAGCCCTGCATCCACTGGACCCCCTGCGGCAGGATCGCGGCCAGGGCGTGGTCGGGCACGAAGCCCCCCCGCACCGTGTCGAACCGGTAGGGCCCTTCCGGCGTGGCGAAGCGCGGACCGTCGGGAAGGGTGTGGACGGTCACCTGGTAGAGGGTGGGCAGGCCCTGGGCCCGGCCGAAACGCTCCACCTCAGCCCGGGGCGAGCCGGGGGCGCCGAGGATGCGCACCCGCAGCACCCCCTGGGCGCTGGTGCCGCACCAGAAGCCGCCGCGGCCGTCGGGGCCGCCGTTGGAGATCTCCTCGTGGATGCCCTCGATCCGGCCTTCCCGGCGCCAGGTCGCGCCCTCCCGCCGGAGGATGAAGAGGCCGCCCACATGGCCCACCAGCACCCGGTCCCCGTCCCGGGCCAGCCAGCGGCAGGGGGTCAGGGAGGGGGCGACGCACGTGGCCGAAAGGCCGTTGATGCGGTAGACGCCCGTGTAGTTGGCGGCGAGCATGTCCCCGCCCAGGCTCAGGAGGCTCCAGGTCTGGCCCGAGATCCCGGCCACCTGGCGGAAGGCGGGTCCCCCGGCCCCTCCGGGATCCATGCGGTAGAGCCCGCTGCTGGTGCCGGCGTAGAGGATCCCCTGGTGGCGGGCGAGGCTCAGCACATGGCTCCGGAGCCCTCGCTGGGCCCCGAAGCGGGTGAGGGGATCCGGGTACTCCACCCGGGCGATGCCCTCGTCCATGGCCAGCCAGAGGCCCCCCTCCCGGTCCCGGTACGCCGCCAGGACCGTATCGCAGCCCAGGCCCCCCGGGCCGTCCAGGATGGGTTCCAGACGCCCCTGGCCGTCCAGGGCCAGGAGGCCGCCCATGAGGGTGCCCACCGCGAATCTCCCGTCCGGAAGGCGCGCGCAGCTGTAGGGGAGGATCCGGGCGAGGCGGGCGTCCCCGTCCGTGGGGAAGGGTTTCAGGCCCTGGGGCCCCAGCAGCCGGAACCCGGCCCGGGTGCCCACGAGAAGCCCGCGCCCGGGCAGCGGCTCCACCATGAAGACCTTCACCTCCCCCAGGGGTTCCGTCCCCGGCAGCCTGCGGAAGGTGTCCCCCTCCAGTTCGTGGAGCCCGGAGCCCAGCACGTGGACGAGGATCCGTCCCTCCAGGTTGAAGGCGCTGTAGAAGGTGCCCCCCGGGGGACGAAGGGCCCGCACGGTGGCGCCGTCCCACAGGAAGATCCGCTCGGCGGACAGGAAGAGCACGCCCCTGGGGGTGGCCACCGTCCACCACACGTAAGTGAAGGAGCGGTCCTCCGCCGGGAGGCCGGCCGACAGGGACACGAAGCGGAACCCTCCGTCCCCCCCGGATTCCAGGTAGCCGAACTCCCCCGCCGCGCCCACGCAGACCCGGCCCGAGGCGTCCAGGGCCAGGGAGCGCACGTGGTGGCGCTGCTCCGTGGGCACCATGTGCCAGCGGACCCCGTCGAAGACCATCACCCCCAGGTTGTTGGCCACGAACACCAGCCCGCGGCGGTCCTGGACCACGGCCCAGTTCTGGGATTCGCCGGGATAGTCCTGGGGCCCCCAGGTGCGCACGAGGGGCACCCCCCGCTCCCCGGGGCGGGCCTGGACCGGCTGGAAGGCCGCCAAGGCGAGGCCCAACCAGAGCAATAGGCGGAAAGGCGTCTTCAAGGGGATCCCGGAGGGGAAGGTCGTGATTCCATCCTAATCGGAAAAGCCGCCCGGGGTTCGGCCCTATCATGGGGAATCACGGAGGAGGGGTCATGCGCCCGAAGGAGATCATCCAGACCTGGGTCAAGGCCTTCAACCGCGCCGACGCGGACGGCCTCGCCCGCCTTTACGCCGAGGACGCCGTCAACCACCAGGTGCCCGAGCTGGCCGTGACGGGCCGCGAGGCCATCCGCGAGATGTTCGCCCGGGAGTTCAAGGCCGCGGACATGGTCTGCATCGTGGAGAACCTCTTCGAGGACGGCGAGTGGGCGATCCTGGAGTGGCGGGACCCGCTGGGTCTCAGGGGCTGCGGCTTCTTCCGGGTCGTGGACGGCCTCATCAGCTTCCAGCGGGGCTACTGGGACAAGCTCACCTTCCTGCGCCAGCACAACCTGCCCCTGCCCCGCGCCTGACGGGGTGCTATCCTGCAGGGCGGAAAGCCCCGGAGACCCCATGGCCGCCGATAGCTCGAGGCTCGACGAACTCATCGCCCTCCGGGCCCGGGAAAAGGAGGAGGCCCAACGCGCCCACACCCGGCAGGTGGCGGCGCAGGTGGACGAAGCCCTGGGCGCGCGGCTCCTGGAGGCCATGGATCCCTCCCGGGAGGGGGGCTGGGAAGCGGACCTCAGCTCCGCCATGCGGCGCTTCCCCTTCCGGGGCACCGAATTCCACCTGGTGGTCCACGCCATCATGGGCTCCCCCCGGGTGGAGGTGGAGCTGCGCCACGCGGACATGCGGTACACCCCCCTGGCCCGCAAGGCCCCCATCCAGGAGGTGGGCGAGGACTGGTTCCTGGGGAGCCTGGAGGCCCTGGCCAACCAGGTGCGGGACCGGCTGGTGAACCCCAGGAACTTCACCTAGTACTTGGTCAGGTTCCTGGCCAGGTGGCGCTTGGCCTCGGCCAGGAAGCGGGCCCTGGCGAAGGCGTGGTCCACGATGGGGGCCGGATACCCGGGAACGCCCCCCGCCTCCCAGGGCCGGTGCACGGCCTTGGCCGGGAGCCGGCCCAGCTCGGGCACCCAGCGGCGCACGTAGGTCCCCTCCGGATCGAAGCGCTCCCCCTGGGCCACCGGATTGAAGACCCGGAACCACGGCTGGGCGTCGCAGCCGCATCCGGCGCTCCACTGCCAGCCCATGGAGTTGTTGGGCACGTCCGCGTCCTCCAGGTGGGCCATGTAGTGGGCCTCACCCAGGCGGTAGTCCACCAGCAGGTGCTTGGCCAGGAAGCTCGCGGCCACCATGCGGGCCCGGTTGTGGACCCGGCCCGTGGCCAGCAGTTCCCGGGCCGCGGCGTCCACGACGGGATAGCCGGTGCGGCCCTCGGCCCAGGCCCGGAAGGCTTCGGGATCGTCCCGCCAGGGGAAGCCCGTGAAGCCCGGCTGGAAGGGCCCCTCCAGGAGGCCCGGCCATTCCCGCAGGAGGTGGTGGGCGAAGTCCCGCCACACCAGCTGGCGCTGCCAGGCCGGGGCCCCTGGGCGCCCGGAGGCGGCGGCCCAGGCCTGGGCGGCGCTGACGTGGCCGAAGTGGAGGGCCGTGGAAAGGCCCGAGGTCCCATCCCGGTCCAGGCGGTCCCGGGCCTCGGCGTAGGCCGCGAGCCCATCCTCCAGGAAGGGTTCCAGGCGGTCCGGGAGGAGGGCGCCCGCGGTCCAGCGGGGCAGGTCCGCGGGCAGGGGTTCCAGGCGTTCCGGGGCGGGCCCGGGCCGGGAGAGCAGGGCCCTGCGCTGGAAGGCCCCGTGGAAGGCCGTGAAGACCCGGAACATCCCTCCCTCCCCCGTGCGCAGGCCCTCGCTCAGGGTCTCCCCGGGGAAGAGGCGGAGGGGGCACGGAAGGGCGGCCTCCAGGCGGGAATCCTCGGCCCGGGCGGAAGGTTCCGATAGCGCCAGGGCGTGCACGGCCGTGGCCCCGAGCCGCTCCGCGAGTCGCGGCAGGGCCTCCACCGGATCCTCGGGCAGGTGCCCGAGGCCCGAGCCCAGGGCCTCCAGCCGGGAGGCCAGGTCCCCCAGCCAGGGCCGCAGGCGCGCGCCGGCGAAGCCCGCGAAGACGGGCACGGCTTCCGCCCCGGCCTGGGCCAGGGGAGCGAGATCGGCAGTGCGCAGGTCCTTGCCCCGGTACCAGACGATGATGGCCACTGCACCCCCCCGTTCCTTGTGATTCTTAACGGAAGGCGCGCCGGGGGGGAAGGGTTTTCCCGGGTATCCTGGTAACCGCCCGGAGACCGCCATGCCCGAGACCGCCATCACCTTCGACGACGTCCTCATGATCCCCGCCTACAACCACCACGAGTCCCGGCGGATCGTGGACACGAGCATCACCGACAAGACCGGCAAGCTGAAGCTGGAACTGCCCCTGATGACGGCGAACATGGACACCATCACCGAGGACGCCATGGCGGACTTCATCGCCGCCAAGGGGGGCATCGGCACCCTGCACCGCTTCTGCTCCATCGAGGAGAACGTGGCCATGTTCAAGCGCTGCAAGGCCCCCGCCTTCGTCAGCGTGGGCACCTCCGAGAAGGAGATGGAGCGGGTGGAGGCCCTGCGCGACGCCGGCGCCAGCTACTTCTGCGTGGACGTGGCCCACGGCCACGCCAAGTACGTGGGCAAGATGATCAAGCGCATGCGCCTCATGCTGCCCAACGCCTGCATCATGGCCGGCAACGTGGCCACCTACGCGGGCGCCGACTACCTGGCCAGCGTCAAGGCCGACATCATCAAGGTGGGCATCGGCCCCGGAAGCGTCTGCACCACCCGCATCAAGACCGGCTTCGGCGTGCCCCAGCTCACCGCCATCCAGGAATGCGCCCGCGCCGACCGCTCCATCGTGGCCGACGGCGGCATCCGCTACCCCGGCGATATCGTGAAGGCCCTGGCCTTCGGCGCCGACTTCGTCATGGTGGGCGGCATGCTGGCCGGCACCCGCCCCACCCCCGGCGATCCCATCGTGGACGACACGGGCCGCCCCACCCACAAGAGCTACCGGGGCATGGCCAGCAAGGAGGCCGCCGACGACCACCTGGGCGGCCTCACCGGCTGGAAGACCGCCGAGGGCGTGGCCACCAAGGTGCCCTACCGGGAGGACGAGGACGATATCATCGCCGATATCGTCGGCGGCCTCCGCTCCGGCCTCACCTACGCCGGCGCGAACACCATCCGCGAACTGCAGCGCAAGCTCAACTACATGGTGATCACGCCCGCGGCCCGGATGGAAAGCCTGCCGCACAAGCTCATGCAGTAGCCGGCCCTGGAGGGTGTCGCGAAGATATCCCATCTGTTTCTCAGCGAGGCGCTGGGGATGCCGAGGATCTCCGAGGGTGGTCGGGCATATGGCTTGATGACGCGCTTGATCCCGCCATCTTTCAGCGGCCAGGTGCGGAAGTTCAGCAGCAGGCCCCGTTCCAGGCCGCTGAAGCGCAGATTCCAGCCTGACCTCAAGGGCGTGTTCCTAAGGTTTTGACAAGGGTGGCTTATACCCACGCCCCCACGCCACGAAAATCCCTAGGATCAGGGATGCCCATGGCAATCCCCTGGACTTCGTGATCTGGCTCAGGTTGTGATCGGATGGTCCCGCGAAGGTCGTCCCCACCTTGGCATCCAATCAATCGCTGACGAGACGCAGTGCGTCGAGTCAGCGATTGATTGGATCAACGGAGCTTGTGGCGCGCTCGAGCATTGCGCGACGCCCGTTCAACACATTACAAACACACCCTAACTAACCACGCCGCGCCGCGACACCCCCTCACACGAAACTCGCATCTAATAGGCGTGTCGGCACGGAGGTCGGTTTGTCTATGGTGCAGATAAGCCCGTGCTCTAGCTGGACCGGGAACCCTTTGAGCACCCCATTCTGCTGCCTGGGGCTCCGGCCCCTGAGCGCCCGTCTTAGATTCCGATCAGGAGGGTTCCACGCCGTCACCTTTTCCAATGGAGGTGAAAGATGGAAGTCCTTCATCCCCGCTGTGCGGGGCTCGATCTAGGCGCGGAATTGGTTGTGGCTTGCCGCCGTCTGGTTACGGAAGCTGGCGTTCAAGCCGAAGTGCAGAGTTTTGGAGGGACGGTCCGGGAGTTGATGCGGCTCCGGGCTTGGCTGGAGGACGCAGGCGTCACCCACGTGGTGATGGAGGCCACTGGGGTGTATTGGAAGCCGGTCTGGCATGCCCTGGAAGATGGACCCGAATTGATCCTGGCCAACCCCATGCACGTGAAGCAGGTCCCCGGCCGAAAAAGCGACGTCAATGACGCCCAGTGGCTGGCCGACCTGCTGGCTCACGGGCTGGTCCAGGCCAGTTTCGTTCCTGACCGGGCCACCCAGGAACTGCGCGACCTGACCCGGACCCACAAGCAACTGACCCGCGAAGCCGCCAGGCACGTTCAGCGCATCCAGAAGGTCCTGGAAGATGCCGACATCAAACTGACCGGCGTCCTCGCCGATGTCCTGGGCGGGAGTGGGCGGCGCATCCTGAAATCCCTGGTCGAGGGGGAGCGTTCTCCTGAAAAACTGGCGGATCTGGCCCTCCGCAAGGCCAGGAAGAAAATTCCGGAACTTATCGAAGCCCTGGGGGGCCATATCCGCAGTCACCATCGGTTCCTCATCGGCCTCCATCTGGGTCAACTGGAGGCCGTGGAAGCGGCTATCAAGGATTTGGAAAGCAGAATGGAAGAGCACCTCAAACCCCACGCTGAACAGGTGCGACTTCTATGCACCATTCCCGGAATCGGGCTCACTGGCGCCCGTGCCATTCTCGCTGAAATCGGATCCGATATGAGCCGGTTCCCGACTGTTGGCCACCTGATCTCCTGGGCTGGTTTCTGCCCACAGATGCATGAAAGCGCCGGCAAGCGCAAAACCACCCGTATCCGCAAAGGGGCCCCCTGGCTGAAGGAGATGCTGGTCCAATGTGCGTGGTCTGCGGTCAGGGTCAAGGACAGCTACCTGAAGGCGCGGTTTCACCGCCTCAAGGCCAGACGAGGTCCCAAAAAGGCCATCGTGGCGATCGGGGCCGACATGCTGCGAGCGACCTACTTCATCCTGAAGCGTGGAACCGAATACCAGGACCTCGGTGGCGACTACTACGACCGCCTGGACACCAACAAGGCCAGGTCCAACCTCGTCCGCCGCCTCAAAGCCCTCGGCTACGAGGTAGAGCTAACGCCTGTGGCATGAGGGAAACCAGCTCACCGGGCCTGAAGTTTCTTCTTAGTGGATCGTGAGCCAGACGGGCCCATCGGCCTTCAGGAAACCCCGCTGGTCCACCGACCAGAGCATGTCCCTGGGTTCCCCGAAGACCGACAGCCATGGCTTGGAAATGACCGTTCCCGCCTTGGCGAACTTGATGTTGAACGTCGTGTCCCGGATCTTGAAGTTCATGGCGAACAGCCCGGCCAAGCTGGTGTCGCAGTAGACCCAGTTCTTCCCGGGCTTCAGGATGGCCCTGTCACCGGGGTTGGCCAGCTTCTGGCACCCCCGGAAGCTGCCGGGGGCGGCCTCCCCCGCCATGATGTAGAGCCTTCCCACCGTGGCGGCCGCATCGGCGTCGGTGATCCTCAGATCGCCCCCTGTCGCGTTGTCGATCGAGAACCACAAACTGGCCGTCTGGGCCCGGGCGCCGGTCGCCATGCAAAGGCAGGCGGCGAGTAGGATGGATTTGTTCATGCGGACTCCTGAGCGCTTCCATCCCCCCCCGGGGCCTGCCGCGGAAGGGGTCCGGAGTGGGGCGTCAACCAATAAATTAATCATTAACGGAACAAGTCAAGGACCCCGTTGGTCTCGGGTATCCTTTTCCCATGAGCACGCCGGCCAAACGCTACTTCTCCTACAACGAGATCCACCGCACGGTCGCTTCCCTGGCCAAAGAGATCCAGGCCAGCGGCTTCGGCCCGGATGTGACGGTGGCCATCGGCACCGGCGGATTCATCCCCGCCCGCATCCTCAAGACCTACCTGGGCAAGCCCATCCTCACCGTGGGCATCAAGCTCTACGGGGAGGACAACGCCATCCACGGCGGCCCCAGCAAGGTCCAGTGGATCGACGAGGTGGAGCGCAAGCTCAAGGGCAAGCGGGTCCTCCTGGTGGACGAGGTGGACGACACCCGCACCACCCTGGCCTACTGCCTGCGGGAGCTCCTCTCCCACGGCCCGGCCGAGATCGCCGTGGCCGTCCTCCACTGCAAGGACAAGCCCAAGCTGGACGAGATCCCCGCCGAGGTGTCCCGCTACTGGGCCGGCCAGCATCTGGAGGACATCTGGGTGGTCTACCCCTGGGACGCCGTGGACATCGACGCCCACGCCGCCCTGGCCGGGGAGTAGGCTTTATCGAAGTATTTGAATTTTATTCATTTTGGCTCTCCGAGCCGTACCTGAGCCACCGGACAGACGCCCCAAAGGCATCTCCCACAATGCGAAAAGTGGAAAAAGTCCGAAATTCGGCTTTCCCAATAGATTGATAGGCTTATCCTTCAGGAAGGATCTCTCGAGAGCCGAGGGATGGGTGCATTTCCCGGAGGACCCCATGAACCAGGTCGTCGCCCGATACCAGGATGGCCACCTCATCAAGGGCCATACCGTCGATTTCCTGCCCAACTCCGAGCGGTTCCACGTGTACCCGGTCGGATCCTACCCGGGCGCCAAGCCCCTGGAGATCGACGTGACCGATCTCAAGGGCGTCTTCTTCGTGAAGAACCTGCAGGGCAACCCGGCCCACGTGAAGCGCAACATCTTCGAGCCCACCAACCTCACCCCCGGCCGCAAGGTGCGGGTGGTGTTCAAGGATGGGGAGGTCATGCTCGGCCATGCCCAGGGCTACCACCCCGAGCGCCGGGGCTTCTTCCTCCTGCCCGCCGACCAGCGCTCCAACAACGAGCGCTGCTACGTGGTGGCCTCCGCGGCCCGCGAGATTTCGATACTGGGAAACTAGGGCCTGCGGAAGAGCAGTTCCAGGTCCTCCTTGAGGCCCTGGAGGTCCTCCTCGTGCTCCACCTCCTGGGCGAGGATGCCCAGGGCCATGTTGTAGGTGACGGGGTCCGCCTCCCGGGTGATGTCCATCAGGTCCTTGTAGATGCCGATGGCGCACTGCTCTCCGGCGATGTTCTGGTCCAGGAGGGCGCCCACGTAGGGGTCCTCGGGGGCTTCAAAGGGGCACGGGCTGAACTCGCCCCACTGGCTGGGACGGAGGACGGGCACGCCCCCCAGCTGCACGATGCGGTCCGCCAGGAGGGTCGCGTGGGCCAGCTCCTCCGTGGCGTGGAGGTTCAGCTCCGCGGCCACCGCGTCCTTCATGGGGCCCTTGATCAGCTTGGCGCCCAGCCAGTACTGGTAGTAGGCGAGCCATTCGCTGGCGTAGGCCGCGTTCAGCAGCCTCAGCAGCTCGTTGATGTCCATGCCGACGATTTCCCTGCCCCTGGTTCCCATGGTGGGCCTCCGCGAAGGTCCCCAGCATAGCCCCCGCCGGGGCGTTTGTGACCGACTGACCTGGGCCGGAGGGGGCCCCTTGGGTAGAATCCCGGGATCCCGCTTGGCGTTTCCGGAGGCATGGCATGTTCGATATTGAAGGATCCATGGATCAGCAGATCCTGGCCGCAGGAAAGCTGAGGCCCACCATCGTGTTCCCCGAGGCCCTGGACGCTCGGATCATCGAGGCGGCCTGCAACCTGACGCGGTTCGCCCGGCCGGTATTCCTGGCCACGGAGGCGGAGGTGCGGGAGGTGATCGCCCGGGAGCTCGGTCATATGGACGCCACCCGGGTGGCCTTCACCCTCTCCGAGAGCGCCTTCGTGGATATCTCCAGGCGCCCCGACCTGGTGGACGCCTTCGCCGAGGCCCACATGGCCGCGGCCCGGGCCGAGGGCCGCGAGGTGAGCCGCTTCGACGCCCAGTGCTGGGCTTCCAAGCCCGTCAACTTCGGCATCATGGCCGTCGCCCAGGGCCACGCGGACACGGTGGTCGGCGGCGTCGCCACGGGGGAGAAGGCCTTCTTCCGGCCCATGCTCAAGGCCCTGCGCGCCCAGGCGGACTGCTGCGAGGCGGGGATCTTCGTGCTCCCCGACGAGCATCCCAAGGACATCATCTTCGAGAACATCGTCGTATTCGGCGACGTGGGCGTGAACGCCGCCATGACGCCCGAGACGCTGGCCGCCACGGCCGTGGGCACCTGCGCCATCGCCCGGGACCTGATCCCCGAGACGGTGCTGCCCGAGATCAACGGGGCCATCGTCTCCTACTCCAACCGCGGCTCCGACGAGGGCCCCGGGGCGGACCTGGTGCGCGAGGCCACGCGGCTCGTGCCGGCCCTCCTGGAGGAGCGCATCCGCCGCGGCGACCGCTACCGGTCCATCCGCATCCAGGGCGAGGTGAAGGTGAACGTGGCGCTCAGCCAGCGCAGCGCCACCTACTACCAGGGCGGCCAGGACGCGGACTGGCCCGGGTCGGCCAACGTCATCATCTGCCCCAACCTGGACATGGGCAACATGCTCTACCACCTGTACGCGACCCGGTTCCCCGACGCGAAGAAGTTCCCGGTCCTGTTCGGACTGCGCTTCAAGGGCGTGGACCTGGCGATGGACTGCACGCCCGAGGACATCCGCCTGGCGGTGAAGGCCTCCGTGCTCCGCATGTACAAGTACGGCCAGTGGGAGGAGACGCCCAAGGACACCTTCTTCCGGCGCTACCGGGTGCTGGCCATCAACCCCGGCTCCACCTCCACCAAGATCTCCATCTACGAGGGCGACAAGGAACGCGCCACGAGCGAGCTCCAGCACTCCGCCGAGGAGCTCCTGCCCTTCGAGGGCCGGCCCATCACCAGCCAGTTCGCGTTCCGCAAGGACGCCATCCTCGCCTTCCTCGCCGGCTCCGGCATGGGCGTGGCCGACCTGGACGCGGTGGCCGGCCGCGGCGGCCTGCTCTGGCCCATGGAGCACGGGACCTACGCGGTCAACGACCGCATGGCCGAGGACCTGGCCCAGGGCGTCCAGGGCGACCACGCCTCCAACCTGGGCGGCCTCATCGCCCGGGAGCTGGTGGCCGGCACCGGCAAGCCCGCCTTCATCGTGGATCCCGTCGTGGTGGACGAGGTGCCGGAGTTCGCGAAGATCACCGGCGTCAAGGCCATCCGGCGCAAGGTCATCAGCCACGCCCTCAACCAGATCGCCACCGCCCGCCGCTACGCGGAGGAGCGGGAGACCTTCTACGAGCGCATCAACGTCATCGTCGCGCACCTGGGCGGGGGCATCTCCGTGGGCGCCCACGCCAAGGGCCACTACCTGGACGTGAACAACGCCCTGGACGGAGAGGGGCCATTCACCCCCCAGCGCTCCGGGTCCCTCCCCGTGGGCCAGCTCATCGAGCTCTGCTTCTCCGGCAAGTACACCAAGGACGAGCTCAAGAAGCTGAACAAGGGCCGGGGCGGCCTCATCGACCTGCTGGGCACCGCCGATCTGCGGGCCCTGGAGGGGCGCTACCTGGCCGGGGAGGCCGAGGTGGTGGAGGTCATGGACGCCATGGCCTACCAGGTGTCCAAGTGGATCACCTCCCTCCTTCCCGCCTTCCAGGGCGAGCCCGTCGACCAGGTGCTCCTCACCGGGGGCATGGCCCGCTGCCGCCCCACGGTGGACTACATCCGCCGGACCCTGGCCGCCCTGGGCTGCGGGGTCACCGTCTACCCCGGGGAGAACGAGATGTTCGCCCTGGCCAAGGGCGCCCTCCGGGTCCTCTCGGGCAAGGAGGCCCCCAGGACCTATGCCGGGAAGGCCTGAGACGGCCGCATAAAGGTCCATAAAGACCGTGTGCAGACAAATTACAAAGCTTGGGCATTGCAAGTCTGCAATGAATTAAAAATATACAGGGAAACCCCCGTCCATCATTGCGAAATCCCCGCGGGGCCGTATGTTTGGTACCCCTGGTCAGGGGTACCCCATGGCCGCGCCCGGCGGAATTCCCCGGCGTCCGGCATGGGCTTGGGAGGATGCCGTGGTTGACGGTCCGGCGGCCAGCGCCCTGAACCTGGAGGTCCTCCTCCAGGGCGTGGCCCCGCCCTTCCGCCACGCCTTCCTGGGGGCCCTGGAACGGGAGGGCTTCGAAATCACCCGCGGGATCCCGAACCTGCAACTGCCCTTGGAGATCGATGACTCGATCGGATGGCTGGCGGACGCGCGGTTCGGGGATACATGGTCCCACCTCCACGGCACCCTGTTGCGGGCGGCCGAGGAAGGGACCCTCGTGGATCTGAGTTACGGGGCTGGCGGGTCCTGAGGGGGGATTGTTCGCCGCCAGCCCCGTGGGGGGGGGATCCTACTTGGCCGTGAGGGCGGCCAGGGCGATGCTGTAGAGCTTCGTCAGCACGCTGTCGCCCCGGGAGGAGAGGATGCAGGGGGCCTGGGCGCCGGCCACGATGGCGGCCACCTCGCATCCGGACAGCTTCGTGCTGGTCTTGTAGAAGACGTTGCCGGCATCGATGTTGGGGAAGACGAGGCAGTCCGCGTCGCCGGCCACCTCGCCGCCGATGCCCTTGGTGTGGGCGGATTCCTTGTCCACGGCCACGTCCAGGGCCATGGGGCCGTCCACGAAGCAGCCCTTGATCTGGCCCCGCTCGGCCATCTTGGCGATGATGGCGGCGTCCACGGTGGGCTGGACCTTGGGCAGCACCTGCTCGGAGGCGGCCACCAGGGCGACGCGGGGCCTGGCCACGCCCAGGGCCTGGGCCACGCCGACGCAGTAGTTGGTGATGGCGATCTTCTCCTTGAGGTCCGGGTAGGGCAGCACGGCCACGTCCCCGCACACGAGGAGCTTGTGGTACCGGGGATGCTCGATGACGGAGACGTGGGAGAGGATGGCGCCGCCCTCCATGAGGCCCGCGTCCTTGTTGAGGATGGCGCGCATGTACTTGTCGGTGCTCACCAGGCCCTTCATCAGGATCTGGGCCTCGCCGGCCTTCACCAGGGCGACGGCCTTCGCGGCCGCCTTGGCTTCCACGGGCTCGTGCACGATGCGGAACCGGGAGGGCTCGATGCCCAGGTCGCCGCACACCTTGCGGATGACGGCCTCGTCGCCCACGAGGGTGCCGTCCACGATCCCGCGCTCCACGGCGTCGTGCACGGCCTCGATGGTGTGGGCGTCGTTGGCGTAGGCCGCCGCCAGCCGCCGGCGGGGCTTGGACTTGACGGCTTCGAGCATCTGTTCGAGGCGGGTGATGGACATGGAACCTCCTGGATGTGAGGCGAGTTTACAACGGACCCCCCGGCGGCCGTTGTGACGGCGGGCACGGGGAGGCCGCTGGCGCTACAATCGCGGCATGGACCAGCCACTCGCAGTCGTCATCGGGGCGGGCCCCGGCATCGGGGCCGCGGCGGCCCGCAGGTTCCTGGCGGAGGGCTGCCGGGTGGCGGCCGTGGTGCGCCCGGGCATGGACCTGGACCTCCCTCCCGCCTGCCTCCAGGTGCGGGCGGACCTGGCCCGGGAGGGGGTCCTGGCCCCGGCCCTGGCGGCGGTGGAGGCCTGGGGCGGCCTTCCCTCCCTCGTGGTGTACAACGCCTCCGCGGGCGCCCCGGGCAGGGCCGAGGAACTGCCCGAAGCCAGGGCCCTGGCGGACCTGCGGGTCAATGTGCTGGCCCCCCTGGAGGCGGGGCGCTGGGCCGCCCGGGCCATGCGGGAGCTGGGCGGGGGGACCCTGGTCTTCACCGGCGGCGGCCTGGCCCTGGCCCCCAAGGCCGGCATGGCCTCGGCCTGCCTGGGCAAGGCGGCCCTGCGGAGCCTGGCCCTGAGCTTCGCCCACGAACTGGAGCCCGAGGGCATCCACGCCGCGACCCTCACGGTGTGCGGCTTCGTGCAGCCCGGGACGGCCCTTTCCCCCGATCGCGTGGCCGAGGCCCTCTGGGCCCTCCACCTCCAGCCCAGGGGAGCCTGGGACAGCGAGGACGTTCTGCCTTAGAATGGCCCCCAGAGGTCCTGGACCAAGCATGGGTGCACCGCGGCATGACAACGACATGGATGGACAGTCGGGCATCGGCACCCGCACGGCCCCCCGGACGCATCTGAAGCTCACCCCCCCTTCGCTCTGGAAGGTGATCCTCCACAACGACGACTACACGACCCGGGAGTTCGTGGTGCAGGTGCTCACCACCGTCTTCCGGAAGCCGGAGCCGGAGGCCGTGGCCGTGATGATGGACGTGCACCGCAAGGGCACGGGCGTCGCCGGCGTCTACCCCTTCGACGTGGCCGAGACCAAGGTGGCCCAGGTGGCCGCCCTGGCCGAGGCCCACGAGTTCCCCCTCCTCTGCACCCTGGAACCGGAGGCCTGAAGTGGCCGTTCCCACGCCCACCATCGCGCCGGCCCTCAACCAGGCCATCCAGAGGGCCTTCGCCCGGGCCCGGGAGTCCCGGCACGAGTACCTCACCCTGGAGCACCTGCTCCTGTCCCTCCAGGAGGATCCCCTCGTCGTGGAGGCGCTGGCCGCCTGCGGGGGGGACGCCGGCCGCCTCGCCAAGGAGTTGGGAGCGTGGCTGGAGGCCCGCATGGAGCCCCTGCCCGAGGGCTCCGCCCTCAATCCCGTGCCCACCCTGGGCTTCAACCGGGTCATGGAGCGGGCCATCCTCCACGCCATCTCCGCAGAGCGCGCGACCGTGGACAGCGGCGCCGTCCTCGTGGCCCTCATCCAGGAGCGGGAGAGCCACGCGGCCTACCTGCTCAAGCGCCACGGCGTCAACCGGCTGCCCCTGCTCAAGCACCTCAGCCACGGCGCGGGACCGGCCGCCCCCGCCCCCGCCCAGCACCCGGAGGGCGACGAGGAGCCCGCGGCCAAGGACCCCCTCCAGGCCTACGCCACCGATCTGGTGGCCCGGGCCGCGGCGGGCCGGATCGATCCCCTGGTGGGGCGCGAGGAGGAGCTGGAGCGCATCATCCACGTGCTCTGCCGGCGCCGCAAGAACAACCCCCTCCTCGTTGGCGAGGCGGGCGTGGGCAAGACGGCCATGGCCGAGGGCCTCGCCCTGCGCATCCACGAGGGCCGGGTGCCCGAAGCCCTCCGGGGGGTCTCCCTCTTCTCCCTGGACATGGGCTCCCTCCTGGCCGGCACCCGCTACCGGGGCGACTTCGAGGAACGGGTGAAGGCCGTGCTGGAGGCCCTGGCCAAGCGCCCCGGAAGCCTCCTCTTCATCGACGAGATCCACACCCTGGTGGGCGCGGGGGCCGTGAGCGGGGGCTCCATGGACGCCTCCAATCTCCTGAAGCCCGTCCTGGCCAGCGGGGACCTGCGCTGCATCGGCGCCACGACCTTCCAGGAGGCCAAGGCCAGCATCGAGCGGGACCGGCCCCTGGCCCGGCGCTTCCAGCGGGTGGAGATCGGCGAGCCCTCCGAGGCCGATAGCGTGGCCATCCTGAAGGGGCTGAGGAGCCGCTACGAGGCCCATCACGGGGTGCGCTTCCCCGACGAGGTCCTGGAAGCCGCGGTGCGGCTCTCCAGCCGCTACCTGCGGGACCTGGCCCTGCCCGACAAGGCCATCGATGTGCTGGACGAGGCGGGGGCGGCCCTGCGCCTGGCCCCGGGGCGCCGGCGCCGGAAGGTGGGCGTGGCGGACGTGGAGGCCGTGGTGGCCCGCATGGCCCGCATGCCCCTGGCCTCCGTCAGCTCCGATGACCGGGAAAAGCTGGCGGGTCTGGAGTCCAGCCTGCGGTCCGTGCTCTTCGGGCAGGACGCGGCCATCGCCAAGGTGTGCTCCGCCATCCTCCTCTCCCGCTCCGGCCTGCGGGGCCACGAGCGGCCCGTGGGCTCCTTCCTCTTCGCCGGCCCCACGGGGGTGGGCAAGACGGAACTGGCCAAGCAGCTGGCCAAGTCCATGGAGGTGGCCTTCCTGCGCTTCGACATGTCCGAGTACATGGAGAAGCACGCCGTGAGCCGCCTCATCGGCGCCCCCCCGGGCTACGTGGGCTTCGAGGACGGGGGCCTGCTGGTGGACGCGGTGCGCCGCCAGCCCCACGCCGTCCTGCTCCTGGACGAGATCGAGAAGGCCCATCCGGACATCTACGCCATCCTGCTCCAGGTGATGGACCACGCAACCCTCACCGACAACCACGGGCGGCGCGCGGATTTCCGCCACGTCACCCTCATCCTGACGACGAACGCGGGGGCCCGGAACCTGAGCCAGCGCATGGTGGGCTTCAGCGAGCCCGGAACGGGCGGCAGCGCCCGCGGATCCCTGGAGAAGGCCTTCTCCCCCGAGTTCCGCAACCGCCTCGACGCCATCGTCACCTTCGGTCCCCTGGGCCGGCCCGAGATCCTGCGGGTGGTGGACAAGAACATCCGCGAACTCCAGGCCCTGCTGGACGAGAAGGGGGTGCGGATCGAGGTGGCCCCCGAGGCCCGGGAGTGGCTCGCCGACCGCGGCTACGACCCCGCCTTCGGCGCGCGCCCCATGGCCCGGGTCATCGAGGAGCACGTGAAGCGCCCCCTGGCGGACCAGATCCTCTTCGGTGGCCTGCAGCAGGGCGGCACGGCGCGGGTGACGCGGAAGCAGGAGGGCCTGGAGATCGCCGTGGAAGGCCCCGCGGACCGGAAGCCGTGAACCCGATCCCGCCTTCCCGGGCTGGCGCGCCGGGAAGGCGGGATCGGCGGGGGGGGTTACTGTTCGTCGGCGGAGGGGCCGTAGAGGCCGGGGACGGGGATGTCCAGGAGGCGCAGGTACACCGTCAGCTGGGCCCGGTGGTGGATCATGTGGTTGAGGACGAAGCTGCGCACCACGGCGATCCGGGGCATGGCGAAGAGGACCTTGCCTCCCTCCTTGCCGCTCCAGGTGACCTGGAGATCGCCGTCGGAAGCCCGGCCGAGGGACTCCTTGGCCTGCTTCACCCCGTCATCCAGGGTGGCCAGCATGCCCGCCACGCGATCGCTGGGCTTGGGCAGGCCCGCCATCGTTTCCGGCAGGGCGAAGTCCATTTCGGTCGTGGCCAGGGTGCCCACGACCCAGGACGGCATGCCCGCCAGGTGATTGGCCAGTTCGCCGAGGGTGAAGGACTTGGGGTGGGGCCGGTAATCCAGCCGGTCTTCCGGGATGCGCTCGATCACCCGGCGGAGGCCCGCCATTTCGTGCTCGAACTCGGGGAGGAGGGATGCTGCGATGGCCATGGGGCCTCCTTGAAGATCCCCAATGTGGCGAATTAAAAGCGAACAGTCAAGCCTTGTTTCCGGACATTCGCGGGGGATCCCCTGACCGAACGCCGTCAGCCCTGGGAAAAAACCGCAGGACGGACGGTTTCCGGCTCAGCGCTTCCCGCCGGTGACGGCCAGGGGCAGGTCCAGGGCGCGCCAGGCGCGGAGGCCGCCCCGCAGGGGGCGGACCCAGCGGTAGCCCCGGGCCTCCAGGAGCCCGGCGGCCACGTGGGAAAGGCTGTCGTTCCAGTCCACCAGCACCACCAGCTGCCGGGTGTCGGCCACGTGGGCCCCCACGTCGCGCACCAGATTGGCCACGGGGATGTTGATGGCCCCCTTCAGGTGGCCCTTGGGCCCGTGGAACTCCTGTTCGCTCCGCACATCCACGATGGCGGGGGCCAGGCCGGTGTTGAGCTGGACCACGTCGATGGGCCGGAGGACCTCATGCCTGCGCGACCGGCGCCAGGAGGCGTAATCGGGCCACTTGATGATGGCCAGGACGGCCAGGAGCAGGATCCCGAAGCCCAGGGGCCCCAGGAATTCGGGCCGGGTCAACCACTCGGAGGCGTTCGTCGGCAAGGGCTCCTGCAGCAGGATGGCCGGGGCGGACGGGAAAAGGACTACCATGGAGGGCCTCCGGGACCGCTCCGGATCCCCACCGGGTCCGGATTCGGTGGTTCTTGAATTGAATTACTATAGTCGAGAGATGAAGGCATGATGCATATCCGAATCGGGATTCTGGCGGGGGCCGCACTCCTCGCGCTGGGCTGCGGAGGCGGCAGGGACGAGGGGTTCCTGGCCGTGGAGCCGGCGACGCCGGCCGTCACGGTGGGCGAGAACCTCGTGCTGACGGCCCTTCCCCCCGCGGACTGGTCCGGCGAGGTGGAATGGGAGGTGCAGGGGCTCTACGGCGGCGGCCTCCTCCAGAGCCGGGGCCTGCGGGTCACGTACGTTCCGCCCCCCGCGTCGGGCACCTACACGGTGCACCTGCGGGCCACGGGCCCCGACGGCAAGGTCCACCGCCAGTCGCTGGAGGTGAGGGTGCTGGGCAGCGCCTCCCTGGAGCCCTCCTCGGCCCGGGTCGCGCCCGGGGGCATCGTCCAGTTCAGGGCCTCCTTCAGGGGCGTCGCCCGGGAGGGGGTCATCTGGGCGGTGACGGAGGACGGGGGCGGCGAGATCTCCTCCGATGGCCGCTACATCGCGCCCTCGCGCCCCGGCACGTACCACGTCACGGCGACCTCGGCCCAGGACGCCGCCACCACGGCGACGGCCCTGGTGACGGTGGCCCCCCGCTAGAGGCGGAACTCCCGGGTGAGGTTCCGGAGGCGGTTGGCCAGGTTCGACACGTCCTGGACGGTGGCCCGGATCTCCTGGGCGGAGTCCGCCAGGTCCCGGGCCCCGCGGGTGTTGGCCTCCACGCGCCGGGCCGTGGCGTCCATGTGCCGGGCCATGTCCGCGGCGGCCCCGGCCTGGGCCTCCATGCCCGCGGCGATGGTCTCCAGGTTCCGGCCGTTCTCGGTGACGGCCTCCAGGATGCCCTCCAGGCTGCGGCCCACCCCGGCCACGGATTCCTGGCCGGTGCCCACCCGCTCGTGGCTGTCCCGGATGAGTTCGGCGATCTCCCGGGCCGCGCCCGCGGCGCGCTCGGCGAGCTTGCGCACCTCCTCCGCCACCACGGCGAAACCCTTGCCCTGGTGACCGGCCTTGGAGGCCTCGATGGCGGCGTTGAGGGCGAGGAGGTTGGTCTGGCGGGAGATCTCCGCCAGCACGACGGTGATGCGCCCCACCTTGTCGCTGCTGGCGCGGATGCCCTCGGTGGCCTCGATGGTGCGGGCCACCTGGTCCCGCCCCGCCTCCGTGACCTGGAGGGCGGTGCGGGCCCGGTCCCGGGCCCCGGCGGCCTCCGCCCGGGCCCGGCCCAGGGTGGAGGACATCCCCGCGAGGCCCGCGGCCACGTGGTCCACCTCCGCCTTCTGCTCCGCGGCCTCCTCCCGGAGGGCGGCGCTGGTGGAGGCCAGGCCCCCGGCCCGGGCCGCCAGGTCCCCGGAGACGCCCACGAGGGCCTGGGCGGCCTCGTCCAGGATCCGCACGCTGGCCCGGAACTTCTCCGCCACCGCGTTGAGGTCCGCGGCCATGCGGCCCAGTTCGTCCTGGCCCGCCACGGGGCAGGCGACGCTGAGGTCGCCGCTGGCGAGGGCGCTCATGGTGCGGGCGAGGCCATCCACCCCCCGCAGGAGGTGGCGGGTGATGGCCCGGGAGAAGAAGGCCCCCAGGGCCAGGGCCAGGACGAGCCCGGCGCCCATGGCCCGGAAGCTGAGGGCGGTGGAGGCCTCCATGGCCTTCTGGTTGGCGTCGTTCTTGGCGTTCTGCAGCTCGAAGAGATCCTTGATGAGGGCCCGGGCCTTGTCCAGGTGGGGGCCGCCGTCCCGCATGCGCTGGGGGAGCAGGTCCCCCTTGGGGTCCCCCTCCATCTGCCGGAAGCTGGCGGGGAACCCGTTCAGGTAGGCCTGGATCTCGGCCAGGCAGGTCTTCACCTTGGGGATCTCGTCCGGCTCCCAGGGCAGGACCTCCATGTCCTTCATGGCCTTGTGGAGGTTGGCCTCGCAGGTGCCCACGTACTCCTTGAAGTTGGGCACGAAGGCCTTGTTGGTGGCCGCGGCCAGCAGGGCCTGCTGCCCCGCGCGGGTGTGCTGGAACTGGAAGCGGAGCTCGTTGAGGGCCTTCAGCTGGGGATTGCGCTCCACCATGCGCCGGGCCCCTTCCGAACTGTTACGGAGCGCCATCCATCCGATGCCGGTCACCACCAGGAGGAAGAGGGCCTGGACCAGGGCCAGGCCCGTCACCTTCCTCCGGAGGGGGATATTCGAAACCATGGAGCCGCTTGCCATGCCACCTTCCCGTCCCTGGCGCCCGGGAGGGGGGCTACCTGGAGCTACTCAACCGTTGAAAATCATAACGTCAGTTGGTCATCCAAACCCAGTGCTGTCAGAATTTTACAAAGCGGCTCCGGCAGGGGGGCGGAACATTCGATGCGCCGGCCATCCTCCGGATGATCCAGGGCCACCTTCCAGGCGTGGAGAAGGGGGTGGGGGCAGGGGTGGGAGCGGCGCTGACCGTCCATCCAGGCCGTGGCCCCGCCGTACAGGGGATCCCCCAGGATGGGGGCGCCCAGGTGCGCCAGGTGCACGCGGATCTGGTGGGTGCGCCCCGTGAGGAGTTCGCATTCCACCAGGGCCAGGCCCCCGGCCTTGGCCAGGACCTTGATCCGGGTCTGGGAGGGGCGTCCCCCGGGCACGACGGCCATCTTCAGCCGGTCCGTGCGCTGCCGGCCGATGGGCTGGTCCACCAGGAGGGATCCGGCCTCGGGCAGGCGCCGGCTCATGCGGGCGATGGCCAGGTACCGCTTCTCCACGGAGCGGGCCTTGAACTGGGCCTGGATGGCTGTCTGGGCGGCGCCGTCCTTGGCCATGACCAGGCAACCGGTGGTGAACCGGTCCAGGCGATGGACCAGGCCGGGCCACAGGGGCGCGGGGGCCTCGTCCTCCTCCTCGTCGCCGTCCACCCCTTCCGCCAGGGCCGCGGGGGCGGCGTGGAGGCGGCCCAGGAGGGCGTTCAGCACCGTGCCGGAGGCGTGCCCCGGACCCGGGTGCACCACCATGCCGGCGGGCTTGTCCACGATCCAGAGCCGGCCGTCCTCGTAGAGGGTGGGCAGGTCCAGGTCCTCGGGGGCCAGATGGCCCGCGGGGGGCTGCGGGTCGGGGAGGTCCGTGGTGAGGGTGGACCCGGACCGGATCCGGGTGCCGGGCTTGGTGGCGGGCGTCCCGTCCACCAGGACGTTCCCCGCCCGGATCCAGCTTTCCCACCGGGAGCGGGCCACCTGGGGATGGGCCTCGGCCAGGAACCGGTCCAGGCGGGGAGCCCCTTCGGGCAGGAGATGGACGACGGAGCCGCTCATGCGGCCACCTCGGCGGCCTTGCGGCGGCGGAAGAGGACGAGGAGGAGGACACCGAAGGCGATGAAGGCCAGGGCCGTGGCCCGGCCCGTGGACAACCAGGGGATGTTCAGGAGGAAGCCCCGGTCCAGGTCCGCGCGCCAGGTCTCGGTGATGATGCGGCCCAGGCCCTCCAGGATGAAGTAGAGGCCCCCCACCTGCCCCGCGAAGGCCCGCCTCCGGCCCGCCAGCAGCAGGATCCCCATCACGAGGAGGTTGGCCAGGAGGCTGTACAGCTGCACGGGATGGAGGGGCACCCCCAGGGGCGTGCCCGAAAGCCACTGGGCCTCGGGCCTGGTGAACGTGACGGCCCAGGGGAGGTGGCAGGTGGTGCCGTAGCAGCACCCGGCGGAAAAGCAGCCTAGGCGCCCGATGGCCTGCCCCAGGGCGACGGCGGGGGTGAGGGCGTCCAGGGTGGGTCCCAGGGGCAGCTTGAGCTTGCGCATGCGCCAAAAGAAGGCGGCCACCCCCCCGATGACGCCCCCGTGGACGGCGCCCCCGGCCCTCAGGTAGCCCGGGTCCAGGACCTGCTTCAGGGGCATGCCCCCCGCCACGTCCACGACGATCATGAGGAGCTTGGCGCCCAGGATCCCGGCCAGGATCAGGGTCACGGCCAGATCCGACACATCGTCGCCCGGAATGCCGTCCCGCCGGGCCAGGACCTGGGCCAGATAGAGGGCCAGGAAGCACCCGAGGGTCAGGATCAGGCCGTACGTGCCCACCGGGAAGGAGCCGAGCTTGAAGAGGATGGGGTGCATGTCAATCCTTGGGGAGGGGCCTGAGGCGGACCGGGGGCAGGTCCAGGGAGGCGATGTCGAAGCTGATGATCTCACCGTAGGGGCGCAGGAGGGGCATGAGCTCCCCCGATACGGCGGGGCGGAAGGCCCGGTGGAAGTCCTGGGCCAGGGGGGCGCGGGAGCGTCCGCGCACGTGGAATTCCCGCACGGACCCCCGGCGGACCTCCTCCAGGGTGGCCCCTTCCAGGTGCCGGTCCAGGAGGGCCATGGCCCGGGCCCGCACCTCGGGCGGCAGGGGTCCCGCATCCGCCACGGCCGGCAGGGACCGGCCCCGGGCCACGTGCCAGAGGGCCGGCGCCAGGGCCAAGGCCGCCACGCCGGCGGCCACGAGGGTGCCCCGGGCCCAGCGCCGTTCGGCGCGGGCATCCAGGGGGCTGGGCTGGGATTCCAGGTCTGCCATGGTTCCAGAATGCCACGGATGGGGCCCCGGCCCCTTCAGCCCAGCGCCTGGAAGGAGGATCCGGCCGCCAGGGCCCGGATGGAGGGCACCGGCGCCGCCGGGTCCAGGGGGAGGACCTTCAGGTCCACGGGCCGGCCCAGGGCCGCCAGTTCCCGCTCCATGTCCGGCCGGGCCGCCTCCAGGGCGCCCGGATGCTGGGCCCACACCCGCACCTGGAGCCCGGCCCCGGATTGGCGGATGCCCAGGCGCGTCTCACCCAGGCGGGTGAAGGAGAGGCCCAGGAGCACCCGCACCTCCTCCTCCCCCCCCCTGCCCTGGCCCCGGGAATCCCGTTCCACCCACATCTGGAGGGGGGCCTGGGGGGCCCAGGGGAGGGGCAGTTCGAAGTAGGCGGTGCCCTCCCGGGCCTGGGCCAGGTGGAAGGGCGCTTCCCGGGGGCTGGCGGCGGGATCGCCCAGGGTCCGCACGCTGGATCGGATCCAGGCCTCCCAGGATTCCGGGGCGGCCGCGGCGGCCCGCCCCGGCGGGGTTCCCTCGGCAACGGCGGCCGGCCCGGTCCGGAGGGCCTCCGGCTGGCGGACCAGGGCCTTGAGGGCCTGGGCCAGGGGCTCGGGAACCGTCTCGGCCCGCCTGGGCAGGGCGGCCTGGAGCCGGGCCGCCGCCTCCTGCACGGGGGCCTCGTCCAGGGTCCGCCCCGCCTGGAGAAGGCGAAGGAGGGCGCGGGCTTCCGGTTGGGTCAGGTCCCCCAGGAGGGCGGCCAGGTCCTTGGGGCTGGGGGCCTGGGGAAAGGCGCCCTCCGTCGGCCGCACCCCGGCGGCGGGGACGGCGTCCGGGCGGATTTCGGCGGGCTGGGAAGGGAAACCC
>DATGXY010000193.1:0-3289 GCA_035298525.1 Holophaga sp.
GGGGCCACGCTCCGGCCAGCCCCGGCCCAGTTCGCCACCTGTTCCGGGGTCCGGATGCTCCCCTGGGCCATGGCCAGGAGGAGGGGCCGCAGGGCCTCGGCGGAAAGGGGGGCCGTCACCTCCAGGGGCGTCGACTGGCCGGGCAGTTTGATCCAGAGGGGGATCCGGCCGGGGGTTTTCAGATCCCAGGTCTTGCCAGGGGGAACGAATCCACTCCCGTGATCGATTTCCGGCCGGAGGGGATGGTCCGAGACCAGGACGACGCAGGCGCTTTCCCATCGGCCATCCGCCTCCAGCCGGGATCGCAGATCGGCCAGGAAACGATCGCAGAGGAGGAGGCTCTCCCGGTAGGTCCCGCCGACCCGGACCCCGGGGCTGTGGGGAAAGGGCGCGTGGATCCACGTGAACCCGGCCGGCCCCTGGCTCAGGTACCGCTCCAGGCCGGCCTGGAAGCGGAGGCGGTCCGCGGCCTGGGTCGCAACCCGGTCCTCCGGAGACAGGGAGGACACGGGGAGGCGCTCGTCGGGCCTCTGGCCGAGGAGGGTCTCTCCAAGATCCTGGATCCTCCCGCCCAGCGAGGACTCCGCCACGCGCTCCCGGCTGAAGAGGGAACTGGGGGTCCAGGCCCAGCCATCCATCACCTGCCCCAGCAGGCGGGGGTAGGGCCAGTACCATCCGACGGTGGCCACCGCCCCGCCCCGGGAGCGGATATCCGCGAAGACCGTGTCCCTGGAATCCAGCCGGATCTTCTGGTTCTCCTTCGTGGTGAGTTCAAGGGCGGGCCCTTCGATTTCCCGGGCCCCCTGGAAGGACCGTCCCGCCACCAGGGTGGCGATGCCCGAAAGGGTCTCCCGGGCGGTGGTGCTGGCCTGGGTGAACCGCACCGCCTGCTGGCGCATGGACGTGAGGGCCGGGAAGACCGCGGGATCGGAAGCCATGGCCGATTCCAGCAGGTCCCCGTCGAGTTCATCGAAAAGGATCACCCAGACGGGTTGACCCCCGGGCGGCACCTTGGGCCGGCGGATCCGGGCGTCTGAACCGGGCGGAAGGGTGAAGAAGAGGGTTCCCCATAGCACGGGGATCAGGGGCCAGGCGCCATGGAGGCCGGGACGGCGGGCCGATAGCACGAAGAGACCGCCCAGCACCACGAACCAGGCGGCGAGGACCCAGCCCAAATGACGGAAGACCAGGGGCGGATCCACCGCGTTGGCCAGGGCCACCAGGGCGGCGCAGCCCAGAATGAGCCAGTACTTGGAACGGGTCCTGGGAAGGGGGCCCGGATCAAAGGCGGGCCGGCAAAGGAGGGTCGTGCCGAGGGTGACCAGGAGCAGGGCGGGAACGACGCCCAGGGCCGCCTCCCGGGAAGTCAGGAGGGTGGAGGGGCTTCGCGCCAGCACATCCCACCGCCAGCAGGGGAGGAGCAGGAGATGGGCCAGGACCGCCGCGCTGAGCCAGGGGCTCAGGCGCGCTTTTCCATCCAGTAGAGCCATCGTTCGCCTCCGGGGAGCCCCAGGCGCTCCACGACCCGGAAGGAGCCGTCGAGGAGGGACTCCAGGGTTTCCTGGGTGTAATCGGCGGGCATGAAGCCATGGGCCTGGGCCAGGGATCGCACCATCGGATCGCCGGGCCCCACCCATTCCAGGATCAGGTGCCTGCGGGTGTGCTCGGCCATTTGGGCGATCTGGGCCCCGAGGGGCACCCCCTCGGCGAACCGCAGATGGTGCATGAAGGCCAAGGCCAGCACCAGGTCGAAGCGGTCCCGGCTCCGGGAGGCGAAGCTGCGCACCTCCCCGCCGGCCCAGCCCGCCGCGGGCGTGGGCGCTCCCCAGTTCATGACCAGGGGCAGGACGGGGAGGGCCTGGGCCCTGGCCTGGAGGAACAGGGCGTCCGCGCAGCCCGGGTCCGATTCCACCGCCACCACCCGGTGGCCGCGTTCGCACGCGAGCACGCTGAAGACGCCGGTATTGGCCCCCAGATCCAGGATCTCCAGCGGTGATCCCATCCGGCCCAGCACGTCCCCCACCCAGGCCCGCTTTTCCTGGGCCCCTTCGAGGGTGTACGGCAGGGCCTCCCCGTAGCCGGACCAGGCCGAGACGGCCCTGGGGGCCGGAAGGCCCTGGATCTCCTCCCGAAGATTGGCCAGGAGCCGGCCAATGGACCGGTTGGCGACCTCGGGGCTGATCTGGAGGCTGGATGGACGCCAGTTCCCCTTGGCCAGCCAGTGGGGCAGGAGGACACGCCTGAAGGCCAGGGAGGATGTCCAGGCGGAGGCGCCCAGGAGGCGGGCGCATTCGGCCGGCGTGAATCCGCGGCGCTCGGCGAAGGCCCTCGCCAGCGAGAGGCCCCTCTCGCGGTGGACCAGGAGGGGATAGAGGAAGGTCGAAAGGAACTGCCCGTAGGCCTTCCAGTAGGGGCGCGCGGCGGGCCGCGCCTCGAAGGAGAGCGCATCCACGAACAGGGGCCGGGTATCCCTGAAAAGGAGGTTCCAGGGCGTGGCGTCCTTGGGCTCCAGCCCCTCGGGGAGCAGGCCCAGGGCCAGATCCAAGGTCGCGGAAGCCGCGTCCCGCAGCATGGACCAGGTCCATTCCGAGGGGTAGGTGGGAAAGGGGACCGGCGGATGCTCCATCCAGGTCCCGTCCGGGACCGCCCCCTCCCGGAGCTGGGGCGGCAGATCCCCGGGATCGAGCCTCCAGCCTTCCACCAGGAGGCCTTGCTCCCTCGCCCGGACCAGGGCCGGCGATTCAAAGTACAGCCGGGCCAGAGGCTCCCCCGGGGGATGGACCTGCCTCAGCACCCGCCCCTCCACCTGATGGAGCGCCCCGGCGGGATCCCGGAAGGAACCTCCAGGGAGCCTCATCGGATCCGGAACAGTCGCTGGAAGAAGCCCCCGACGGCCTTCCGGAAGGCGAAGAGGCCGCTCAGCAAGGCCGCCCCGACCAGCTGGAAGAGAATGGAACCGGAGCCCGGGTCCACGTACATTTCACCTCCCTCAGCGTTTGAACAGGAACTCGCCGGTGCATGGAGCTCAGGGGCGTGCAAAAAGATTCGTGCGGCAAACCTAACACCAATCCCCGCCCCTTGGAACCACCCAGGGAACCGGGAACCTGCCCGCTCCCTCAGTCCCGGCTTCCGAAGTAGGCCCAGGACCAGAGCCTGACCCTCGTCCCCTCCACCGGCCCCCTGGCGTACAGGCGGATCCAGCCCGCGGGCCGGGGGTTCCACTTCACCAGGAGGGCGGGGTTCTCGGCCGATGGGCCCATGCCGGAGGCGTCCACCACGTACGTGGGGG
>DATGXY010000194.1:0-11512 GCA_035298525.1 Holophaga sp.
GGCCCCGTGCGCCTTCCCCCCGGCCTCGCCTGGGGCGCGCTGGATCCGGTCACCTTCCCCCCGGCCATGGCCCCCACGGTCCGGGCCCACCTCCCCGGCGCCTGCCGGGCCCCGGTGACCTTCTCGCCCCGGGGCACGGCCATGGCGGCCTGCTGGTTCGTGACCTGCGGGTCCGACGCCCTCTGCCTGCGCCTCGCCGACGAAGGCCAGGTGCGCCTCCATCGCCGGCGCCAGGGGATCTGGACGGAGGACTGACATGCGCATGGCGGAACTGAGCCCCGATCAGCGGCCCCGGGAGCGCCTCCTGGCGGGGCGGGGGGAGGAGCTGGGCGACGCCGAGGTGCTGGCCCTCCTCCTGGGCTCGGGCACCCGGGGCCTGGGGGCCGTGGATCTGGCCCACGCCCTCCTGGCCCGGCACGGGGGCCTCAAGGGCCTGCTGGGCCTGGGGCTCCGGGAATGGTCGGCCTGCGAAGGCCTGGGCCCGGCCCGGGCCAGCCAGCTCTGGGCCTCCCTGGAACTGGGCCGGCGCCTGGCGCGGGGCCCCGGCCCCCTGCGCATCGCCTCCCCCGAGGCGGCGGGGGCCTACCTCCTGGAGCGCTGCCGGGGCTGGACGGAGGAGCGCTTCGGGCTGCTGGCCCTGAACACCCGCAGCGTCCTCCTGGCGGATCGCGTCCTGAGCCTGGGCACCGCCTCCGCCACCCTCGTCACCCCCCGCGAGTTCTACCGGGAGGCCCTGCGCTTCGGGGCCATCAGCGCCATCGCCTTCCACAACCACCCCAGCGGCGATCCCCGCCCCAGCGCCGAGGACCGCCGCCTCACCCGGGGCCTGCGCGAGGCGGGCCACGCCCTGGGCGTGCCCCTGGTGGACCACCTCATCGTGGGCGGCGCCACCTTCCACAGTTTCAGGACGGCGGAGGGCTGGGCGTGAGGGATCCGCTGGAGGATCCGCATGGCCCCGTACCCTATGCTGGACGCCTGTCCTCCAGGTCCAACCATGCCCAGGTTCCTCCGAATCCCCTGTCCAATTCCCCAAGTGGATCGGACTATGCCGAAGAAGATGGGCCAGATCCCGAAGTGGCTGGGAATGGTCCCTTCGCAGGAGCAGGGGCGGGTGGATATTGGTCTGCCCAAACATAAATATTCACGTGTTGTTGCAGCAGTCTTTGTTGTTTGCTGCCTAGCGTGCAATCCAGTCTCCCGTGGCGCCAGCGGGTATGTGGGCCCGATGGAAGCAAATAGACCATGGATGGAAATAGGTTCATCCGATAATGACTCATCCCCGGAAAACGAGCCCAGTTGAGGCGTCAGTTCAATGCCAAGGGAGGGCATCCTGGAGGGGAGCCCGTCCAAGGAAGCCATCGTGCCGAGAAAGGGTCAAGCCGAGGGGCGATTGTCTTTGCTCTGAAGCAGGCGGAGAACGGGGTCAAGGTGGTGGACATCTGACGGAAGCTCGGGATGCCCGAGAGGTCCTTCTACCGGTGGAAAAAGCTATACGAACATGGGCATCTCTGGACTCAAGGAGTTGTGCCAGCTCAGGGAAGCCGTCCCACCAAACGTAGATATGACAGGCTTTTCGAACGGGGGCCAATTCCGGTTGCATCTTCCTTGGATGGAATGTTGGGTAGTGCCATCGACTTCGAATTCAGTCGCCCCGACTTCGGGTGGAATCGGGGGGATATCTGGCCTTCCGTCCGGTTGACTTCGGAATCCGACATGCGCGAGGCGGGCCACGCCCTGGGCGTGCCTCTGGTGGACCACCTCATCGTGGGCGGCGCCGCCTTCCACCGTTTCAGGACGGCGGAGGGCTGGGCCTAAGGGATCCGCCTGGAGGATCCGCATGGCCCCGTACCCTATACTGGACGCCTGTCCTCCAGGTCCAACCATGCCCAGGTTCCTCCGAATCCTCGCCCTCGCGCTCCTCGCCGGAGCCCTGGGCCTGTGGGCTGCGCCCACCCGCCACACGGTGCTGGTCCTCTATTCGGTTTCGCCGGACGTGCCCGGGTTCCCGGAACTGGGAACCGCCATCCAGGAGACCCTGCGGACCCAGGCCCCCTATCCGGTGGACGTGCACACGGAGTACACGGCCCTGGACCGCTTCCAGGATCCCGCCTACAAGGCCAACCTCCTGGCCCTCTACCAGGCCAAGTACCGGGGCCAGAAGGTGGATCTGGTGATCCCCGTGGGCCCCTCGGCCCTCCAGTTCATCGTGGACCAGGACTTCCTTCCGGGCGTGCCCGTGGTGGCCTGCTACATCGCCCGGAGCCGCATCGAGGCGGCGCGGATCCGCCGCCCGGAACTGGCGGGGGCCTACCCCACCCAGAACGCGGCCCGGACCCTGGACCTGATGCTCGCCATGTTCCCCGCCACCCGGCGCATCCACGTGATCCTGGGGGCCAGCACCTACGAGCGGGAGCAGGCGGCCCGGGGCCGGGAGCTGTTCAAGGCCTTCGAGGGCCGGGTCGTCATCGATTACTGGAACGATCTCACCCTGGAGGCCATGGAGGCCCGCCTCGCCGCCCTGCCCGACGACGAACTGGCCCTCTTCGGGAGCCTGCTCCAGGACGCCGGCGGCCGCATCTTCACCACCAACGAGGGCGTGAACCGGGTGGCCCGGGCCAGCCGCCGCCCCGTCTTCGGGGTCATCGGCGAGGACTTGGGCGAAGGCATCACCGGGGGCGTGCTCCTGGACATGGCCCGCTCCGGCCGGGCCGCGGCCAAGCTGGGGGTGGAGATCCTGGGCGGGGCCCGGGCCTCCTCCCTCCCCCTGCGGGACGACGAGGGGGCCACGCCGCGCTTCGATTGGCGGGAGCTGAAGCGCTTCGGCATCCGGGCCAGGACCCTGCCCCCGGGGAGCGAGGTGCGCTTCCGCGAAGTGGGCATGTGGGAGATGTACTGGAAGGAGATCGGGGCCGGCCTGGCCATCATCGCCCTGGAGACCCTGCTGGTGGCGGGCCTGGTCATCCAGCTCCGGCAGCGCCGGCGCACGGAGCGGGCCCTGGCCGCCACCGAGGCCCGGTACCGCACCGTGGCCGATTTCACCCACGACTGGGAGTTCTGGCAGCGGCCGGATGGATCCTTCGCCTACGTGTCCCCCGCCTGCCAGCGCATCTCCGGCCATGCCCCCCATGCCTTCATGGAGGACCCGGACCTCCTGGGCCGTCTCGTCCACCCCGAGGACCAGGCGGCCTGGGCCGCCTTCCAGGCGGAGGCCCTGGCCGGGCGCGAGGAGGCCTCCTTTGAATTCCGCCTCCAGGGACCCGAGGGACGGGTCCTCTGGGTGGAACAGGCCAGCAACCCCGTCCCCCACGGGGGCTTCCGGGGCAGCCTCCGGGATATCACGGACCGCAAGGAGGCCGATCTGGCCCTGAAGACGGCCCTGGCGGAAATCGGCTCCCTCAAGGACCGTCTGGAGGCGGAGAACACCTATTACCGGGAGAAGATCCAGTTCGTGGAGCCCTCCAGCGAGCTGCTGGGCCAGAGCGACTCCATGAAATACCTTCTCTACCGCATCCGGCAGGTGGCCCCCTCCGAGACCACGGTCCTCATCCAGGGGGAGACGGGCACGGGCAAGGAACTGGTGGCGGATTCCGTGCACCGGCTCAGCCTCCGGGCGGACCGTCCCCTCATCAAGATGAACTGCGCGGCCCTCCCTCCCGGGGTGGCGGAGAGCGAGCTCTTCGGCCACGAGCGGGGCGCCTTCACCGGGGCCGGCTCCCAGCGCAAGGGGCGCTTCGAGCTGGCCGAGGGGGGCACCCTCTTCCTGGACGAGATCGGGGAGCTTTCCGCCGAGGTCCAGGCCAAGCTCCTGCGGGTGCTCCAGGACGGCACCTTCCAGCGGGTGGGGGGCGACCGGACCCTGAAGGTGGATGTGCGGGTGATCGCCGCCACCAACCGGGACCTGGACCAGGAGGTGGCCCAGGGCCGGTTCCGGGAGGACCTCTGGTACCGCCTCAATGTCTTCCCCATCACCGTCCCCCCCCTGAGGAACCGTCCGGACGATGTCCCCATCCTGGCCCAGGCCTTCGTGGAGCGTTTCTGCTCCAAGCTGGGGCGCCCGGTGCTCCGCATTCCCACCGCCGTGGTGCAGGGCCTCCAGGCCTACCCCTGGCCGGGGAACGTGCGGGAGCTGCAGAACGTGCTGGAGCGGGCCGTACTCGTCTCCGAGGGGGAGGTCCTTCGCTTGGCTGAGCCTTTGGTCGTCTCCCCCCGGTCCCTGGACCGGGGCGGGGCCCGGCAGGCCCGCCTTTCCCTCAAGGAAATGGAGCGCCGGCACATCCAGGCGATCCTGGAGGAGACCGGCTGGAAGATCGAGGGGCAGGGGGGGGCCGCCGAGATCCTGGATGTGCGCCCCAGCACCCTCCGGGACCTCATGACGCGGCTGGGCGTGGCCCGGAACCGCCCCGCCTGACCCACGGCTGACCGTGGGCCACGGCCCGCCGTGGGCCCTTTCGGGGGGTCACGGTGGGGTCCGTCCGGGGGGCTTAACATATAAATTAAATCATTACAGTGTTTGAAATTTGAGGTCCGGCGTTCGCCAGGTTGGCATCCCCCCTGCTGATAAAGGGGCAACCCCCCTCCCTGGAGGATGCCCTTGAAGCCGTCCGAACCCACGCTTTCGGCCCTGTCCCTGACCGCCCTCCTCAAGGTCCGGGAGGGGGCCCAGGCCGAACTGGTCCAGGCCCTCCGGGGGCTCGCCCAGGACCTGGAGCAGCAGCCCGGTTGCCGCCAGTGCCTCCTGTCCCAGGACGTGGGCGGGGGGCCCCGCTTCCTCCTCCACGTGGCCTGGGGCGACCCCGACGCCATGACCCAAGGCATGGCCTCCGAGCCCTACCGGGTGCTCATGGGGGCCATGACCACCCTGGCCACCGTGGAGCTGATCACCCCGCCCCTCCTTCCCTCCCGGTCCTGCCGGGCCCACTGATCCGTCCTTCTCCATCCCCTCCAAAGGAGCGCCATGTTCAAGTACCTGCTTCTCCCGGCGGCCTTGCTCGCCCTCTCCCTGGCTTGCAGCTCGGGCTCGGAACCCGCCGCCAAGCCCCTCGTCGCGGCCACCGGCATCACCTACACGGATCCGGTCTCCACGGGCTGGCGCCTGGTCAAGGACCCCGCCTCCACCCCCACCCGCCTCCTCCTCAACCTGGTGGGCCCCTCCGGCCTCAAGACCCGGGGCGTGGGCTTCAACCTGCAACTCCCCGCCAATCTCAAGGCGGGCAACTTCACCGAGTCCGGCTTCCCCATCCGGGACCTGGGCGTCTACGAACTCTTCAACAGTGATCCTTATCCGTACGATGGCTCCGTGGTTCCCGGGTCCGATCCCCTGGAGCCCAAGCTCCTGGCCGGCGGCATGAAGGCGGGCAACCTCCTCACCGTGGGCATCTTCCAGAAGGACCGGCGCCTGAGTGCCAAGGATTCCGGCGTCCCCCTCTGCCAGATCGCCCTGGAAACCGCCTCCCTGTCCGGCCTCAACGCCGGCGATCCCCTGAAGGGCCTGGTCATCACCAAGGCCCGGTACGTGGCCGAGGACGTGGGCGCCTTCGATGTGGCCCCCACCGCTGAAATGGCCCGGAAGGCCCGCATGGTCGACGCCACCGTGGCCCTGGGGACCCTCACCGCCCGGTAACCGGCGCCCCTTCCCCCCCATCCGACCTTCCCTTCCTATTGGAGGATCATCCATGACGTTCGAACGCTCCAGGCGCCTTCCGACCCTGGTCTTCGCCCTCGCCCTCGGCGCCGCGACCGCCTGGGCCGGGACCTCCCCGCGCTTCCCCGCCCCCGCCCAGATCGCCTTCCACCGCTCCCAGCAGACCCTCCGGGCCGGCCTGGCCCAGGATCACCTCCAGGCCCGCCGCGCCAGCCTGGGCCTGGGCTCCCTGGAGGGCTTCCGCACGGCGGCCGTCTCCACCAACGCCCTGGGCGAGGCCATCGTCCGCCTCGACCACACCTTCGACGGCCACCGGGTCCTGGGCAGCCAGGCCGTGGCCCGGGTGCCCCTGGGGGGCGCGGTGGAGGCGAGCACCGACGCCGTCCTGAAGGGCGTGGCCCTTTCCGGCCAGCCCCTCCTCACCCCCGCCACCGCCACCGCCATCGCCCTCCGCCACCTGGCCCCCCGGGGCCCCATGGAGGCCACCCCCCGGGTGGAGCAGGTGGTGTTCCCCGCCTCCTTCCTGGGCGGCCCGGCCACCGTCACCGACCCGGTCACGGGCAAGGCCTCCCTGGATCGCCATCGCACCGTCCATGCCCGCATGGCCTCCCCCTACGTGTGGGCCTTTGAAGTTCGGACCCGCCTCGCCAACAAGGTGGACGGCCGGAAGGAACTCACCTACCACATCGACGCCCGCACCGGCGCCATCCTCCGGGTCGTGGACGAGGTGAGGCACCAGGCCGTCCCGGCCACCGCCACGGGCCGGGGCCAGTACAGCGGCACGGTGGAGATCCCCTCCGCCCGTATGGCCGACGGCACTTACGCCCTCTACGATCCCACCCGGGGCACCCAGCCCAATCCCACCCTCCAGTCCTTCACCCCGGACGAATCCGGCTGGAGCGCCACGGGCCTCCAGACCTGGTACGAGCAGAACGACGCCCAGGGCAACAACACCTGGATGAGCTACCTCTTCCAGGGCAACGCCACCAACGCCTGGGGCGACGGCCTCCCCTTCACCGCCTACGGCGACGAGGGCGGTCCCAACGGCCAGACCATGGGCGTGGACGCCATGCACGGCATGGCCTGGACCTGGGACTTCTTCCAGAACGTCCTGGGCCGCGCCGGCATGGACGGCAAGGGCACCTCCGTCTTCGCCCAGGTGGGCTGCACCGGCACCTACTCCCGGGAGAACGCGGCCTGGAGCAACTGGGACCAGGGCATGGCCCTGGGCACCGGAACCCCCGGCGGGCCCGGCGCCTTCACGGACTTCGACGTGATCGCCCATGAAATGACCCACGGGGTCACGGGGTCCACCGTGGGCTTCCTGAACACGGCCGGCTTCGAGGAGGCGGGCCTGGACGAGGGCACCTCCGACTTCTTCGCCCAGATGGCCAAGGCCTACGCCGCCGCCGGGGACCCCTACGCCTCGACCCTGCCCGCCTCCGGCGCGGACTGGACCATCGGCGCGGGCGTGTTCAACGGCACCCCCCTGCGCTGGATGAACAAGCCCAGCCTCGACCTCCGCAGCCCCGACGCCTGGTACCACGGCATCCACTACCTGGACGGCCACTATTCCTCCGGCGTGCTCAACCGGGCCCTCTACTACCTGGCCAACGGCGCCCCCGCCGACGCCTCCCATCCCGCGTACAGCCCCTTCCTGCCCCAGGGCATGACGGGCATCGGGTACGAGAAGACCGCCCGCATCTGGTACATGGCCGTCTCGGAAATCCTCGTCAGCGGCGGCTCGGGCCAGCTCACCTTCCTCCACGCGCGGGAGGCCGCGCGCCGCGCCGCCCTCTACCTCTACGGCGAGGGCAGCACCGGCTGGGGCTGGGACAGCCCCGCCTCCCGGGCCGTCGAGAACGCCTTCGGGGCCGTGAACGTGGGCCTCAACTACGGCGAGGCCCCCCGCACCCAGGTGCGTTTCGCCGACTTCCGCAACGCGGACTGGATCGAGCGCCATCACGCCGATTCCGCCCTGGGCGGCAGCCGCCAGTACTTCCCCATGGGCGAGCGGGTCCGGCCCATGGCCCAGGTCCTGAACAACGCCAACACCGCCGTCACCTGGACCGTGGGCGGCCGTTCCCTCTTCAACGGCGCCGAGCAGATGGTCCACAAGGGCGGCGTGATCAACGCCGACGGCACCTGGACCACCCCCACCGACCTGGGCTGGTTCGCCCTCACCGCCACGAGCGTCGCCGACCCCAGGCAGTCCGCGGAAGGCCGGGCCTTCATCGTCAACCTGGACGCCGACAGCGACCTGGAGCAGGACGCCGTGGACATGGGCGCCCTCAGCTACTCCTGGTACCTCACCAACGCCCTGAATCCCGCCCACTCCGTCTTCAACGCCCCCTGGGTGGACGACGGGGACGTGGCCACCTTCACCGACGCCGTGCTCGCCACCTGGTGGGTCCGTTGACGGCCCCGCTTCCCTCCGTCCCCTTCCCGACGCCCGACGCTCCCGCCGCTGGAGCCAGTGAGGTTCCCCCATGCGCATGACCCTGAAACCCTTCGGCTTCGCCGCCGCCCTGGCCCTGGCGGGCCTGGTGGCCTGCACCTCGGGCACCGATTCCGCGCCGCCCCCCGCGCCGGTCCCCGCCGCCATGACCCTCGCCTACACCAACCCCGCCTCCTCCGGGTGGCGCCTGGTGAAGGACGCCTCCTCCACCCCCACCCGCGTCGTGCTCAACCTCGTGGGGCCCTCCGGCACCCGCACCCGGGGCGTGGGCTTCAACCTGAAGGCCCCCGCCGGCGCCAGGTTCGGTACCTTCACGGGCGGCCTCCCCATCCAGGACGCCGGCGTCTACCAGCTGCACGCCTTCGGCTCCACGGACCCCAACGAGCCCGTGGCCCTCGCCGGGGGCCTCAAGGCCGGCAACCTCCTTTCCGTGGGCATCTACCAGAAGGACCGGGACCAGCCCGCCCAGGATTCCGGCGTGGCCCTCTGCCGCATCGCCGTGACCCTGGACACCGCGGCCGGGATCCCCGCCGGCACCGCGCTGCCCCTCTCCGTCCTGAAGGCCAAGGTGATCCCCGAGGATATCGGGGCCTTCACCGACGACCTCTGGACCCTCGACCGGAAGATGCGCATGGCGGACATCACCATCGCCACCGGCACCCTCACCGCCCAGTGAACCGAACCCGATCCTAGGAGACCCCATGCCCCGCATGTCCTTCCATCCGGCCCCGCTCCTGGCGCTGGCGCTGGTGGCCGGCGCCCCGGCCGGCGCCGTCACGCCCGTGCTTCCCGCCACCCAGCTGGCCTCCCTCCGGGCCCAGCTGCCCCAGCGCGCCGCCCTGGCCCAGGCCCATCTGTCCTCCATCGCTCCCCAACTCAACCTGGGCGCCGGCGCCGGCCTCACCCCCCGCCGCGTGTCCACCAGCCCCCAGGGGCGCACCGTCGTCCGCTTTCAGCAGACCCACCAGGGCCTGAAGGTCTGGGGCGGCGAAGCCATCGCCCACGTGGAGGCCGGTGGCCAGGTGAAGGCCCTCACCCAGGGCCTGAAGGCCGGCGTCACCGTCGCCACCACCACCCCCCAGCTCTCCCCGGACCAGGCCATCGCCGCCGCCCTGAGGAACCTGGGCGCCAAGGGCCCCCTGAAGGGGAACCCCAAGGCCGAGCTGGTGGTCTTCCCCACCCGCTTCACCTCCGGTTTCGCCACCCGCTTCGACGGGGACAAGGGCCACTTCGTGTGGGACCGGGAGATGAGCCTGCCCGCCCCCCGTCCCACCGAGCCCTACCGCCTGGCCTACGAGGTGCGCACCTTCCTGGCCAACCGCCAGGACGGCCACCGTGAGATGTGCTACGTGGTGGACGCCCTCACCGGCACCCTCCTGCGCAAGTGGGACGACGTGCAGCGGGACGCCCCCGCCCAGGGCACCGGCAGCAGCTTCTTCCGGGGCCAGGTGGCCCTGGAGACCACGAAGGCCGAGGACGGCACCTACGCCCTGCGCTCCCCCAGCCGGGGCTCCGTCGTGAACCCCATCTTCGCCGCCAACGGCTACATGGTCCCGGGCCTGGCCACCTGCTACGGCGCCATCGACCTGAACCTGGGCATGCTGGGCTGGGACTTCTACAAGGGCAAGGCCACGAACGCCTGGGGCGACGGCAACCAGATGCCCTTCCCCTACGACTTCACCTACGTGCCCGATCCCATGGACTGGAGCCGCTGGTGGGGCGGCATGAAGCTGGAGTTCAGCGGCGACGGCATGACCGCCTGGGCCGAGGGCGCCCTCACCCCCGCCGGCGAGACCGCCGCCGTGGACTGCCACTATGGCCTTTCCACCACCTGGGACTTCTACAAGAACGTCTTCTCCCGGGACGGCATCGACGACGCCGGAACCTCCACCTTCGGCGTCGTGCACTACATCGAGGCCTCCATGGACGGCCTCTATCCCATGCTCGACAACGCCTTCTGGTCCAACGGGGCCTTCGGCATGTTCTTCGGCGAGGGCACCTTCGGCACCCCCTGGGCCTCCTGGAGCTACGGCCTGAAGACCCTCACCGAGGTGGACATCACCGCCCACGAGATGACCCACGGCGTGACCTACTCCACCGCGGGCCTCATCTACGACGCCCAGTCCGGCGGCATCAACGAGGCCACGTCCGACATCTTCGGCAAGATGACCCAGGCCTACGCCGCCGGCGGCGGCACCGGCTCCACCATCCCCGACTTCGCCCAGGGCGACCTGGGGGCGTGGGAGGTGGCCCGGAACTGCGTGAGCCAGGGCTCCATGCCCCTGCGCTACATGTACAAGCCCAGCCTGGACGGCATCAGCGCGGACGGGTGGTTCGACGGCATCGACATGATCGACGTCCACTTCAGCAGCGGGCCCGTGAACCGGTTCTTCACTTTCCTGGCCAGCGGCGCCTCCTCCAGCGCCTCCAGCCCCGTATACAGCCCGTACTACCCCGCCGGCCTCGCCGGCATCGGCAACGACAAGGCCGCCCGGATCTACTACAAGGCCCTCACCGAGTACATGACCCCGGACACGGACTTCGAGGCCGCCCGGGAGGCCACCGTCTCCGCCGCCCAGGATCTCTTCGGGGCCGGTTCCGCCGAGGAGGCCGCCGTCCTCAAGGCCTGGTCCGCCGTCAACGTGGGCCTCGCCCCCGGCCAGGCCCCCCGCGTGAAGGTCACCTTCCCCGTGACCCACGGCTCGGGCAGCTTCATCGACGACAACGCCCAGCCCCAGGGCATCCTGAGCAAGGTGCAGTTCTTCCCCACCCGCGCCGACGTGCGCATCGCCGTGAACGTGGAGAACACCGCCAACAAGGCCGTGAACTACACCACGCCCATCTGGACGTTCAACAACATCTCCACCGCCGGCACCATCAAGCCCGACGGCACCTGGACGACGCCCAACTGGAACTACTACGAGGACCTGCTCAGCGTCAGGGCCACGAGCCAGGCGGATCCGGCCCAGTTCGCCTGGACCTGGGTCCTCCTCGTGGAGCTGGACGCCGACCTGGACAACGAGGTGGACGCCATCGACCTCGGCAGCACCGCCATGAGCTGGTACGGCCCCAAGCCCTTCGAGACCCCCCTCTACCGCTCCCGCATCGCCGGCGGCGGGGACTGGGACCTCGTGTTCTTCAACGAGTCCTTCACGAACGGCTTCCCCGTCAAGTAGTCAGGGCCCCCGGCGCGCCCCCTCCCCGGAGGGGGCGCGCCCTTTTCACCGGTAGGGCCCCAGCCTCTCCAGGACCACCACGGGCGCGCCGGCCTCCCGGGAGGCCCGCAGGTCCACCCTGCACTCGGCCACCCAGTCGTTGTGCCCTTCGGCGTCCACCAGCATCTGCTGGATGCGCAGGGCGCCCTCCTCCTCCAGGACGTAGGTGTGGCGGGCGTTCCGCCCCTCCGCGTCCAG
>DATGXY010000195.1:0-5916 GCA_035298525.1 Holophaga sp.
GATACCCGCTACAAGGTGTGGCTGGATGACTTCAAGGCCGTGCGCCAAGCCGACGCCTACTGCCCCACCGCCCCCACCCACATCGCCCGCAGCTTCGAGCACGGCCGCCAGCTGCCCGAGGCCCGGGTGCTGGATATGCTCAAGGAGGTGTGCGCCTCCCCCCTGGTCGCCCGCACGGCCAAGCTCATCGAGCAGCGCCTGGGCCGCAAGCTGGAGCCCTTCGATATCTGGTTCAACGGCTTCCGTCCCGGCGCCGGCCTGGACGAGGCGAAGCTGGACGAGCTGACCCGCAAGCGGTTCCCCACCCCCGAGGCCTACCGCAAGGAGATGCCCAAGCTCCTCATGGACCTGGGTTTCACCCCCGAGAAGGCCGCATGGCTAGCCGGCAACATCGAGGTGGACCCCGCCCGGGGCTCCGGCCACGCCATGGGCGCCGCCCGGCGCGGTGACCATCCCCGCCTGCGCACCCGCGTGGGCAAGGACGGCATGGACTACAAGGGCTTCAATATCGCCGTGCACGAGAACGGCCACAACGTGGAACAGTCCTTCTCCCTGAACGGGGTGGAGCACCCCCTCATGGCCGGGGTGCCCAACACCGCCTTCACGGAGGCCCTCGCCTTCACCTTCCAGGCCCGGGACCTGGAGCTCCTGGGCCAGGGCAAGCCTTCCGCCAAGGACAAGGCCCAGGCGGTGCTCAATGATTTCTGGGGCACCTTCGAGATCGCCGGCGTGGCCCTGGTGGACACGGCCGTGTGGCACTGGATGTATGACCACCCGAATGCCAAGCCCGCGGAACTGCGGGAGGCCGTGCTGAAGATCAGCCGCGATGTGTGGAACCAGTACTACGCCCCCGTGTTCGGCCAGAAGGACTGCGTGCTCCTGGGCATCTACAGCCACATGATCAACGCCTTCCTCTACCTGCCCGACTACCCCGTGGGCCACATGATCGCCTTCCAGATCCAGGGGCAGATCGACAAGACCGGCAACCTGGGCGCCGAGGTGGAGCGCATGGCCCGCCAGGGCCGCCTCACCCCCGATCTGTGGATGACCCGGGCCACGGGCAGCCCCGTGGGACCCAAGGCCCTCCTGGAAGCCACGGAGAAGGCCCTGGCCCAGATCAAGTAGGGGGCCCTACTCCCATTCCGCCTTGCACACATCCATGATCAGCTGGCGGTGCTCGGGCTGGTTGATCCACTGGGTGGCGAACAGGTGCCCCAGGATCTCGCCCCCCAGGGCGTCCGAGGGATAGTGGGAACCCGCCACGACGCGGTCGGTGCCCAGCAGCCGGCCGCGCTCGTGGAGGGCCATCTTCAGGTCGGGCCGGAACTGGGAGAGGATGCAGGCGTACACGCACCCCAGCGCGGCGCTCGAGGAGGGGAAGCTGGGGGTGGAGAGCCGGGCCTCGGCGGGCTCCACCATGGGGAAGGTGATGTAGGGCCGGGGCCGGCCGTAGTAGTTGCGCAGGGAGGACACGAGGGGCAGGAGGTCGGTCCTCGCGTGCTCCAGGAGGGCCTTGGTGCGGGGGTGCTCCGCGCTCCTGTAGCCCTTGCGGGGCATGACGGCCCGCTGCTGGGGGTTGGGGTCGTGGTCCAGCACGTCCTCGAAGCACTCCAGGGTGGGGGTGCCGTCGCCGCGGACCCGGGCCAGGTCCGAGGCCGTGCGGGTGCGCTGCAGCCAGAGGATGACGGCCAGGTCCTGGTGGAGGGCCTCGCTGGAGAGGTGGGCGAAGCGCGAGAGCTTCGGGGTGGCGGTGGACAGCTCCATGAGCTGCGCGCCGCAGCCCTGGGCCGCGGCGGGCGCCGAGGCCGCGAGGGCCAGGAGGAGGGTGCTGAGGATCTTGATCATGGGAGGCTCCCTGAAAGAGGGGCTGAGTCTGGCACCTCCCGGGGACGGCCTCCAAGGCAAGAATTGTTATTATTTATACTTATAATCAAATCGTCCGGCCCGGAGGACGGCGTTCGGGCCCGGATCCAGGCGGATCAGGCTTCTCCGGGGACCCGGAAGCCCGGGAGGCGTGCGCTTCCTTTCATCCCGGCCTCCGGCGAGGGAACGTCCAGCTCGGCGTAGTACTCGCACCGGTCCACCAGGTCCCCGGCCAGGGCCGCCAGGAAGGCCCAGGGGCCCGGAAGGAACGCCGGCAGGCCGAACCCCAGCCCCGCGCGGACCAGGGCCGCCAGGGGCCGCCAGGGCCGGCCCCGGCGCAGGAAGTGGGCCTTGCGCCAGGCGTAGAGGCCCAGCTTCAGGGCGCCGGCCCCCAGGGCCAGGGGCTTCCAGGCCAGGAGGATGCCCGCGAGGTAGGCGCCGTTGAGGAGGGCGTGGGCGCTGTGGAAGTTCCCGGAAGGCACCTGGAGGGCCACCTGGTAGACCCGGTCCACGGCGTACAGGGCCGCGAAGCCCGCCGCCGCCGCGGCCCAGGCGGGGACCAGCCCCAGGAAGGACGCCGCGCAGAGCCCCATGAAGAGGCTCACGAGGGCGATCTCCCGGCTCACCCAGCTGGAGCGCAGATTCAGCACCGCGCGCCAGGCCCGCTCCGGCCGGCCCAGGTGGACGAGGCTCAGGCCCATGGCAGCCGCCAGGGCCCCCAGGTGGAGCCAGGGCGCGCGGCGGGGGCCCCCCGCGGCCATGACGGCCACCGCGGCGGAAAGGACCGTGGTGAAGACCACCAGGGTCCACTCCCCCTTCAGGGTGATGCGGGGTTCGGGCACCCGCAGGAGGCCCGCCAGGGCCCGGTCCGCCACCCCGCGCTCCGGTCCCCCGGGCATGCGGGGCGCCGTGGGATCCAGGACGAAGCGGATGCCGGGCTCCAGGTCCCAGCCGTGGAAACCCGGGGGCGCGGGGCCCCCGGCGCGGCCCTCCCGGGGCTCCACGGCCAGGGCGCCCAGGGGGCACCGGGAGGCGCAGGCGGGCTCCAGCCCCCGCTCCAGGCGCTCGGCGCAGAAGGTGCACTTCTCCACCGTGCCGGCGGCCTCCGCGAAGCGGGGGGCGTCGTGGGGGCAGGCCCAGGTGCAGTACCGGCAGCCCATGCACGCGTCCCGGTCCACGGTGACGGCCCCGGTGGCGGGATCCTTGCGGTAGGCCGAGGCGGGGCACCCCGCGAGGCAGGCAGGCTCGTCGCAGTGGTGGCAGGCCAGGGAGGCGTGGATGACGGGCAGGTCCGGATGCCGGTGGGCGTTGAAGGTGAGCACCTTGCGCCAGGGCCGGGACATGCGGACGCGGTTCTCCGTCCAGCAGGCCACGGCGCAGGCCTCGCAGCCCGTGCATCGCGTGGCGTCGAAGCGGAAGCGGAGCCCGCTCATGGCAGCTTCTCCACCTGGACGAAGTTCTCGTGGAAGGCCGCGCCGAAGCCCATGTCGGTCTCCCCGTCCCCGCTCAGGAGGTTCACGGACCCGCCGTGGGCCGCCCCGTAGCCGTTGAAGGCCACGGCCATGCCCCTGGGCAGGGCCAGGTCCAGGTGCACGGGGAGGACGAGCTCCCCCCGGCCGTTGAAGACCCGGGCCCGGTCCCCCTGCCCCAGGCCCCGGGCCGCGGCCTCCTCCGCGCCCAGGACGAGGCGGTGGCCCGGGTCCAGGGCCCGGATCACCTCCAGGTCCACGAACTGGCTGTGGATGGAGTTCTTGTGATTGGGGGTGAGGAGACGCAGGGGATGGGGGCCGCCCTCCTCCTCCCGGGTGAAGCCCGGCAGGGGATCCACCCCCCAGCGGGAGGCCGCCTCCTCCGAGCGGATCTCGATGCGGCCCGAGGGGGTGGTGAAGCGCAGATCCGAGAAGGCCACCTCCTCGGCCCCGGGGGCGAGGGCGGGGCCTTCCCTGAGCCGGTCCAGGCTGAGGCCCAGGGGCGCGAGCCTGGCCTCCAGCCAGGCCTCCTCGCCGCCGGGATCCACGAGGCCCTCGGTGCCCAGGCCCATGCGCCGGGCCAGGGCCCAGTAGATCTCCGTTTCGGGCCGCACGAGGCCGGGGGGCTCCACCACCTTCTGGCGCAGCTGCAGGTAGGGATGCCAGTAGGCCCCGATGACATCGGTCTGCTCGAAGAGGCTCTTGGAGGGCAGCACCAGGTCGGCCTCCCGGGCCGTGTCCGTGAGGCGCTCGTCCACCACCACCCGGAAGTCCAGGGCCCGCCAGGCCTCCAGCACCCGCGGGGTGGCCGGGTTCTGGCAGAGGGGGTTGCCCCGCTCCACCCAGGCGGCCTTCACGGGCGGATCGGCCTGGGCCGCCAGGTCCCGGCCCAGGCGGGCCGTGGAGATGGACACCCGCACCACCCCGTCGGGCCTTTCGGGGGGATAGAAGTCCAGGGGATCCTTGAGCCCCCCGAAGACCTGGGTGGCCAGGTTGGCGTAGCACCAGCCCGAGCCGGGGCGGCCCAGGTTGCCGGTGAGGGCCAGCAGGGCCAGGATGGCCCGCATGGTCTGGCCCGAATCCCGGTAGCGCTGCATGCCGAAGCCGCAGCAGAGGGTGGCGGGCCCCTCCAGGGCCAGGGCCCGGGCCAGGGCCTCGATCTCCGCCGCCGGCACCCCCGTGGCGGCCTCCCCCCGCCGGGGATCCCAGGCCCGGACCCGCTCCCCGTAGGCCTCCCAGCCCAGGACGTGGGCCTGCAGGAAGGCCCGGTCCTCCAGGCCGTCCCGGAGGATCACGTGGGCCAGGGCCATGGCCAGGGCCCCGTCCGTGCCGGGCCGGGGCTGGAGGAGCACCTGGGCGCGCTCCGCGGTCTGGGTGCGCCGGGGATCGATCACCACGAGGCGCCCCCCCGCGGCCAGGGCCTGGTCCACGAAGCGCATCTGGTGGATGTTGGTCTCGGCGGGGTTCTTGCCCCACATGACGATGAGCCGGGCCCGGGCCAGGTCCCAGGGCGCGCTGCCGCGGTTGTCCCCCAGGGTGAGCCGGGTGGCCTCGAGGCCCGCGGGCCAGCAGAGATCGCCGTACGTGGTGGTGCAGCCCCCGAAGCGCCGCCAGAAGGCCATGCCCGCGCCGTTGAGGAGCCCCTTGGTGCCGCTGCCGGCGTAATAGAGCACCGCCTGGGCCCCGTACCGCTCCCGCACGGCCAGGAAGCGCTCCGCCATGAGATCCAGGGCCGCCTCCCAGGGGACGGGGCGGAAGCTCCCGTCCGCCCCCCGTAGCATGGGCTCCAGGAGCCGGGAGGCCGGTTCCGTGCGCTCCAGGTAGCTGAGACCCTTGAGGCAGGGGCCCTCCAGGGTGGCCCAATTGCCCGGATGGGCGTCCAGAGCCGTGGCCTTTCCCGCCTCCACGGTCACCCGCAGACCGCAGGTGCTGGTGCAATTGCGGGGGCATGCTGACGTGTGAACGGACATCCGGACTCGCTCAGGATTTCCCATGTCCGGCCAATTCCGGCAAACTAGGGGTATGGTCAAATCGTACTACGCCGGCCAGGAAGTAGATGCCCCCTGTGGGAGATGCAAAGGGGAAACCCGGCACATGATCCTCTCCATCACGGATGGGGTCCCCGAGAAGCTCATCTGCGGCGCCTGCAAGTCGGTCCACAAATTCCGGGCGGACAAACCCGCCCCCGCCCCTCGTCCCGCCCGTCCCACGGCAGCCGCTCGCACGGCAGCCCCCAGCAAGGCGGCCACCTCCCCTTCCCGCTTCCAGGAGTTGATGCTGGAGGAGCACGCCGGCACCCGGGCCGTGCCCTACAACGTCGCCACCAGGTGGGAGGAGGGCGCCTGGATGGATCACCCCACCTTCGGCCTCGGCCGCGTGCAGAAGCGCGCCGGACGCAAGGTGGACGTGCTCTTCCGGGACGGCCTGAAGACGCTGGTCAGCGCCTAAGAAGAAACTTCAGGCCCGGTGAGCTGGTTTCCCTCATGCCACAGGCGTTAGCTCTACCTCGTAGCCGAGGGCTTTGAGGCGGCGGACGAGGTTGGACCTGGCCTTGTTGGTGTCCAGGCGGTCGTAGTAGTCGCCA
>DATGXY010000196.1:0-8336 GCA_035298525.1 Holophaga sp.
GTCCCCGGTGGCCAGGCCCACGGTGAAGGCGCGGCGTTCGCCGGCTTCCAGCCGCAGGGTCTGGCGCAGGGCCAGGAGGGGATCCAGGACGGCGCCCGTGTGGCCCCCCAGGGGCCCCGGGGTGGCCAGGGCGGCGGGTTCGGCCAGGGTGCGGCCCCGGCCCAGGAAGGCCGCCCGCTCAGATTCATGGGAGAGTTCGCCCTCGGGGGCCTCGGCCACCCAGTGGGCCATCCACACGGCCTGCTCGTCGGCGCCCCGGGGGCGGCGGCGGGCCAGGAGGGCCCGGGATCCGGGCCGCCAGAAGGTTTCCACGAAGAGCTTGGAGAAGGCGGGGTGGGCCCGGTCCGCGTCCAGGTGATTCAGCACGGCCTCCAGGCAGCTGGTCACGTCCAGATCCACGGCCTCCCCCCGGCGGTTCTCCAGGGTGAGGCGGCGCAGCTCCGCATCCCGGCCCGGCACCAGCGCCACCTCCAGGGTGGCGGCCAGGCCCCGTTCCTCCCGGCGGAAGGTGGCGAGGCCCTCGGTGAAGACGGCCTCGCAGGCGCCCGGGTTGGGCCGGGCCGTGGCGGACCAGAAGGCGCCGGAGCGCTCCCGCACATAGAGGAAGAAGCCCTCCGCGTCCGCCAGGCGATCCCCCGCCCAGCGCGTCAGGGCCAGGGGCCCGCAGGCGGACATCCCGGTGCCCCGGTCGGTGAGCAGGACCCGGTAGCGCCCATCGGAGAGCACATGGCCACGGCGTTCGCCTGCCAGGGTTCCGGCGCTGTCCTTCATTGCATTCATGCCTTCATCTTCCTTTCCAGGGCGGCCCGCGGGCCGTCCTCCTTCATGGTTCCATGACCACCCGGGCGGGGAGCCGTTTGATGATCAATTCCTTGCCTTCTCCGGCCACGGGGTGGCCGTCCACGGTGGCCCGGCGGAAGGTCCCCGCCAGGGGCCACCGGAGGGCAAGGCCCCCGGCGGGAACGGCGTCCCCCTCCAGATCCCAGAGGACGCGGCCGCCCTCCCTGCGCAGACGCCAGCCCAGCTGGCCTCCGGGAACCCGCAGGCCCGCCAGGGCGAGGCCCTCGTTGGCCAGCCAGGCTTCCGGCACCCCGGCCCCCAGCACCCAGGCCCCGTCCGATTCCCGCTCCAGGAGGAGCATGGCCAGGAGGGAGCGCAGGTAATCGGAGCCCACCCAGGCGTGGGGCAGGTCGCCCAGGTATTCGGACTGGCGGGGATTCCGAACGTTCACTTCGGGCCACTGGTTCCAGGCCAGGGGACGCCGATCGGCGAGGTAGCCCTCCAGCATCTCCCCGGCCCGCTCCGGCTGGCCCAGGAAGGCGTAGGCGCCCACGGCCCGCAGCTCGTAGGGGGTGTACCGGCCGTCCCCCTCCCCCTTTCGGCGCCTCATGACCTCCGCGTAAAAGCGGTCGAAGGTGCGGTGCAGGGCCTCCGCGGGCAGGTGGGCCTGCTCGCCGCCGGGCAGGAGGGCGATGGTGGTGGAGGTGGCGTCGAAGTCCCCCAGTTCCACGCACCCGGGCAGGAAGTCGATGCCGTGGCGGGCCTGGGTCTCCCGCAGGGCCCGCTGCACATCCTGGCGGAAGCTCAGGGCCTCCCGCTCCCAGCGGGCGGCTTCCTCCCCCTGGCCCAGGAAGGCGGCGATCCAGGCGGCGTCCTTCAGGCCCCGCAGGGCCCAGAAATCGTCCCAGAAGCTGTGCATGGGCTTGGCCGAATAGCCCTCGTGGCTGATGCTGCGGGGCATGAGCCCCTTCCAGGGCTCCCCCTGGGGACCATCGGCGGCCTCCCGGTGCCGGGCCATCCACTGGGCGGCGGCCTGGGCCTGGGGCCACCACCGGGCGACGAAGGCCCGGTCGCCGGTGAAGCGGCCGATCTCCGCCAGGAGGTGGATGAATTCCCCGTGGCTATCGTTTTCGGGCACCGGGTCGGAGCCCCGCTCGTCCACCACGCAGGGCACCTTGCCGTCCGGGAAGAGATTCGGGGCGTACCAGGCCAGGTAGTCCATGGCCGCCTGGGCGTGGCCCAGGCGCAGGAGGGCGGCGCCCATCATGGCCCCGTCCCGGATCCAGCTCCGGGCGTACGACCGGGTGCCGGGTCGCAGGGCCGGGCCCTGGCGGCTGATGAGGATATGGGCCAGGCAGGTGCGCAGGGTGGCGGCGGCCCCCGGCACGGGGAGATCCAGCTTGACCCGGTCCAGGCGGTCCTCCCAGAAGCGGGTGGCGGCTTCCAGGCCCGCCTGGAAACTGGGCAGGGGGCCGGTCTCCCCGCCCAGGGGCAGATCGATGCAGATCTCCCGGGTCTCCCCCGGGGCCAGATCCAGGTCGTAGCGGAGGGCGCCGGAGGCCAGGGCGTCCGGATCCGTCACGGCGGGGGCGGCGGGGAGGCGGCCCTGGCGCAGATCATCCAGGAGGGGACCGGCCATGAAGGCCTTGGCGCCATAGCCGTCGGGCCGGGTGGAAGCGACGAGAAGGCGCCGGCCCTCCACCAGGGCCCCTTGGCCGTCGAAGGCCAGGCTCCGGATGGGGGCCACACCCCCGGGCACGCCCAGGAACTGGGCGGGGGGGTTCACCTGGAAGGGGCGCAGGGCCAGGAAGAGGGCCCCCTTGAAGGGCTTGCCCCCCTCCCGGGAGACCTGGTAGCGGCAGCGGAGGACGGGGGCGTCAAGCGTGCCGGCCCCGTAGGCCGTCGTGCGCAGCACCAGGTCCCCCATGCGGCGGGTGGCGGTGGGGATGGGCAGGCCGTCGCCGGCCAGGGACTGGCTGGATTCCGCCTGGGCCCAGCCCAGGAGGCGCGCGCCGTCCCAGAGGAAGGGCTCCACGGCGGGCCGGGCCTTGCCGGCCTCCAGGGCGCCGTCCTCGGAAAGGAGGCCGCAGTCCCGGCCCCCGTCCACCCCCACGAGGGTCCACCAGCCCTGTTCCCCGATGAACCCGCGGGGGTAGTCGCCCCGGGGCGCGGCCTTGGCCACGGCCTCCACGAGGGCGTTGGGGCTGGACCCGAAGGCCAGGGGCAGCGCTTCCAGGGCGCGCACGGCGGCGCCGGGCCCCTCCACGCGGAGATAGCGGTACTCGGCCTCGGGGGCCTGGATCCAGGCGGTGGCGCCCCCGGCGCCCTTGGCCTCCCGGAGGGAGGTCCAGGTCCTGCCGTCCCCGGAGCCCTTCAGGACGAAGGCGGCCGGGGCCCGTCCAGCCCAGTCGATGCGCACCCCGCCGAAGGGCCGGGTCTCGCCGAAGTCCACCTGGTGCCAGCCGGGGCCCCGGGTCGCGCGGGGCGTGCCAGCGTAGGGGCGCTCCGGGGGCAGTTCGCGGATGCTGAGGCCGGCGAACTCCGCCCAGCCCCGGCCCCCCTGCCCCGCCACCACGCACCACTCCAGGGAGCCGATGACGCCGGGATCGGCTCCGCCGGGGCCCCAGGCGAAGCTCACGTGGCGCTTCTTCATGACGACGCGGGTCCACTGCCCGGGGAAGGCGAAGGTGGGCTTGCGCACCCACCATACGTTGTCCCCGGAGGGATCCACCAGCTTGAACTCGAGGCCGTTGGGCAGGCCCTCGCCCCGCACGAGGAAGCTGATCTCGTAGTTGGCCGGGAGGCGCAGGGCCACCTTGCGCCGGGCCGCGGCGTAGCCCGCGCGGCCCTGGAAGTCCCAGGCCATGCGCAGGGCGCCGGCGCCCTCGGGCCCCGCGGCCCGGGAGAGGTCCAGCCGCACCCCGTCGGAGGGCGCGGCGGACCACGCCTTCACATCGGGAAAGGCGTCCAGGACGGTGGGGGGCGCGGCCGGAAGGGTGGCCGCCAGGACGAGGCCCGGAACCGCCGGAAGGGGATGGAACATGGAGGCTCCTAGCGGGCCGTGCGCTTCGAGGCCGCGGCGGCCGCGTCCACCCAGCCCCCCTTGAAGCCGGCCTGGGCCAGGCCTCGCAGGAGGGTGGGATCCTTCTTCATCAGGGACCAGAGGAGGCCGGAGCGGTGGTTCTCCGCCATGGCCAGGATCAGGCCCTGGTCGATGCCCAGGTAGTCGGTGTCGAACCAGCCCTGGCCCGCCACGGTACGGCCGTGGTAGGTCCTGGCCCCCGCGGGGAAGGTGGGGTTGAAGGCGTCCACGAAGCCGTAGGTGGAGAAGAGGTTGTCGCCGTACGCCATGCGCATGGCCTGCAGCGCCGGCAGGGAGATCTCGGGGGTGAAGGGCAGCGAGCCCGCTGCGGCGTTGGGGGTGAGGGTGCCGTCGTCCAGGATCGCGCCCAGGGCGACGCCCCGCCCCGCGTAGGTGAGGAAGGTGCGCTTCACGCCGTCCACCGTGAGGGTGACGTCGGCGGGGCCGTCGCAGGCGGAGACGCCCCAGAGGTTGGCGCCGTAGCCCTTCCAGCCGGAGGGGTTCCGGATGGCGTAGGCCCGCTGGGCGTAGGTGGCGCGCCGGGTGTTCTCGGCGTAGTCGATGCCCTTGGCGTCGCAGGCCGCGTCCCGGATGCCCCTGAAGTCCACCCAGATGTGGCTGAACTGGTGGCCGAAGAGCGGCCCGAACTGGAAGAAGGACTGGCCCTCGAAGGTGCCCCAGGCCTGGGTGGCCGTGTAGGCCGGCCACGCCGCGGCGGGCATGGGGTGGGTGGGGGAGCCCATGGCCAGGAGCACCAGCAGCATGCCCTCCATGTAGCCCTTCCAGTCGTAGGTGTTGAAGCCCTGCTCCGGGGTCCAGCCCATGCTGACCAGGTTGGGCCGCACGGAGAACCAGGTCCAGTCGGCCCGGGCGTTGAGGCGGTCCGCGGTGTCGCGGATCTCCGTCTCCACGGCCGTGGCGCGGTCGAAGTAGCCCCGGCAGGTGAGCGCCCCCGCCAGGAGGAGGGCCGTGTCCACGCTGCTCAGCTCCACCTGCTGGTAGCGGAGGCCCGTCTTCATGTCGAGGAAGTGGTAGAAGAAGCCCTTGTAGCCGGCCACGCCCGTGGCGGCGTCGCCCTGGGGGGCCTTGTCCAGGAAGCGCAGCGTGGTGAGGACCCGCTGCGCCGCCTGGTCACGGCTAACGTAGCCCCGTTCCGCGCCGATCACGTACGAGGTGAGGCCGAAGCCCACCGCGGAAATGCTGGCGAAGGAGGGGGTGGGATACCGGTCGGGCACCAGGCCTGTGGCCGGGTCCGCCGTATCCCAGAAGAACTGGAAGGTGCGCCGTTCGAGAAGGTCCAGGAAGGCCTGGTCCGACAGGACGGGTGTGGATGGTGCGGGCGCGGAGCCCTGGCAGCTCGTGGAGAAAAGCAGCAGGGCCGGCAGGAGGCATCCCCCCAGGAAGCGGCGGAGGCCGCCCTTGGCGCCGTGTCTCGTCGGATCAGGCATTCCGTTCATCCTTCAAACCTAGAAGCGCAGGGTGGCGCCGAACTGGACACGGCGGCCGCGGAGGGCATCCACGGGCTTGCCGAAGCGGGAGGCCGCGCCGGCGGAACCGTCGATGTAGCCCGAATCCCAGCCGTAGATCCAGTTGTTGTAGTTGAAGACGTTGATGCACTCGGCATTGAGGCCCAGGCTGGTCTTCCCGATCTTGAAGTCCTTCTGGAGCTTCAGGTCCACGGACCGGTAGCCCCAGGCGTTGGGAATGATGAAGCTGTACTTGATGGGCCGGCCGGCGTTGTAGTAGAAGTGCCGCTGGTTGTAGCCCCAGCCGTTGGTCACGTCCCAGATGGTGAAGGGGAGGCCGGAGGAGAGGGTGATCAGGCCGGAGAGCTTGAACCCGTAGGGCAGCTTGATGATGCCGTCGATGACCACGCGGTTGCGCTCGTCGTCGGCGGTGGGGTGCTTGCCGTAGGCGTCCGCGTTCACGTAATCGAGGCTGAAGAGGTCGTTGCCGGTCTGCTTGGCGCTGGACAGGGTGTAGCGCACCCCGAAGCCCCAGCCCGAGGTCTCGGTGTAGGGCTTTTCCCAGGTGACGTACATCGCGTCGTACCAGGTCTTCTTCGTGTCGCTGAGCAGGATGTTGGCGTAGCCCGTGACGGGGATGTAGTTCAGGCTGGCGTCGCGGTTGCCCCACTTCCAGGTGAGGGAGTTGTAGCTGCGCACGTTGGTGAGGGTGACGGACCAGTTCCACTGGCCGGCCTTGCCGCGGGCGCCCAGGCTCACCTGGTCGGAGTAGGCGGGCTTGGAGTTGTTGTCCAGGAGGAAGGCCTCGGGGTTGGGGGCCACGCCCTGGGCGATGAGGCCGTCGAGGCCGGCCTTGGTCAGGTAGCTGGGATCCCACTTGATGGCCGGCTGGCCGTCAACCGCGGAACCGTCGGCGCTGAACGTGAAGGTGCGCACGCCCCACTGCAGGCGGAAGCGCTCGTCCAGCACGTTGTTGAAGGTCTCGCGGTCGTAGTAGCGGCCCAGGCCGCCGAAGACCACCACGCTGGTGTCGCCCTTCACGTCGTAGGTGAAGCCCAGGCGGGGCTGGAAGGCGCCCCAGTAGGCCTTGCGCTCGCTGCCGGTGCTGATGTAGTTCTTCGTGACCAGGGGCAGGGCGCTGACGGCGGAGACGACGGCGGCGGGCGTGACGTAGTCCTCGTTGAACATGTGGGACTCGAAGTCCCAGCGCAGGCCCAGGTTCACCTGCAGGCGGGGGGTGACGTTCCAGTCGTCCTGCACGTACCAGCCGTACTGCTGGTTGGTGGCGCCCATGTTGGGGTTGCCCACGCCGTACTGGGCCTGGAAGGGGATGGTGAGGGTGGGGTCCTTGCTGATGTTGAAGCGGTAGACGGGGTTGCCCACCTGCCACTTGGCCACCTTGTAGTCGAGGAGGTCGATGTTGACGCCGGCCTTGATGGTGTGGCCGGAGGCGCCCAGGTAGGTGAAGTCGTCGCGCAGGGAGGTGCGCTTCTGCACGAAGTCCTGGGTGGTCTCGTTGCCGCCGATCACCATGATGCCCTGGTAGTCCTTGCCCACCAGGTCGGAGTGCAGGGGCTTGGGATTCCACTCGGCCCGCTGGAAGCTGACCATGGCCTCGTTCACCCAGGCGGCGTTGGTGAGCTTGTGCTTGAGGGTGGTCGTCATGACGTTGTTGGCCATGTCGGTGCCGCGCTCGTACGAGGTCTGGCCGCCGAAGTCCCGCTGCTCATGCTCGTTGCGCCAGTTGATCGTCCATTCCAGGATCTGGGAGGGATTGATCTGGTAGTCCAGCTTTCCGAAGACCAGGTCGGAGCGGAAGGGGGAGGCGTAGGCGCCCTCGTAGCTCTTCAGCAGGTTCTGGAGGGACTGGGAGGCGCCGGCCATGCTGGTGCCGCCCAGGTAGACCAGGTTCTCGCGGTTCTGCTTCTGGCCCTCGTAGGAGAGGAAGAAGTGCATGCGGTCCTTGATGATGGGGCCGCCGGCGCTGAAGCCGTACTGGGTGCGGGAGTACTCGGGGTTGGCCTGGCCGCGGTGGGCGGCGAACCAGTTGTTGGCCACCAGGTTCTTGTTCTGGTAGTAGACGAAGAGGTCGCCGTGGAACTCGTTGGTGCCGCTCTTCGTGACGGCCGAGATGATGCCGCCGGAGGCCTTCTGGTACTCGGCCTTGTAGTTCTCGGTGAGGACGCGGAACTCCTGCACCGCGGTCAGGGGGAACGGGTTGCCGCGGCTGCTGTCCTGGCCCACGGCGCCGCCGGAGAGCAGGTCGGACTTGTAGGAGGCGCCGTCGATGAAGATGTTGACACGCTGGTTGGTCTGGCCGCCCGACGAGAAGGACTGGTTCATCTCGTCGTTGGAGAGCTTGATGCCGGGGGCCAGGGCGGCGTAGTTGAGGAAGTTGCGGTTGCCCTGGGGCAGGGACTCGATCTGCTCGGTGCTGATGTTGGTGGCGACCTCGGCGGTGCGCAGCTCGCTCAGGGTGTCGGTGACCTCCACGACCGCGGCGGCCTCGGGGGAGAGGTTGAAGTCCAGGTCGAGGGCCTGGCCCACCTGCACGCGCACGGCCTTGGCGGCCTTGGCCATGCCCTGGGCGGAGACCGAGAGGGTGTACGTGGAGGGATCGAGGCTGAGGAAGTACGTGCCGTCGGCGCGCACCACGGCGGTGCTGGTATAGCCGTTGGCCTTGTTGACGGCGGTGATGACGGCGCCGGGGAGGGCGCGGGCGTCCTTCGCCGCGCGCACGCGGCCGCGGAGGACCGCGTTCGTGGTCTGGGCCGTGAGCACGGCCGGGACCGCGGCGGCCGCGAGGAGGATGGCCAGGGCCGGAATGGATCCGGACCGGGAGCGGAACAGGTTGGACATGGAGGTCTCCTGGGGTTGGAAGGAGGGGGGTGTGAGAGGAAGGCGGGGGCGGGGCCCCCGAAGGCTTCAGGGATGGAGGCGAGGCGGGCAGGTGGAGGCCCGGGTCACCAGGACGACGTCGAGGGTTTCCTGGCGGGCCTTGATGGCCC
>DATGXY010000197.1:0-1562 GCA_035298525.1 Holophaga sp.
TAGGCCTTGCTGACGCCGTCCAGCTCGGCCACCACGTCGCCCAGGCGCGGACCGGCCGGGATGTAGATCTCCAGCTGCTGCTCCTTCTCCTTGCCCTGCTGCTCGAGCAGGTTCTCGAAGCTGGAGATGCGGGCCTTGCTCTTGGCGTGCTGGCCCTTGGGGGACATGCGGATCCACTCCAGCTCCCGCTCCAGGGTCTTCTCCCGGGTCCTGTCGGCCTTCTCCTCCCGGGCCAGCCGGGCCTGCTTCTGCTCCAGCCAGCTGGAGTAGTTGCCCTTCCAGGGGATGCCCTCGCCCCGGTCCAGCTCCAGGATCCACCCGGCCACGTGGTCCAGGAAGTAGCGGTCGTGGGTGACGGCGATGACGGTGCCCTCGTAGCGCTGCAGGTGCAGCTCCAGCCAGGCCACGCTCTCGGCGTCCAGGTGGTTGGTGGGCTCGTCCAGGAGCAGGATGTCGGGCTTCTGGATGAGGAGCCGGCACAGGGCCACGCGCCGGCGCTCGCCGCCGGAGAGCACGTTCACCGGGGTGTCGGGCTCGGGGCAGCGCAGGGCGTCCATGGCCTGCTCCAGCTGGGCGTCCAGGTCCCAGCAGTCCAGGTGGTCGATCTGCTCCTGCAGCTCGCCCTGGCGGGCCAGGAGGGCGTCCATGTCCGCGTCGGGATCGGCGAACTTGTCGTTGATCTCGTTGTATTCCTTCAGGAGCGCCACCTTGGCGGCGGCCCCCTCCTCCACCACCTCGCGGACGGTCTTCGTCTCGTCCAGCTTCGGCTCCTGCTCCAGGAGGCCGGTGGTGTAGCCCTTGGAAAGCACGGCCTCGCCGTTGAAGTCGTGGTCCACCCCCGCCATGATGCGCAGCACGGTGGACTTGCCGGAGCCGTTCAGGCCCAGCACGCCGATCTTGGCGCCGTAGAAGTACGAGAGGGAGATGTCCTTGATGACGGGCTTGCTGTTGTAGTACTTGCTGACCCGCATCATGGAATAGATGATTTCGGGCTGGTCCTTCGGGGTCTTGGCCATGCGTGGATCTCCACGGACATTCTAGGCCATGATCCACCGGTATCGGATCACCACCACGACCGGGGCCTGGGCCTTCACGCGCCCGGCGAGCTGGAACCGCCAGAGCCTGGCCGCGGCCAGGGTGGGCGCCACCAGCGCCTGCGGGCCCGAGAGGGCCTCCACGTGCAGGGGCACGCCGTCCGCGTCCAGCAGGAGGCGCACCACCACCACGCTGTCCCGCAGGTGGCGCTCCGATTCCCGGATCACGTACCGGGGCGAGACCATGGTCAGCACCCGGAAATCGTCGGGGTCCAAGGGCCTCACGTCCGCCGCGCGGCGGGCCCAGCCCCCCTTCCCCGGGCCCGTCCCGTCCCCCTCCCCCGTACCCGAACCCCGGCCGTAGCCCCCGCCCGCCAGGGGCTGGGCCGGAAGGGCGAGGGTGGTGGCCGCGGGAGGCGCGGCCGGGGAGGCGGGCATATCGGCCAGGGAGGCGAGGCCGGAGGGATCCGGCAGGCCCCGCAGGGGATCGGCGAAGGCGGGCGCCACCATGCGGGAGCCCCGGCTCCC
>DATGXY010000198.1:0-8690 GCA_035298525.1 Holophaga sp.
GATGCCCCGGGGGGGCACCCTCGTCCTGTCCACGGCCCTGGACCCTTCGGGCTTCGTGGAGCTGGCCGTGGCCGACTCCGGGGAGGGCATGCCCCCGGAGGTGCTGGCCCGGGCCGTGGAGCCCTTCTTCACCACCAAGCCCTACGGCAGGGGCACCGGCCTGGGCCTCTCCCAGGTCTTCGGCACGGCCAAGGCCCACGGCGGCAGCCTGGGCATCCGGAGCGAGCCGGGGCGGGGGACGCGGGTGGCCCTCCTCTTCCCGCCCATGGACGCCGCCCAGGGGCGGGGGCCGGCCCCGGCCGGGGCGGCCCCCGCGTTCCCGGCCTCCCTCCGGGTGCTCCTGGTGGACGACGACGCCATGGTGCGGGAGGCGGTGGCCCAGATGCTCCGCCTCGACGCCTTCCAGGTGACCCCCTGCGCCTCGGGCCAGGAGGCGCTGGCCCTCCTGCGCGGGGATACCTTCGACGCCGTGGTCCTGGACTTCAACATGCCCGGCCTGGACGGCGCCCAGACCCTGGAGGGGATCCGGGCCATCCGCCCCGGCCTGCCGGTGCTCCTGGCCACGGGTCTCGCCGACGAACGCGTCCATCGCACCCTCCAGGGCGCCCCGCACCTGGCCCACCTGCCGAAACCCTTCACCCTCGCAGAGTTCAAGGCCTGCCTCCTCCGCCTCGGATGCCGGCCCCAGGAGACCCCATGAGGGCCCAGCTTCCAGCCCCCCCGGTCCTTCCCCTTTCCCCCCAGGCGACGGGGGGCTCCTCCCGCCAGACGGTGCAGGTCTTCAGCGATACCTCCCCTTCCACGGACCGGCCCCGGCCAAGGAATAGGATTCTTCGCACAAAAATCCCTTATTTCCCGGGAATGTGTCATGCTGGTGGACGGGGACCCGGCATCTCGCGGGTTTCCAGTGCTGGGCCGGCCTCTTGTCTCGACTTGCAACAGCTTCCATTTCACCGAGACAATTAGGAGATTTTTATGGCCCAGGGCACTGTCAAGTGGTTCAACGCTGAGAAGGGCTTCGGCTTCATCACCCCCGATGGCGGCGGCGCCGACCTGTTCGTTCACCACACCGCCATCCAGATGTCCGGCTTCAAGACCCTGGACGAAGGCCAGCGCGTCAACTTCGAGCCCGGCCAGGGCCAGAAGGGCCCCCAGGCGACCCAGGTCACCAAGCTCTAGAAGCCAGTTGTTCGCATAATGGCCCGTCCACCCCGTGTGGCGGGCCATTCCCGACTTTGGAGGCGGATTTGCCCAAGCCCAACTACCAGCGTGAAAAGCGGCTCAAGGACCTGGCCCGCCAAGCCAAGCAGGAAGAGAAGCGGAAGCGACGAATCCTGAAGGACGGTCAGACGGATGAGACCCCCGATTCCGAAACGCCGGATGAGGCCGGGCCCGAGGGCGTGACCGAAGCCTAGGGTTCCCTGGGGCCGGAGGGGGCCAGCAGGTCTTCCAGGAAGAAGGCGGCCAGTTCCGCCCGGCCCACCAGTCCCGCCTTTCGATAAATGCCCTGGGCCTGTTGGCGGACCGTCGCCTCCCGGGTGTTCCTCAGGTCCCCGATTTCCCGGGTGGACAACCCCTTCAACAGCAGAAGGGCCACCTCCCGTTCCGCGGGGCTGAGTTCCCAGCGATCGAATTGATGGTCGATGGCCTGGGACAGCCCCTTGACCATTTCGCCGGCCTCCCTGCGCCAGTGCTCGGCCGCGGCCTGGGTGGTCTCCAGGTCCGCAGAGAGCCGCCGGACCTCGTCCCGCCTGGCCCGCAGCGCGAGCAGCACCCAGGCCGCGGCGCCCAGGGCCGCCACCGCGGCCAGGGCCTCCACCACCAGATGGGGGAGGCCCGTGGCGTGCTGCGCCTGGTCCGTGGCCAGGTCCGCGGCCAGCAATCCGGCGATGCCCACCAGGATCGCCCCGAAGGCGATCGGGGGACGCCATCCTCCATCCGTGCGATTCCGCATGCCAAACCCTCATGTTTTCAGGGATGTCGCCAGGATACCCGGTTTGTCGGATGGCTTCCCACCCCGCCCGGCCCCAGGCTCGGGGCATCCAGGAGGCCCCATGGCGCCCACCCCCCAGACCCCCACCGACGCCCTTGAACCGCGGCTCCTCTGGGACGCCCCCACCCGGATCCTGCACGGGGCCATGGCCGCCCTGTTCACGGCGGCCTTTTCGGTGGCCCTCCTGGCCTCCGAGCACAGCCCCGCCTTCGTCCTGCATTCCGCCCTCGGCCTCCTCCTGGGCGGCGTGGTCCTTGTGCGCTTGGTCTGGGGCCTGGTGGGCTCCAGGCCCTCCCGGTTCGGAGCCTTCCTCCACAGCCCCGCGGCCCTCCTCCGGTACCTGCGGGAGGCTTGGCGGGGCGCGGACCGGCCCGTCGCGGGCCACAACCCCGGGGCCAGTTACGCGGCCTGGGCCATGCTCCTGCTTTCCCTGGGCCTGGCGGGGACGGGCCTGGCCATGGGGGCCGGACAGGGGTGGGCCGAGGAGGTCCACGAAGCCCTGGCCTACACCCTGCTGGGGGTCGTCGTCCTCCATCTGGCGGGCCTGGCCTGGCATACCCTGCGCCACCGGGAAGCCATCGCCCTGAGCATGGTGCATGGCCGCCGCCGGATCGACGGCTCCGGAAGCATCCCCTCCTCCCGGCCCGTCGCGGCCGTCCTGGTGACCCTGACCCTGGCGGGCGCCGCCCTCCTCGTCGCGAAGGGCCTGGACACCGGGCAGGGGACCCTCGCCCTCCCCGGCCTGGCGCGGCCCCTCGTCCTCAAAGGGGAGGACAGGGAGGGCGGAAAAGGCCACCACCGGGCGACCGAGAGGCATGAATCGGAGGATTGACCCCGGGATGGCCCTTTCGGTGGCGGCCGGGTGTTCCGATGCGGAAATCGGGGGCAAATGACCCCGAAATCCCGAAGGGCCAGGATATATAGGGGATGGAATCCGGACCGGACCCGAAACCCCCGATCGTCTGGCCCCGCAGGACGGGCCTGGCGGACTACCGCCGGGCCGCCACCCCCGCGGAGATCCACGCCATCGCCCTGGGCCTGGAGGCGACCTGGCAGCACGATCCCTGGATGCTGGACGGGGTCGGGCTCCATGTCCCCCCGGGACCCGCCTGGGGCCCCTGGTATCCGGGAGCGGCCGCACCCGGCTGGTTTCGGGTCCTGTCCGGGGCGGGCGAGCCTTTGCGCTGGGTCCGCCGGCGTTCCGCCCCCGGTCCCGAAGCGCCCACCGCCGGGCTCCTGTGGCTCCGGGCCCAGGTCCTCGGGCAGCCCTGCCTGGTGGCCCCCGAGGGGGTGGGCGGTCCGGGCTTCCTGGCGGCCCCCGGGGACCTGGACACCCTGGGAAGCCCCGCCTCGATCCGCCGCCGCGTGGGGGCCATGGATCGACAGGGCTGGCGCGCCCTTCCGCGGGTGGAGCTGCGGGATGCCGGGGCCATCGCCGAGGCCCTGGGAGGCCTCTTCATGCCCGGGGATCTGCGGCTGGATTGGGCCATGGGCCTCTACCTGGAAAGGGGCGCGGGCGCCGGGATGGCCATGCTCCGCCGCTGCACGGGGCCTGCCGGTGGCGGTTGATCCAGGCGCCGGGCGCACGTCATAATCCCGGGATCCCCCGATCCCATGCCGCACGCCCCCTGCCTGGAAGGACCCCCCGGACCATGCCCGAGAATGGATGCCCCCTGCCGGATCGTTTGAAGCGTTGCGACGACCACCTCGTGGATTTCCGGTGGGGGCAGCCCCTGGACCTCAGCGACGGCGGATCCCGGCGGAAGCTCCCCGCCACGCGGGAGGATGCCGGGCCCTGGCTGATCCTCGTCCTGGAATCGCCCCACGTGCGCGAGTTCGAGGGGAGCCGGGACCTCTGGGGTCCCGTGAGGGGCGCCTCCGGGGTCGGCATCCGGATCCATCTCGGGGAGATCCTCGCGAAGGCGCCCCGGGCCGTCCAGGACAGGGCCCGGGAATGCCGCGGCCTCGTGCTCATGAACGCCGTGCAGCACCAGTGTTCCGAGGGCGAGTTCCCCCTCACGACGAAATCCGGCAAGGTGGCCACCACCCCCAAGGGCGAGGCGCGGATGGGCCTCGATAGGCGCCTGCGGGACCGCAACTTCCTCGCCATGTGGAAGGACCACGGAGGGCGCAGGGCCTTCCAGGAGCGCCTCGCGCGGATCCATCGTCCCGGGGATGTCCTGATCAACGCCTGCACGATCGGCGACGAGGGCCTCCGGGACCTGGTGGCCGCGGCCCTCGATCCCGCGCGTTTCCCCGTGGACCTGGACTGCTATCACCCCTCCTGCTGGTGGAACCCCGGGCGCCGGATGATGCCGGAGTCCGGACCCCGTCCCGTTCCGTCCCCCGGGGAGCATCGCTAGATGGGCCCGGCGGGATCCACCCCGAACCCCCCGGACGCGCGCTTCCAGGACCTGGACGGCCACTGGTACACCGTCTTCACCCTCCACCACCGGCATTCCTTCGGCGCCCTGGAGAGCTTCAAGCTCGAGGACCCGGCCCTGCAGGGCGACCTCCCCGTCACCCCGGAGGACCTGGACCGGGTGATCACCCGTGCCCGGGAAATGGAGGCCTGGCCGGGGCGATTCGAAAGCGTTCCGGGCAACCCCCTGTCGGCGGTCGCGACGGTGGCCGCCTGGCCCGAAGGGGATGCCAGTCCGTGCCCGCGGCTGGTGACCGCCTACTGGGCCGGGCCCGGCCTCGATCCCGGGGAGATGCGGGAGGCCGCCTCCGCGCTGCTGGAGCGCTTCCAGGCGAAACCCCTGGCCTGCCCCGTCATCCAGGACGCGGACGAATGGGTGGTGGCGAGCCGGGAACTGTTCTTCGACCCGGAGGAGTGAGGGGGACCGGGCCGGGGCGTGGGGTTCCTTCCGTTCCCGGGCCATCAACCCCGAAGGGAGCCGCGGAGATGATGGAGCCCTCCCTCGGTGCGAAGGCCGAGGTTTCCAGGCGCAACACGGAGAGGTCGGCGTCTTCGGAAAACCGTTGGATGGCGCGGAAGACTTTGGCAAGGGAGGTCCCTCCCTTGAAGACCACATCCGGACCCATTTCGGGCGCCTCGAAGATCCGGTGAAGGACCCAGCAGACCCAGAAATCCTTCTCGAGGATGACGGGCAGGATGCCCATGCGGGCTGTGGCCTGCTCCAGGATCATGCGTCGTTCGGGCGTGGGAAGAAGGGCGAATTCCGTCATGCCTCGATTCCGGCAATGCAGCGTAGCAGGGGATGCATCCAGGCCGGAGCGAACGGCAGGTCCTGCAGAAGGCGCTTGCGGTCCCTGGCGGTGAGCGTCTGCCTGAGGTGCTCCACCCGGGCCTTGGACGCATTGGCTTTGCCAAGGCTGCGCAGGGCGGCAAAGACCAGGCTGCTGGTCGGGGCCGCGCTTCCGACCTGGCGCCGGGGCCGCCGCTTGAGCTGCACCGTCAGGGGACCGACCGTCACGGTTCGCGGAGGGCCGTCGGTCAGGAACACGGCCTTGACCGGAACCTGTTCCGATAATCCCAGAAGATTGGCGGCCATGGCCTCCGCCGGCTGGATGACGGCACCATCCCTGCGCGCCGCGGCCACGGATGGGGATCCCGGGGCCTTCCGGCGCACCCTGCTGCGGCTCATGGCCGCCCTCCGGGACGGGCATGGGTGGGTGGAGGGGGGCGCTCCCCGGACTTCCTTCCCCGTTGCCCTTTGCGTTCTGGATGGGCGTGTGTGGGTCAAGGCCTCCCTCGGCGGCCCACCCAGGGGCAGCGAACTGCTGGTTGTGGACGGGGAACCCGCCCAGGCGCGCCTGGCGCGACTGGCCTCCCAGCTTCCCTCGGCGACTGCGGGGAGCCTCGCCCATGCGCAGGCATGGGCCTTCCTCGGCGAAGGGGAAGGACCGGCGGTGCGGCTCCGCTTCCGCGCTCCGGACGGTTCGGTGGGGAACCAGGAGGTGGCGCGTCGGCCCCCTTCCCAGGCCCTCGCCGCCCTGGGGCGCCCGAAGCCCGTGGAGGAGCTGCGTCCCGGAATCTGGTATGTGGACCTGGACCGGGTGGAGGCAGCCGACCTCGCTGGTGCCATGCCGCGGCTGGCCGAGGCCAAGGGGGTGGTCTTCGATGTGAGGGGCTACCCGAACGTGGCCCCGGACACCTTTCTTTCCCACCTGTCGGACAAGCCGCTGACCAGCGCACGGTGGAACGTGCCCGTCATCCTGGAGCCGGACCGCCAGGGCTGGACCTGGGATTCCCGGGGGCGCTGGAACCTGCGGCCCCGCAAACCCCGGATCAGGGGCCGGGTGGTCTTCCTGGTGGGGGGAGGGGCCATCAGCTACGCCGAATCCTGCCTGGGCATCGTGGAGGCCTATCGTCTGGCGGACCTGGTGGGCGAGCCTACCGCGGGCACCAACGGCAACGTGAACCCTTTCAGGCTTCCCGGCGGCTACCAGGTCTCCTGGACCGGCATGCAGGTCCTCAAGCACGACGGCACGCCCCACCATGGCGTGGGGATCCACCCCACCGTCCCCATCTCCCCCACGCCCCGGGGCCTGGCCGCAGGAAGGGACGAGGTTCTGGCGAAGGGCCTCGATGTGGCGGAGGCGGGTCGGTAGGTTTCAGCGACAGGGTTGGGAAATTGTTTCCATAGGCCCATACTGGATCCGGAGTTGGCTATGACCGACCGCCAGGATGAAATCATTTTCCAGGTGACTGAGAACCACGAGGGTGGGTTCACGGCGCGTGCCCTGGGCGAGAGCATCGTCACCCAGGCGGATGACCTTGAGGCTTTGAAGGCGGCTGTCCGCGATGCGGTGCTCTGCCATTTCGATCCAGACCAAGCCCCCCGAATGATCCGCCTCCACTTGGTGCGGGATTTCCTGGTCGCCGTGTGACCAAACTGCCGAGGGATATCGCCGGCCAGGAACTGGTTCGTGCGCTCCGAAGGCTGGGGTATGTGGAGACCCGGACCACGGGTAGCCATGTCCGGATGACGTGCCCCGGTCCCCCCCCAGCACCACCTGACGGGGCCCAGGCACGATCCTCTGAAGCTTGGCACGCTCGCCGCGATCCTCGACGAGTTGGCCGACGCAAGGAAGCAGACCCGCGATGAAGTCCTGTGCGCCCTGTTCGGGTGATGATTTGATCCGTATTGGGGGCGGGGGATAACGGAGCCCGGAATGTTGTAAAGATTGGTGGTCCCGGAGCGACTCGAACGCCCGACCCTCAGATTCGTAGGCTAGGGTAAAACATACATTTAAGGCATCTCCAAGTTCCTCTGGAGGGCTTTTTGAACAGGGGATGACTCAGGCGGATTTTTCGGAGAGACGGTCTGCCTTCTCCGCGAAGTGCATCGATGCGCCTGCGTCGTGGCGGTTGATTGGAGGCCCCTTGAACCCATGCGATGATCGATCCATGGCCCACATGGGCCCATCAGGAAACCCATGAGCGAATCGCCCGGAAAGATCCCCAAGAAGGTCAAGGAAAAGCGCGAACGCCCCCCGGACATGACCGAATCCATCAAGCACAGCAATATCATGTACGGCTGGACCGAAAGCGAGCGAAGGATGCTCCCGGGCCGGGTGGACTACGGCGCCTCCTACCTCAGGCACCCGAAGTTCCTCAGCTTGATGGAGGCCTTCAAGAAGGGCCAGCCCTTCACCTTCGACGTCACCACCAACGGCGTGACCTGCCCGATCGCCACCGATGGCACGCACATCACCTTCAAGGGAAGGACCCTTTTCTACTCCCGCGCTTTCAGCAAGCAGGAGGACAACTTGTTCCTGGACCGGAAGGGCGTTGTCCAGTTCCAGACCCAGGAACCGGCGGTCCACCTGGTGTTCGCCGTCCTGCGCAGCCTGCCGGAACTGGGCGAGGCTCAATTGAAATACCACAACCGGAAGTTCCACCATGGCATGGACACCCTGGAGACGGATTCCTCCGAGCCGGGCGTCAATCTCCTCCTTGGAAACTACAAGCACATGAAGGCCAAGGATTTCCTGAAGAAGTGAGGGATCCCGCCCAGGAGCCGGAGTTCAGCCGCGGAAGACCTTGGCGAGGGAAGTCCCTCCCGTGAAGACCACCTCCGGACCCATTTCGGGCGGCTCGAAGATCCGGTGCAGGACCCAGCAGACCCAGAAGTCCTTCTCGAGGATGACGGGCAGGATGCCCATGCGGGCCGCAGCCTGCTCCAGGATCATGCGTCGTTCGGACGTGGGAAGAAGGGCGAATTCCGTCATGCCTCGATTCCGGCAATGCAGCGTAGCAGAGGATGCATCCAGGCCGGAGCGAACGGCAGGTCCTGCAGAAGGCGCTTGCGGTCCCGGGCGGTGAGCGTCTGCCCGAGGTGCTCCACCCGGTCCTTGGACGCATTCGCTTTGCCTAGGCTGCGCAGGGCGGCGAAGACCAGGCTGCTGGTCGGGGCCGCGCTTCCGACCTGGCGCCGGGGCCGCCGCTTGAGCTGCACCGTCAAGGAGGCGACGGTAACAGTTCGCGGAGGGCCGTCGGTCAGGAACACCGCCTTGACCGGGACCTGTTCTGAAAGGCTCAGGAGATTCGCGGCCATGGCCTCCGCCGGCTGGATGACGGCGCCATCCCTGCGGGCCAGGGCCTGCGCGATCGATTCGGCTGTTGGAAGCAACTCCCCGAGCTGGGGATGGGTCCTGGGAACGTCGTACAGCCCGCGCCCCAGATGGTTGTGTATAAAAGCTTCTGTAAGTTAGCGCCCGCGCCATT
>DATGXY010000199.1:0-4698 GCA_035298525.1 Holophaga sp.
GGGCCAGCAGCACGGTGGGCACGCCGCACACGTCGGCGGCGAGGCGCGCAGCGACCAGCTTGGCCACCTGCTCGCGCGTCGGCACGAGCACCTTGCCCCCCAGGTGGCCGCACTTCTTCTCGCTGCTCAGCTGGTCCTCGAAATGCACCCCCGCGGCCCCGGCCTCGATCATGGCCTTCATCAGCTCGAAGGCGTTGAGGGGCCCGCCGAAACCGGCCTCGGCGTCGGCGACGATGGGCAGCATCCAGTCCCGGGCCGGGGCGCCCTCGGCGCACTCCACCTGGTCCGCGCGCTGGAGCGCGGCGTTGATGCGCTTGACCAGGGCCGGGACGGAATTGGCGGGGTAGAGGCTCTGGTCGGGATAGGTCTGGCCCCCCAGATTGGCGTCGGCGGCCACCTGCCAGCCGGAGCAGTAGATGGCCTTGAGGCCGGCCCGGGCCATCTGGACGGCCTGGCCTCCCGTCATGGCCCCCAGGGCGGGGACGTAGGGCTCCAGCTTCATGAGCTCCCAGAGCCTGCGGGCGCCCAACTGGGCCAGGGTGTGCTCCACCTTGACGGAGCCCCTCAGGCGCTCCACCTGGGCCTGGGTGTACGGACGGGTGACCCCCGCGAAGCGGGATTCGAACGGCGAGATCATGGTTCACCTCAGGAGAGGACCGGCTCCAGGAGCAGGTCGTAGGCGGGAAGGGTGAGGAAGGGGGCGGGGTCCCGGTCCAGGACGAGGGTCTCGAAGAGGTCGGCGGATTCCAGGTATCGGCCGTCCTCGAAGGCGTCCTCGCCCACCTCGGCCCGGATCTGGTGGAGGGAGAAATCCACCAGGGCGTGGAAGAGGGCGCGGTCCAGGCGGCCCAGGCCCTCCACCTCGGCGCCGTGGTGGACCCACTGCCAGGTCTGCATGCGGCAGATCTCGGCGGTGGCCGCGTCCTCCATGAGTCCGTAGAGGGCCACGCAGCCCTGGCCGCGCAGCCAGGACTCCAGGTAGCGGATGCCCACCTTCAGGTTGTGGCGGAGCCCCTTTTCCGTCCGGGGGCCCTGCGGGACCTCCAGGAGCTCCCGGCCCTCCACCGGGGGCGGGACCACGTGCATCTGGTTGGGCCCGCGAAGCGCCTCGTCGAAGGGACCCATGGCCACGGGGACCAGGGCGGGGTGGGCCACCCAGGTTCCGTCGCAGCCGTCGGCGGCCTCCCGGCGCTTGTCGGCGCGCACCTGGGCGAAGGCGAGTTCCGTGCCCTCGGCGTCGCCCCGCTGGGGCACGAAGGCGCTCATGCCCCCCATGGCCAGGCACCCCCGGCGGTGGCAGGTGCGCACCAGGAGCCGCGCGTAGGCCTTCATGCAGGGCAGGTCCATGCGGATCTCGCTCCGGTCGGGCAGGACCGCGGCGGGATCCGCCCGGCGGGTCTTGATGGTGGAGAAGATGTAGTCCCACCGGCCCAGGTTCAGGCCCGCGGCCCGGCTCCTGTGCTCGTGGAGGAGCTCCTCCATCTGGAAGGCGGCGGGCAGGGTCTCCACGAGCATCGTCGTGCGCACCGTCCCCCGGGGCAGGGCCAGGGCGTCCTCCATGGCCTCCAGCGCCTCGTTCCACCACCGCGCCTCCAGGTGGTGCTCCAGCTTGGGCAGGTAGAGGGCGGGCACGGCCCCCCGGGCCAGCTGGGCCGCGGCGTTGTGCCAGAGGAAGAGGCCCGCGTCGAAGAGGGGGGCGGGGACGGGGGCCCCGTCCACCACCAGGTTGCGCTCGGGCAGGTGCAGGCCCCGGGGCCTCACCATGAGGGCCGCCCCGCCGGGTTCCTGGGCGTACACCTTGCCGGTGCCGCGGTCCACGTGGGAGAGGGTGCCGCGCACGGCCTCCATGAGGTTGCGCTGGCCGTCCAGGAGGTTCTCCAGGGTGGGGGCCAGGCTGTCCTCGAAGTCGGCCATGTACACCCGGGCCCCGCTGTTGAGGGCGTTGATGAGCATCTTCCGCTCGGGGGGGCCGGTGATCTCCACCCGGCGGTCCAGGAGCGCCTCCGGGAGGGGGGCCACGGTCCATTCCCCTTCGCGGACGGGGGCCGTCTCCGGCAGGAAGTCCAGGGACCCGCCCTGGTCCAGGCGGGCCTGGCGCTCGATGCGCGCCCGCAGGAGCCCCTCCAGGGCCGGGCGGAACCGGCGGGTCAGGTCGGCCAGGAACCCGAGGGCCGCGGAGGTGAGGACGGTTTCATCGGAATGGCAGGCCAAGGACACGCCGCCTGCGCCGGGAATGGACATGTGGTTCATGGGGGACCCCCGAGAGAATTGATCTCAGTCACAAATTGACCTATTCTTTGCGGAACGCAAGAGAACCTTGTTTTTCAATCGGTTGAGCTGTCAAAAGCGGCAAATCCCACTGATCAGGTCATGTAAATCTTGTAAAGGAGCCCCCATGCGGGAAACCGCCCCCAGCCGCCAGGCCCCCCGCCTTGGGGCCAAGGTGAGGGCCCTCCGCCGCCAGGAGGGTCTGAGCCAGACCGCCATGGCCCAGCGCCTGGGCATCAGCCCCAGCTACCTGAACCTCATCGAAGGGAACAAGCGGCCGCTCACGGCCCCCCTGCTCATCCAGCTGGCCCAAGCCTTCAAGGTGGACCTGAAGGTCTTCGCCCCCCAGGAGGACGTGCGGCTGGCCGAGGACCTCATGGAGGCCTTCGGGGATCCCCTCTTCGATAACCTGGACCTGCCGGCCGCCGAGGTGAGGGAGCTTGCCCAGGCCTGTCCCGGGGTCGCCCAGGCCGTGTTCCTCCTGTACCAGGCCCACCGGGAGGGGCGCCGCCGCCTGGAGGCCATGGCGGACCACCTAAGTGACGGCCAAGGGCTCCAGGCCCCGGCCGCGCCCCTGCCCTCGGAGGCGGCGGGGGACTTCATCCAGCGGGCCATGAACCACTTCCCGGCCCTGGAGGAGGCGGCGGAGGAGCTTTGGGGCCGCCATGGGCTGGACCAGGATCTGCTGTACAACAAGCTCATCGATGTCTTCCGGGGCAGGGGGGTGTCGGTGCGGGTCCACCGGGCCCCGGAGGCCCCCGGCATCCTGCGGCGCTTCGATCCCGGCAGCGGGGTCCTGAGCCTTTCCGAGCTGCTGCCCCTGCGGAGCCGGGCCTTCCAGCTGGCCCACCAGTGGGCCCTGCTGGCCCTGGGGGAGACCCTGGACGCCCTGGTGCGGGATCCCCTGCTTCCCGAGGGGCCGGCGCGCTCCATGGCGCGGGTGGCCCTGGCCAACTACTTCGCGGGGGCCGTGCTCATGCCCTACGGGCCCTTCCTGAAGGCGGCGAGGGGCTCCCGGTACGACATCGAGCTCCTGGGCCGGCGCTTCCAGGCCAGCTTCGAGCAGGTCTGCCACCGCATGACGACCCTGCGCAGGCCCGGCGAGGAAGGGGTCCCCTTCCATTTCCTGCGGATCGACATCGCCGGCAACATCTCCAAGAGCTTCTCGGGGTCGGGAATCCGCTTCGCCCGGTACTCGGGGTGCTGCCCCCGCTGGAACATCCACGCCTCCTTCCTCACCCCCGGCCTCATCCGGAGCCAGATCAGCCAGATGCCGGACGGGGCCAAGTACTTCTGCATCGCCCGCACCGTGCGCAAGGACACGGGGTCCTACCGGGGCCCGCACGCCATGCAGGCCGTGGGCCTGGGCTGCGGCATCGAGCATGCCCGGGAACTGGTCTATTCCGACGGCCTCCTCCTGGACCAGCCTCCGGTGCCCGTGGGGGTCACCTGCCGCCTCTGCGACCGCGCCGACTGCGAGCAGCGGGCCTTCCCGCCCCTCCACCACGGCATCCGCGTCCAGGAGGAGGTCCGGCGAAGCAGCTTCTTCGCCCACATCGGGAAGGGGGAGTGACCCCCGGTGGTCCCTTGGTGCCATAATCGGCCTGAACCTTGACCCAGGACGCCATGCCAGGCCCACGCCCCCTCCAGAAGGCCGTCGCCGCGCTGTTCGCGGTCGTGGCCCTCTGCGCCGCGGGCCGGGCCCAGGCGCCGGAGCCCCCCGGGCTGCGTCCCATGAAGGCCTTCCGGGAGGCCGAGGGCCTGCCCCAGACGACCATCAACGCCCTGGCCCAGGACCGGGAGGGGCGCCTCTGGGCCGGGACCATCGCGGGGATCGCGCGGTTCGACGGCCGGTCCTGGCGGAGGATGGAGGGCCCCGCCAGCGGGTACGCCCTGATGGTGAACACCGGGGCCATGACGGCCACTTCCGACGGATCCCTGTGGGCCGGCACGCGGTTCCAGGGGCTCCTGGAGTACCGCCGGGAGGGCCTGAAGGTCCACAACTCGGCCCAGGGGACGCCCCTGGAGAACATCAACGCCGTGCTCGAGAGCTCCCGGAAGGATGCCTCGGGGCGGCCCATCCTCTTCGCGGCCACCTACGGCCGGGGCCTGGCCCGGTACGCGGACGGGGCCTGGAGCTACGTCCCCTCGGAGCTCCCCGACGGCCGCCTCCACTGCCTGCTTGAACGGGACGGCATCCTCTGGGTGGGCACCCACCGCGGCCTCTGGACCTGGGACGGCGAGCACTGGAAGGCCTTCGAGGGCAACGCCACCCTCGCCGACCCGGTGGTCAGGGCCCTGGCCGAGACCGTGGACCCCCAGGGCCGGCGGACCCTCTGGATCGGCATGGAGCGGGGCGGGCTCTTCCTGCTCCGCCACGGGCGCCTGGAGCAGGCCCCCCTCCGGGAGCGCACGGGGAGCACCAGCGTC
>DATGXY010000200.1:0-11062 GCA_035298525.1 Holophaga sp.
GGCCAAGGGCCACACCTTCCCCCGGCTCACCCTGGTGGGCATCCTCAACGCCGACCTGGGGCTCAAGATCGCCGACTTCCGGGCCGCGGAGCGCACCTTCCAGCTCCTCACGCAGGTGGCGGGCAGGGCGGGGCGGGCCGAGCTGCCCGGGCGGGTCCTCCTGCAGACCTACAGCCCTGACCATCCCGCCATCATCCACGCCGTGGCCCAGGATTTCCGGGCCTTCGCCGAGGAGGAGCTGCCCTACCGCGAGGCCCTGGGCTACCCCCCCTACGCCGCCATGAGCCTCTACCGCAGCGAGGGCGAGACCCCGGCCGCGGCCCTGGAGCCCCTGCGGGCCCTGCGCCGGGACCTGGAGCGGGTGCCGGGGCTCCGCATCCTGGGCCCCCTGGAGGCCCCCATCCCCCGCATGAAGGACCGCTGGCGCTTCCAGCTCATCGTCAAGGCCGCCGGCCGGGGCCCCCTGGGCGAGGCCATGCGGGTCGCCCCCCTGGCGCCCGGGGGGGCCGTGACCGTGGACCGGGATCCCCTGAGCTTCGGCGTCTGAGATCCAAGGTCGGTTCCAGGGCCTGCTCGGCATCCCACCGATCCCATGGATCGTTGGCTTGTCCCCATGCCTCAAGGCGCCTCCTGCACGGCGAACCCGCCCCAGGCCCTCCCCGCCTCCCCGTGGACCCTCCACGGGGTGTATTTTTTTGTTACATTGCTCGCCCGCTGAGGGTGGGGGCGCCTTCGGGTCGAATCCAAGTAAAAGATTAAAGGGCGTTTGTAAAACGAGGCGCGGGCGGGCGGCTAGGGCTAACTTCAAGCTTGCGACGCATAGGGAGCCTGCCATGACCTTGTCCCCAGGGGATCGACCCCGAAGCCGGGCCTTCAACCAGGGATTCTCCTTGATCGAATTGCTGGTGGTCCTGGTGATCATCGGCATCCTGGCCTTCGCGGGGGTGGCCGTGCTGACGCCCCGGTCGCCGGGCGCCGTGAAATCGGGCCTCATGGAGGCCTCGTCGGCCTTCAAGCAGGCCCGCACCCTGGCCATGGCCGGCGGCCGGAACGTGAACTTCGTCGTCTCCCAGAATCCCCCCCGGATCCAGGTCTTCGACCTGAAGGCCGACGGCACCCTGAACACCGTGCCCCTGGCCAGCGTGACCTTCGGCGAGCGGTGGCGGGCCAACGCGGGCTTCTTCATGGCCATGCCGCCCCCCGTGGGCACCGAGGCCGAGCCGGTGCAGTCCCTGGCGTCCCTGGCCAACCTGGGCTTCGCCAACTGGGACACGCCCCTGCAGGTGGGCACCAGCAAGCAGGGCTTCTCCTCGGCCGGCCTGCCCCAGTCCATCACCTCCACCGGCACCCGCAGCGATATCACGGGCGGCCTGTGGCTGGGCATCGCCGGCACCACCCCCAACCAGAAGGGCATGCCCTACGGGGTGATCCTCATCACGGGCCGGGGCACCATCGAGACCTACTACAAGGCCGACTCCGCCCAGACCGGAGCCGAGCGCGCGGAGGCCAAGTGGCGACGACTGGACTGAATCCCCGACCCCTCCCCGGGCCCCGGACGCGATCCGGGGAGCGGGGCTTCACGCTGCTCGAGATGCTGATGGCGGCCCTCATCCTCGCCGTGGGCCTCCTGGGCCTGGCCGCCCTGCAGATCTCCTCCGTGTCCCAGGGCACCACCTCCCGCCAGATGGGCACGGCCACCTACATCGCCCACGGCATCCTGGACCGCATCCAGGCCGAGGGCGCCGTCACCAGCGCGGAGCGCCTCCTTTCCGCCGACGGGTCCGTGGCCCTCAACGGCCGCACCTTCTCCTTCATCGATCCGGTGGCGGGGGCCAGCAGCACCTCCCCCGCTGCGGGCCCCAGCTTCACCGTGCTCGGCCTGCCCCAGGACGATCCCTACTACACGGTGAACACGAGCCCGGGCTACACCGCCGACAAGACCCTCGTCTACACCACCACCTGGACCCGGAACGCGGGCGTGGTCTACCCCTACGCCAGGACCGCCCTCCAGGAGTTCACCGTGAACGTGACCTGGAGGGAGTACGACGCCCAGAATCCCAATACGCCCAAGTCCAGGGCCTTCTCGGTGAGCCGTTATGTGCGCATGTGAACCGGTCCGCCGGCCCCGGAGCGCCGGCTTCTCCCTCGTCGAGCTGCTCGTCGCCGTGGTCTTCACCTCCATCCTCATGGGCGGCATGTACAAGGTCTTCACGGCCAATGTCAGTGTCTTCGCCACGGCCCTGGAGACGTCGGGCATGCAGCGGAACGCCCGCTGGGCCCTGTCCCTCCTCCAGAACGATATCCAGCAGGCCGGTTACCTCATGCCTCCCCGCCTGGTCACCGAGCTGGCGACCAGCACCCAGCCGCCCCTCATGATCGAGACCAGCGCCACGGCGGTGACCGTCACCCGCAACGACGGCACGACGGAATCCATCGGCGCCCCCGACGAGCTGCAGGTGGTCATGGACGTGCCCCTGCCCACCCAGGCCACCATCGCCTCGGCCACGGCCGCGGGCGGCACGTCCCTCTCCTGCACCTTCGCCTCCGGCAAGGACCTGGTCCATGCCGGCGACGTGGTGTGGATCAAGGATTCCGCCATGGAACTCTTCGTGGCCTCCGCCGCCCCCGGCAGCACCGGCACGGTGGCGTTCGCGACGGGCGCCAGCCTCCTGGACGACTACGGCAACAACGCCGTGAACCCCCTCATTTCCGGCCAGCTCATGAAGGCGCACAAGGCCGGGGCCGAGGTCGCCTTCATCCGGCCCATGCAGGTGGTGAGCTACACCATCCAGCCCCTGGCCCTGGATCCGGCCAGCTCCACCGCCACCGTGCCCTGCCTGGTGCGCCGCACCCGGACCGTGGGGAGCACCACCTGGGGGAACGCGGAACTGATCATGGAAGGGGTCACCTCCTTCAAGCTCGACTGGAGCCTGGACGGGGGCCACACCTGGGTCCGTCAGGCCAACAACCTGACCGCCAGCCAGTGGGCGGCCATCCGCACCGCCACCTCCAACGCCTTCACCACCCTGGCCTCCACCAGCCCCCTGGCCGCCGCCCTCGCCGGGGGCATGTCCAGCACGGCGGATCCCTTCTGGTTCAACTACGCGACCGTCCTCCTGAAGATCGACGTGGAGACCCGCACCCAGACCCGGCGCACCGAGTACGCCGGCGCGGCGAACCAGGCCGCGTACCGGACCCGCCGGGAAACCCTCTTCGTCTCCCCCCGGAACTTCGCCCTGGGTGCCCCATGAGCCGTCCCTTCGCTTCCCCCCGCGCCTCTGAACGGGGAGGCCTCGTCATCCTCCTCGCCTTCATCATCCTGGCCACCATGACCGTGGCCGCCCTGGCCGTGAGCCAGACCTCCCTCCGGGACCTGGCCATCACGGGCAACGAGGGCACGGGCCGCAAGGCCGCCGAGGCCGCCGATAGCGGCATGGACTGGACCATCACCTGGAGCAACCCCGACGCGGGCAAGGTCATCACGGCCAGCGTGGACGCCCTGGGCAACAACACGTCCACCCTCACCTCGACCAGCCTCACCGGCGGCCCCGGCTACGTGCAGGCCCAGATGCAGAAGATCCTCCTGGCCCTGGGCACGGACGACGCCACCATCCTCGTGCCCGGGGACGACCCCTATCCCAACACCGCGGGGGCCGGGGACTACGGCCTCCTCAGCAACCAGACCGGTTCCACCCGGTTCTTCCTGCGCAGCGTGGACTACGACACCAGCACCGCCCCCGAACTCTTCCAGACCGGCTACGTGGCCGGGTCCTCCACCTTCCTCCAGAAGTCCGTCGTCCAGCAGGCCTTCGATTCCGAGGTCCGCTACCTGGGCAAGCCCCTCTCCGCCCTGGGGAGCGGCGCCAAGGCCAAGTCCACCGGCGGCCTCTTCCTCATGCGCACCACGGGCCGGGCCAACATCCTCGGCACCACCCAGGCCTTCATCGCCCAGCGTGAAGCCCTGGTCGAATACATCCCCGGCCAGTAGCACCCCTTCCGAACCCGGAGTCCCCCATGCGATTCAAGCATGCCGCAGCCTTCCTGATGAGCCTCGCCTGCGCCTTCGCCCTCAGGGCCCAGGTGGAACCCAACCTCTTCACCGCCACCGATCTGAGCGACGTGTACAAGTCCAAGTCGGGCACGGGCAAGCTCGTCCTGATCCTGGATTCCACCGTGGCCAGCCGGGGCGTGTTCGAGAGCTACGACTACCTCACCAACAAGGCGCGGTCGGCCTTCCTGGGGGCCGGCGCCCACGTGGCGCCGTCGGACGTGTCCGGTGCCACCGTGTTCTACAAGCCGGGTCCCTCGGGCACGGCCCTGAACCGCACCAACCCCATCCTCGGCTACGTCTTCGGCATGCGCAGGAACGGCACCCGGGCCGAAGTGAGGCTGTACACCTGGCCCAGCACCAGCCCCCTCACGGTGCGCACCGCCGTGGGCGGCAGCACGGACCTGGTGGGCTACCCCATGGCCCACACCGGCACCGGCACGGCCATGGCCGAGGTGGCCTGGAACACCGATGTCCCCACCACCCTGGCCAACGCCAGCGGCAACCCCGTCACCCACATCCGCTTCTCCCTGGTGGTGGGCACTTCGGGCAGCGGCAAGAACCAGGTCGACATCACCCGCACGGTGGACATCCCGTGCCCCTGGAACATCTTCGACACCCCCTCCTTCGTGGGCGTCCCCCCCACCCCCACCACCGCGACGCCGTTCCCGACGATCCAGCCCCACCAGCGCAACTTCTCCCGCCGCTACACGTACCAGAGCGGCCACACGGGCATCCTCTACGACGCCTATTCCAACACCGCCGCCAACGCCACCCGGACCATCAGCGGCTACACGGACACGGTCCTCGGGCAGTTCTACTACTCCCCCGACTACCTCTCCTGGATCTTCTACGGCAAGTCCATCCGCGGATCGTACCCCCTCACGGGCAACAAGGCCGGCACGGTGGACTGGACCACCAACAGCTACGGCTATTCGGGCGGCTACGCCGTGCCCAGCGTCACCGACAACACCACCATCTCCAACGGCTCGGGCGGCACCGCCACCGCCACGGGCCAGGGCTTCGCCAACCACCTGCCCGTCCTGACCCGGCTCCAGGCCCAGAAGTTCGCCGTCACCAACGCCTTCGTGGACAAGTGGGGCCTGGGCGTCTGGTACTACCGCTTCCTGGCCCCGGCCTACGGCGATGCCAACAACGACGAGGAACTGACCGCCACCGCCTATGCCACCCCGTCCACGTACCGGGCGGACCGGGCCGGCGCGGAAACCAACGCCAGCTACCTGTCCGATATCCGCTCCCTGACCGGGGCCCTTCTCACGGCGGGCAACAGCGCCCTCCAGGTCATCGGTCCCAAGGATCTCGTGGGCACCCAGACCAAGGCCATCTCGGACTGGGGCTCCAACGACGCCTCCTTTGACGCCTATACCCCCGGTCCCCTGGCCGTGGCCCTGGCCAACACCTACCGGAAGATCGTGCGGGATACCACCAAGTTCGGTTCCGGCTCCTGCGGGGGCGACGTGGTGGTGGTCCCCCTCTCCGCCACGGCCATGAACGATTCCCTGGAATCCAGCGGGGACCAGGCCGCCGCCTACGGCGGGCCCAGTTCCGGGTACTACTCCTACACCCACGGCAACTCGGGCCTGAGCAAGGGCGGGGTCAACTACCCCATCGCCACCATCTCCAGCCAGATGGCGAACAGCACCTTCATCCCGGGCAGCGACTACTTCCACCCGGCGGTCATGGCCGCCTACGCCGCCTTCGGCCTGGCCGGGGTCACCAACAACTCCGCCAACTACGACGCCCCCTGGAACGACGCCACCACCAAGAAGACCATGGCCATCCAGACCATGGCCATCAGCCTGGCCGTGCCCGGCACGTACGTGCTCGCCAGCGACAACAACGGCCGGAACCCCCACGAGGAATTCTTCGACATGGCCCAGTGGGGCAATCCGAAGAACCCCCGCTGGTCCGCCTCCAACCCCGCTCCCTCCAGCGATTTGATCTATTTTTATCAGCCGGCCAACGCCAATAACGTCCGCTACTTCCCCACCGCGGACCCCACGACCCTGGAGCAGGCCATCAAGAGCGCCGCCAGCTACATCGTGTATGGCAAGGCCGCCCTGTCCGCTCCCGCCACCCCGGCCACCGGCGTGCAGAACGCCAACCAGGCCTACTTCGGCACCTTCCAGACCACGGCCACCACGGACCCCAGCGCCCGGGTGCCCCTGTGGTCCGGCAACCTCTACGCCATCGGCCTCAAGCGCACCACCGTCCCCGGCACCGCCCTGGGCACGGTGCAGAACATCGTCCAGTTCTACGGCGTGGACGACGGCACGAAGACCTTCAGCACCATCAACAACACGGGCACCAACACCGCCGACTTCGACGTGCTGAACCTGTGGAGCGCCTACACCATCTTCGGGAACTACCAGAACGTCCCCAACATCAACACCGACAAGATCCTGGGCGGCACGGCCCTCTCCTGGAGGAACCGCCGCGCCTACATCCTGGACGGCAGCAACCAGATGGACAAGTACGTCCACTCGGCCAACGGCGGCACCGCCTCGGCCCAGGTGACCCGCGTCAAGGGGTGGATGGCCGCCAAGGACCCCACCAACACGTACTACCTGTCCTCCTGGATCACCTCCCACGGCCTGCCCACCGACGACGACGCCCGCAACCTCATGCGCTTCATCCTGGGGGCCTACAACCCCACCAGCGACACGGACCTGCGCAACCGTGACAAGACGGACACCGCCTCCGACGGCACCACCCTGGGCCACCTGAACATCATGGGCGACATCGTCAATTCCGCCCCCCTGGCCATCGAGCTTTCCCGCAGCCACGTCGCCAACCTGGGCCTCACGGACTCGTTCATCACCGACGCCTACGGCAGCAACTACACGGACCCCCACACCCGGCTCGTCATCGTGGGCACCAACACCGGGAACCTGCACTGCTTCGTGGAGGTGGCCGCCAAGCCCGTGGCCGGCAACACCGCCGGCTACTACCAGGCCAAGGCCACCGAACTGTGGACCTTCCTGCCCCCGAACCTCTTCCCCATGCTGTGGGACCTGTACAACCAGCAGACCCAGACCGACCCCGCCGTCTACAAGCACCATTACGGGGTGGACGGCGACGCGGTGCTCTACCACGTGGACAAGCCCTCCACGGGCAGCGTGACCGGGGACACCCGGGTGGGCGTGGACGAGGACGCCACCGTCATCTTCAGCTTCCGCAAGGGGGCCCGGGACTACTTCGCCATCAACATCTCCAAGGAGGGCTCCACCGCCGCCACGCCCCGGCTTCCCAAGCTGGCCTGGTGGCTGCGCTCCTCCACCGGCACCATCGAGACCCCCTCGGCCACGGACACCAGCCAGGTCTCCCTCCTGCGCACCATGGGCGCCAGCACCAGCGTGCCGGCTTTCGGGTACGTGCGCCTGGACGACGACACCCTCAAGCGCTGCGTCTTCATCTCCGGCGGGTACTCCAACGACGAGATCAACGCCCGCTTCCTCAATGACGACGCCACGGCCCACACCAGCTACTTCCAGAACGGCCTGGGCCGCCTGATCCTGGCCCTGGACCCCATGACCGGCGCCCACGTGCGCCAGCAGCCCTGGGACTTCCGCACCGCCCCCACGGGCACCACGGTGGGAGCCATCGCGGGCGGCGTCGTGCCCGTGTCCGTCATCGACCAGGCCGCGGGCCTCACCAACCGCATCTACTTCGGCGACATGACCGGCGGCGTCTGGGCCATCAACGCCGACCTGACCGCCACCGTCACCACCTTCCGGGCCGATTCCGCCAGGATCAGCACCTGGGTGGACGCCGCCAATGTCCGGCCCATCTACAAGGACGCCAGCGTGCGCTTCACCACCGCGCCGGACGCCTTCCGCCTCCCCGGCGACTTCCCGGTCCCCGTTCCGGTGGGCACCAAGGCCGTCAAGCCCGTGACCGTCATGGTCGCCATCGGGGCCGGCGACCGCAACAACCCCGCCGACTACCCCGAGGACTTCAGCTACGTGACCTCCGGCGGGGCCACCGTGAGCGCGACCCGGAGCCCCGCGGCCTACAACCGCTTCTACGCCTTCGCGGACCTGCAGAACTCCACCGGGGTCATCCCCGACACCAAGCTCCAGGCGATCACCAGCGCCTGGGCGACGACCTACGCCGACGCCCGCGTCGCCTCCGGCTCCAGCACCTACATGTGGGGCCAGTACGACTCCGCCACCAACCAGGGCAGCAACTACAAGTACGGCTGGTACATCGATCTGCCCCACAACGATTCCACCAACCCCCTGCTGGCCCCCGCCGGCGACAGCCCCAACTACACCCGGGACAAGGTCCTGGTGAGCCCCCTCATCAAGGACGGCGCCGTCTTCTTCTCCTTCTACAACATCTACGGGTCCTCGGGCTTCGCGTGCTCGCCCTACAGCACCACCCGCACCTTCCGCCAGTGCGATATCATGCGGCCCCTCTACTTCAACCCCGAGATCGATATCACCGCCGCCAAGGTCGGGGACATCACCACCGGCACCGGCAGCTCCAGCGCCGACGGGTGCTCGGGCCTGGCCTTCACCTTCAATTCCCTCTCCAGCCAGCTGGTGGATGCCGGCGACTACGTGATGCAGGGGGGCGCCAAGGCCTCCCAGGCCGCCGGCACCCAGGGCGCCAATACGCCGGACATCCAGGCCGTCAAGGACACGAGCAGCGCCCGGGGCTTCCGCATTCGCAACTGGCGGGTGGTGCGCTAAGATGCGGTACCGTCCCAGGAGAATCCCGATGATCGCAAGGAAAACCTCCCATGGCTTCTCCCTCGTGGAGCTCCTGTTGGTCCTGGCCATCATCGGGATCCTGGCCGGCATCGCCATCCCCTCGTACCTGGGGCAGCGGCGCCGGGCCCGCATCATCGGCGACGCCCAGGCCAACGCCCAGGTGCTCCGCATGCAGCTGGAGAACCGCAAGGCCGACCTGGGCATCTATGGCGCCGCCGGCACCTACAACTGGACGTCCACCGCGACCCCCACCGCCAGCACGAACCCCGCCCCCGGCTTCTCCGCCAAGGGCAATACGACCAAGATGAAATACGCCGTGAACATCGGGTCCACGGGCCTCACCTACACCTTGAACGTCAATGACACCACCCTGGGCAGCGCCCTGGTGTACCAGACCAACCAGAACGGCAGCAATCTTTACACGATGCACTAGGCCCTGGCATGGTCCGTTCCCGGTACGCCGCCCGCCTGGTCCCATCCCTGGCGTGGGTGTGCCTGGGGACCTTGCTGGCGGCCCAGACCCCGGCCGGGCCCCGGCTGATCCTGGAACCCGAGCGGCACGCCTTCGGGCGGGTGGCGGTGGGCACCTGGGTCCAGCACACCTTCCGCCTCCGGAACGGGGGGAGCGCCCCCCTCCACATCGACCGGGTCCTGCCCGCCTGCGGGTGCACCACCGCCCCCCTGGTCAAGCGGGTGCTTGAACCGGGGGAGGCCACGGACCTGAACCTCACCTTCAATACCCGGGGGTTCATGGGGCCCGTGCACAAGACCGTGCGCATTGAAAGCGACGACCCGGATCGGGCCGGGGTGGACCTGGCCTTCGACGCCGAGGTGGTGGCCGCCGCCGCGGTCTCCGAGCCGGTGGTTCTCATGGACGAGGTAACGACCGGGGAACGCCGGCGCGCCTCCGTGCGCCTCCAGTCCTTCACGGGCCGGCCCCTGGCCGTGACCCGGGCCGACCTGTCCGATGCCCCCTGGCTCGGGGTCACCACCCGGCCCCGGGGCAACGACCAGATGCTGGACCTGCTCCTGGTGGGCAAGCGCCTGCCCCCCGGCAAGCTGGAGGGGGTGGATACCCTCGATCTGCACGTGCAGAACCCCGAGCTTTCCGTGCTCCATGTGGAGGTCCACTGGCGGCGCCAGGCGCCGGTCGAGGTGGAACCCCGGCGGGTGGGCCTGGCGGGCAAGGCCGGCGAGGCCCTGGAGGCCCAGGTGACCGCGCGGCCCCGGGGCAAGGGCCGGGCGCGGGTGCTTTCCGCCCGCACCAGCAACCGCCTCCTGGAGGTGGCCGGGCCGGAGGGGGACCGGGTCCAGACCCTGCGCCTGCGGTTCTCCCCCGAAGCGCCCAAGGGGACCTATGCGGAGACCCTGATCCTCGTGCTGGACGCGCCCGGCCGGCCAGAGCTGAGGATCCCGGTGGCCGTGGCCCTGGACTGAGGGAACCGCGGCGGCCTCCGGGGCACCCTCGTGCCCGGGGGGCGCCATGGCCAGGGCAGGGCGGGGGATCGTGCTGGTGGAGGCCCTCCTGGCGGTCGTCGTCCTGGGCGCCGGCCTGGGGGGGCTCCTCCGGCTCCTGGCGGCCACCTGGCGCCTCCAGGGGGATACCTGGACCCGCTTCGAGGCAAGGCTGGCGGGCATGGGGGCCTTGGCGGGAAGGCCTCCCCAGGGACCCGGCCGGTTCCGGGTGGAGGTTCTGGCCCCCCCACCCTGGCGGGAGGTCCAGGTGAGCTGGGACCGGAAGGACGGGGAAGGCCGCCTGCGCCTCCCGGGCCGGGGACCCCGTGCGTGAGCGGGGCCTCACCCTGGTGGAACTGCTGGCCGCGCTCCTCATCCTGGGTCTCACCCTGGCCGCGGCCGCGGGGGTCTTCCGGTGGGCCCTGGCCTCGGCCTGCCGCCTGAGGGGGAACCTGCTGGTGCAGGGCGACCTGCAGCGGACCCTGGCCCTCCTGGGGGACGACCTGGAGGAATGGACGTTCCGGGTGCCCGGGGCGGGGGAGGGGGGACCGGCCCCCCCCTGGGAGCTGGTGGGCGCGGTGCGCCAGGGCGACGGCCTCCTCCAGGCCCAGGGCCTGATCCTGCGCAAGCACCGGATCCTGGATGGGCTGTTGCGGGCCGCCCCCGTGCCCGAGGGGGCCGACCAGGGCGCCTGGGTGGCCTCGGACCGGCCCCTCCTTCTGTACCCCGGGGATCTCCTCGCCCCCGGGACGGGGCCGGCCCTCGTCGTCGCCGCCCCCCTCCTCCTGGACCCGGCGGGCCCCTCGGAGGTGCCGGCCGC